>CAIXDS010000051.1 GCA_903918195.1 uncultured Acetobacteraceae bacterium | reverse complement strand
TATCGACAGCTGGGGCTTCAACTACATGGCCGAAGGCATCCGCAAGGTGTGCGCCTTTTTCGGCATCGAGGAGAAGGGCGAGGAGCTGATCGCCGAAGAATATGCCAAGTGGGGCCCCAAGCTCGAATGGTACAAGGAGCGGCTGAAGGGCGCCAAGATGGCGATCTGGACCGGTGGTCCGCGGCTGTGGCACTGGACCAAGTCGGTCGAGGACGATCTCGGCATGCGCGTGGTGGCGATGTCGTCGAAGTTCGGCCACGAGGAGGATTTCGAGAAGGTCATCGCCCGCGGCCAGGACGGCACCTACTACATCGATGACGGCAACGAGCTTGAGTTCTTCGAGATCATCGACCTGATCAAGCCGGACGTGATTTTCACCGGCCCACGCGTGGGCGAGCTCGTGAAGAAGCTGCACATCCCCTACGTCAACGGCCATGGCTATCACAACGGCCCGTATATGGGCTTCGAAGGTTTCGTGAACCTGGCGCGTGACGCCTACAACGCCGTCAACAACCCCCTGCTGTCGCTGGCCGGTGTGGACATCCGTGGCAGTGGCGCGGTGGCTTACAAGGAGGCTGCGGAATGAGCAGCAAGCTCGACGAGCTGTTCGGCTACGTGCAGGAGCGCTGCCTGTGGCAGTTCTTCTCGCGCACCTGGGACCGGCAGGAGAACATCGACGGCATCCTGGCAACAGCGACCGACATGCTGGCCGGCCAGGCGCCGAAGCGGGACACGCCGATGGACCGGCTATTCTACGCCGATGCCACGGTCATGGTGGCGGATTTCCGCAAGCGCTTCCCGTGGTTCGCAGAGACTTCGCCCGATGAGGTGCGCAGTCTGATGGCCGAGCTGAAGGCACGGCTTGAGGACATCGCCATCACCGGCTCGAAGAACCGCGAGCTCAGCCACCAGCTCTATTGATCCGGCGCCACGGCGCAGGTTGAGAGGCATTCCCGATGGGTTGCGAGATCACTTCCAAAAAGCGTGCCGGGGTCATCAACCCCATGTACGACTGCCAGCCGGCCGGCGCGCAGTTTGCCGGTATCGGCGTCAAGGACGCCATCCCGCTGGTGCATGGCGGCCAGGGCTGCAGCATGTTCGTCCGTCTGCTGTTCGCCCAGCACTTCAAGGAGAACTTCGACATCGCCTCGACCTCGTTGCACGAGGAATCGGCGGTGTTCGGCGGCAACAACCGCATCCGCGAGGGTGTGATGGTGCTGGCCAAGCGCTATCCGCATCTGCGGGTCATTCCGGTCATCACCACCTGCTCCACCGAGGTGATCGGCGACGACGTTGAGGGCACGCTGAACCTCTGCCGCGAGGATCTGGCCCGCGAATTTCCTGGCCGCGAAATCCACCTGGTGACGGTGCACACGCCGAGCTTCAAGAGCAGCCAGGTCGGCGGCTACAATGAGTGCGTGAAGTCGCTGGTGAAGTCGCTTGCCACGCAGAAGACCGAACCGAACGGTAAGCTCAACGTGTTCACCGGCTGGGTGAACCCGGGCGACACGGTGCTGTTGAAGCACTACCTGACCGAGATGGGCATCGACGGCACGGTGCTGCTCGACATCGAGGATTTCGACTCGCCGATGCTGCCGGACAAGTCGATCAACACCCACGGCCGCACCACGGTCGAGGATTTACAGGGCCTGCCAAACGCGCTCGGCTCGATCGCGCTGGCGCGCTACGAAGGGGCTGTGGCGGCGGAGTACCTGACTCAGGAATTCGGCGTGCCGAACGTGGTCACGCCGGCACCGTACGGCATCCGCAACACCGACGAGATGCTGCGGGCGATCTCCCGGCTTACCGGCAAGGAGATTCCGGAGTCGCTGGTGCATGAGCGCGGGGTGGCGCTGGATGCGCTGCAGGACCTGGCGCACATGTTCTTCGCCGACAAGAAGGTGGCGATTTACGGCCATCCCGACCTGGTGATGGGCCTGGCGGAGTTCTGCCTGGAGGTTGAGCTGAAGCCGGTGCTGCTGCTGCTCGGCGACGACAACTCGGCCTACAAGAAGGACCCGCGCCTACTCGACCTGAAGAAGCGGGTCGACTGGGATATGCAGGTGGTGTGCAACGCCGATTTGTGGGAGCTGGAGCGGCGGATCGACAACAAGGAGATCGATGTCGATCTGATTATGGGCCACTCGAAGGGCCGCTACATTGCCATCGAGCGGCAGATTCCGATGGTGCGCGTTGGCTTCCCGACCTTCGACCGGGCCGGGCTGTACCGGCATCCGACCGTCGGCTATCGCGGCGCGATGCTGCTGGGCGAGGCGATTGCCAACGCGCTGTTCACCCATATGGAATACACCAAGAACAAGGAGTGGCTGCTCAACACATGGTGAGAATGTAAGGGTGCGGTCGGGGCCGCGGGATCCGGTGCCCGACCGACTTGCCACTTTGCCGATTTTTGTCATTTAAGGCACGACCATGGACAAGCTGCCGGAACTTGCTGGCGAACTCGTTGCGCGGTCATCGATGCCGCCTTGCTTGCCCGAACACCGGCAGATCGAGCTGTACACGCGCAAGAAAACCCTGGCCGTGAGCGCGGCCGAGGCGCGTTTGCCAGAAGCGGCGCGCGTCGCCGCCGCCTGCACCGCCTGCCTGTTGCTGCAGGCAAGTTTCGAATCCGACGATCCCGCGCAGGAAGGCCGCACCACCTGGGACATCTACCGCGCACTGCCACGCGCCAGCAGCGGCGACCGGGCCGTGGCAGAAATCTTCCGCATCCTGCGCATTGTCCGCAAAGTGGCGCTGCACCGCGAGGGCACCGTGGTGGCCGAAGGCGGATTGCTCCGCTTCTTTGGTGCGATCGACGGCACCGTGCTGGCGCTCAACATCTCGCCCGCTGGGCTCGCCCTGCTGGAATCGGTGGTGGCGTACTATCTCGGTGCGTTTTCACAACCGTACAGCGCCGCCTATGTCGAAGCCATGGTGCTGCGCTACTACGCTGACATCGTTGGCGAGATAAAGCGGTTCAGCGACGAGGGCCGCTCGCTGTTCCAGTTCCGCGACCCGCTCCGGCTCAACCGCCATTTGCGGCTCGAGTGCGACACCGGGCGCGTGCGCATCATCGATGATTCCTGCCATTTCGAGATCAGCGAGGCGTCGCGTGATGCCGCGCGTTTCCCGATCGACTTTTTCGCGGTGATCCGCGACGTGCTGCACATCATCCCCGTCGAGGCGCTGTCGAATGGCACCATCGCGATTGCCGATCTGCCGCGCTGGCGGGCGCGTGGCACCGAGGGCGGTACCCTGCCTGCAAGCTTCCGCATGCGTTTTGCCCACGAGATCATGCCGACCGACGTGCCGATGACGTGACGCGCCGCGCCGTCCCCCTCCAGTCCCGCACACGCAAGAGGTTCACATGCCCGCAGACGCCCATCTCAAGGTTGCCCTGACCACCAACAGCCTGGTGCAGGTGGATGCCGGCTTCGCTGATGCACGGCAGGTTGTGTTCTACCGGGTGACCCGCGACGGCGCGACCTTCGAGGATGTCGTGAAAATGCACCGCGCGGTACCCAAGACTACCGGGGAGAAGACCACCGGCGACGTGAAGCCGGGCTTCGGCCGCAACGGCGGCGCCTGCATGATGGCGGAAGACCTCGCCTCCGACGCGGCGTCGGGCGACATGGTGAGCACCCGCGTGGCGCTTCTCGCCGGTTGCTCGATTCTGATCACGCGCGGCATCAGCGATCTCGCCGCCATGCGCGTCAAGAGCGCCGACATCTTCCCGGTCAAGACCGAGGGCACGCACGAGATCGACGCCGTGCTCGAACGGCTGCAGGCCCTGCTGAACGGCAATCCGCCGCTCTGGCTGCGCCGCGTGTTGCGCGATGACCAGGGCAGGGCGGTCCCTCTCGACGACCAGGGGTTGTGATCGGGCCGCCACGGCAGGATCACGCCATGCCGACGGCGCCATGTGGCCGCGCCGGGCGCTCTGGTGGCGACGATCTGCCAGGCAACGCACCGCCGGCGGTTGTGCTGGACCAGATTACGGTTTGCCTTGGCGGCCAGATGGTGCTGCGGGATGTGTCGCTGGTCATTACGGCCGGCGCCATCACGGCGGTGGTTGGCCGGTCCGGCGTGGGCAAGACAACGCTGATCCGCACGCTCAACGGCCTGGTCCGCCCGTGCAGCGGGACAGCGCAGGTCGCCGGGATCGGCACGCTGGACGGGGCGGAAGCATGGCGCGCGCATCGCCGGCGCACGGCCACGGTGTTTCAGGACCACGCGCTGATCGGCCGCCTCTCGGCGATCGACAATGTGCTGCTGGGCCTCGCCGACCAGCGCCATCCGCTGTCGCTCCTGCCATGGCCGCGGGCGCTGCGGCAGCGCGCGGCCATGGCCCTTGATTCAGTCGGCCTGCTGGCGCGCGCCAATGCGCCGGTCGGGAAACTCTCCGGCGGCGAGCGGCAGCGCGTTGGCCTGGCGCGCGCGCTGGTGCGCGACCCGGACCTGCTGCTGGCCGACGAGCCGTTTGCCTCGGTCGATCCGGCTTTGGTCGGCCAACTCAGCCACGACTTCCGTGCCGCGGTACGGCAATGCGGGTTGACCGTCGTCATCGTGCTGCACCAGCTTGACACCGCGCTTGCGATTGCCGATCGGATCGTCGGCCTGGTTGACGGCCGCGTCGCCTTCAACGGCACCCCCTGCGCGTTCGACAGCGCCGCGCGCGGGCGGGTCTTTCACAATCTGCGTGCGCTGTCGCCGTTGCTAAAGGATATGCCATGACATCGCTTTCCCGCCGTGCGATCCTGGTCGGGCTGCTTGCCTGCGCGGCCACGCTGGCCCACGCCGATGCGCGGCCGGCCAAGCTGGTGATCGGCCTGCTGCCGACCGAGTCCGCACCGACAGTGATTCGTCTGAATGAGCCGCTGCGCGCCTATCTGGAAAAGCGCCTCGGCCTGCCGGTGGAACTCGTGGTCGGTGCCGACTATGCCGCCACCAGTGAGGCGCTGCGGTTCGGCCGGCTCGACATCGCTTATCTCGGGCCGGTGACCTATATCCTGCAGAGCCGGCGTGCGAAGTTGCAGCCCTTCGCGCGGCCGTCGCATGCGGTGGTCGGCCCGACCTTCCAGGCGGCAGTGATCGTGCGTGCTGACAGCCCGGCGAAGACACTCGCCGATCTGCGCGGCAAGGAGGTCGCGTTCGGCGATCCTGCCTCCACCTCGGGCACCTGGGTGCCGCGCTATCAGTTGCTGGAGGCCGGGCTGGTGGCCGGGCGTGACTACACGCTGCGCGTACTCGGTGCGCATGATGCGGTGGCGCTCGCGGTCGCCAAGGGCCACGCCGATGCTGGCGGGCTGTCGCTGCCGATCTATCACCGGCTGCTGCGTGAAGGCAGGATCGACGCCGCCGCAACGCGGGTGCTGGCGGAATCGCCGGCCATTCCAGAATACATGTGGACCTTCCGCGAGGGCCTCGATCCGGCATTCCGTGAAGAGATCCGCAAGGCGTTCATCGAAGTCACCGACCCGGCGGCGCTGCAGGTGTTCAATGCCGAGGCCTTCATCGCCAGCACGGATTCCGATGTCGATCGCGTCCGTACCTGGATCGAGGCGATCCGCAAGGAGAGCCCCGAAGCCGTTCCGGCTCCATGAACTTCGCGGCGGATCGCGCTGACGCTGTGGTTTCTGTCCTCGCGGACGGAAGCCGCCGGGCGGTGCACGGTTATGCCGGCTTTGTCGCTGCCGCGTTGGCGATCGCTGTGGCCTTCGCCTATGCCGACGCGTTCAACCTGGTGCGCTATCGCGACGCGCTGCCCACCATTCTGGTCCTGCTCGGCGACTCGCTGCCGCCCGATTTCAGTCGTTGGCAAAGCTGGGGCCGGCCGCTCGCCGAGACGCTGGCCATGAGCATCTGTGGCACCGTGCTGGCCGCCGCTGCTGCCGCGCCGCTCGGTGCACTTGCTGCGCAGGGCAGCGGGTTTCCTGTGGTGTCGCATGCTGCGCGGCTGGTGCTGAACACGCTGCGTTCGATCCCCGACCTGGTCTGGGGCATCATGTTCGTGGCTGCCGTTGGCTTCGGGCCTTTGCCCGGCCTGCTGGCGCTCGCCTGCCATTCAACCGGCATGCTCGGCAAATTCTACGCTGAAATCATCGAGCATGTTGACACGGCGCCGGGTGAAGCGTTGCGTAGCCATGGCGTGTCGCGGCTGGCGGTGCTGCGCTTCAGCGTGCTGCCGCAGATATTGCCACGCGTGGTGGACGTGACGCTATACCGCTGGGAACACAATGTCCGCGCCGCCACCGTGCTGGGTGTGATTGGTGCCGGTGGCATCGGGTTGCAACTGATCACTGCGTTTCATCTGTTCGCCTATCGCGAAGCGATGGCGCTGATTCTCGTGCTGTTAGGCCTGGTCACGTTGATCAATGTCCTGGGCGCCTGGCTGCGGGCGCGTTTCCTGGCTTAAGGAATGGGGTCAAGGGGCCTCTCGGCCCCTTACGGGTCCAGGGCAGAGCCCTGGCCTTTCTTACTCCCGTCGGAAAGGCTTATAGCTGAGCTTATAGCGTTCCATCCGCAGCCCCAGCATCCGCCGGGTCAGGCCCAATTCCTCGGCTGCCTTGGTCATGTTGCCCTTATGGGTCTTCAGCGCCTCGACGATCATCTCATATTCCACCGCCGCTATTTTGGCGTCCAGTCCGCAGCCGAACGACGTCCCCGTTTCTTCCGATGTCTGCAGCGAGGGCGGCAGGTCGTAGCCGTGGATGACGCCATCGGCCGACAGGATCATGGCGCGCTCGATCACGTTTTCGAGTTCGCGGACATTGCCGGGCCAATGATAGCTCATCAGCATGTTCAGCGCGGGGGTGGAGATCCGCTTGACCTCCTTTCCTGTCTCGCGGGCGAAGCGGGCGACGAAGTGGTCGGCCAGGGTGATGACGTCGCTGCCGCGCTCGCTCAGCGGCGGGATGGTGATGGGAAAAACATGCAGCCGGTAGTAGAGATCCTCTCGGAATCGCCCCTTTTCCACCATGTCCTGCAGGTTGCGGTTGGTGGCGGCGATGATCCGCAGATCCACCTTGACCGGTTGGTTGCCGCCGACCCGCTCGAAGGTCTTTTCCTGCAGCACGCGCAGCAGCTTGGCCTGCATGCCCAGGCTAAGTTCGCCGATTTCGTCGAGGAAGATCGAGCCGCCATCGGCCAGTTCGAACCTGCCTTTGCGCAGTCCGGCGGCGCCGGTGAAGGAACCCTTCTCGTGGCCGAACAGCTCGCTCTCGACGATGCTTTCCGGCAACGCCGCGCAGTTGAACTTGACGAACGGTCCATCAGCAAAGGCGCTGTTATAATGGATCGCATTGGCGACGAGCTCTTTGCCCACCCCGCTCTCGCCCAGAACGAGCACGGTGGCCTTGGCGCTGGCGACTTTCTGTATGAGGTCATAAACGGCAAGCATCGGCTTAGATTTGCCGATGATGTTGGACGGGTGGAAGCGCTGCTTCAGCTCGCTGCGCAGCCGCCGGTTCTCGTTCTCAAGGCGAACCCTCTCGACGTTCTCCATCAGGTAGAGCTCGACCGCGGGCGCGACCATTGAAGCGATGGTGGCGAGCAGCTCGACATCCTGGCGGAGCAGCCTGCGGCTGGCATAGACCCGTTCGGCGCTGATCGTGCCGAGAACTTTTTTTCCGTGGATGATCGGCACGCAGAAGAATGTGCAGTTCTTCGCCACCGTCTCTTCGCGGCTGCGGGTGCGGTCGAGAAAGCCCGGGTCGCTGCCGATATGCGGCACGATGACGGCCTTGCCCGATTCGACGACCTTGCCGGTGATGCCCTCGCCGAGCGAGTAGATGCCGCGCCGCTTCTGCTCATCCGTCAGGCCGAAGCTGGCGTGGATGAAGATCGTTTCCGACTGCCGGTCATACAGACTGACCATGCCCCGGGCGATTTTCATTCGATCTTCCATCACGCCCAGGATGAGCGTCAGCGCGCTGGTAAGGTCCTCGCTCTCGTTGATGATCTGACTGATCTGGAACAGGATTGGCAGCACGCTGACACGGCATTCACCGGTCGCGCAGCCGGTGAACTCGTCCTGGAAATCATCGATCTCGATGGCGACGCTGTCATTGGGCGTCATCTCTCGGGGCGCCATGTCTCGTACTTTCGGGGTGATGAAGCGCGTCATGCAGATTGTGGTCCCCCGGATGGCGTGCACCGCCATCTGAATGGTTCGCGTAGGTGCGGTTCGCTTATATACGGACAAGCATAACGCGTGCCAGGTGCAGAATGCCGCGGCGAGGCGGCTCGTCGTTGACCGTGAGCCTCGGCACGCCGGTCATGAATGTACAAAAATGTACGAAGTGCGGTCATCTGTACCGCCACGCACGAATATCCGGTCGCTTCGCGATGATATCCCGGGGAAGGCCAGGGATCTCGCCGTGGCACAATGCTTGCGAACACCGGCCCGTAGCCCGGGAGTGTGGCATGAGACCAGACGAAGCCTCCGCCCTGCGTAACGAGCTGAACTGTTCGCACAATGCGGGCCCGAAGAGCGGCTGCGCAAAGCCACAGCCCGGCGCGACACAGGGTGGCTGCGCCTTCGATGGCGCGCGCAACGCGCTGCTGCCGATCGCCGATGTCGCGCATATCGTGCATGGGCCGATTGGCTGCGCGGGCACGTCCTGGGACGGACGTGGCTCGCGATCCAGCGGCGCCACGCTCTACCGGGTCGGCATGACCACCGACCTGTCTGAAATGGATGTCATCATGGGGCGCGGCGAAAAGCGCCTGTTTCACGCAATCAAGCAGGCCATCGATACCTATCGGCCCGCCGCCGTGTTCGTCTATGCCACCTGCGTTCCGGCCTTGCATGGTGACGACTACGTGGCTGTGGCCAAGGCCGCGCAGGCGCGTTGGGGCGTGCCCGTGGTGCCGGTGGATTGCGCCGGCTTCTACGGCAACAAGAATTTCGGCAACCGTATCGCCGGCGATGTGATGTTGCGGCACGTGATCGGCACACGCGAACCCGATCCGGTTCCGCCGGGCGCGAGCCGCTCCGGCATCACCACCCATGATGTGAACCTGATCGGCGAGTGGAACATCGGCGGCGAGTTCTGGAGCGTGGCGCCGCTGTTCGATGAACTCGGCCTGCGCATTCTGTGCAGCTTCACCGGCGATGCGCGGTTTCGCGAAGTGCAGACCATGCACCGCGCCGAGGCCAACATGGTGGTCTGCTCCAAGGCGATGATCCGGGTGGCGCACACGCTGCGCGACCGCTTCGGCACGCCGTTCTTTGAAGGCGGGTTCTATGGGGTTGCCGCAACCTCGGCCGCGCTGCGCGGCTTCGCTGCGGTTGTCGGCGATCCCGTTCTTGCGCAGCGAACGGAAGCGCTCATCGCGCGCGAGGAGGCGGCAGTCCAGGCCGCGATCCTGCCGCTGCGCCCGTTGCTGGAGGGCAAGCGCGTGCTGATCTTCGCCGGTGGCCACAAATCCTGGTCGCTGGTCTCCGCCATGCAGCATCTTGGCATGAACGTTGTCGCCACCGGCACCGAGAAATCCACCGAGGAGGACAAGGCCCGTATCCGTGAGCTTATGGGACCGGACGGGCTGATGATCCAGGACAACGACCAGACCGCTCTGCTGCGCAGTTTCCACGAGCACCGGGCCGACATCCTGATCGCCGGCGATCGTTATATCTATCCAGCGCTCAAGGCGCGCGTGCCGTTCCTCGATGTCGATCACGTGCGCAGCATCGGCTATGCCGGCTACGCGGGGGCGATCGAACTGGCGAATAATCTTGCTGTTACCCTGCACAGCCCGGTCTGGCAGCATGCCCGCACGGCGCCGCGCTGGGCGCGGCAGGCGGCCTGAGCGCCGCGCCATGGCAGAGATCGTCCCCTCCGAGAAGCCGCTGGCGGTCAACCCGCTGAAGATCAGCCAGCCCGTAGGGGCCTCGCTGGCCTTCCTGGGGCTGGCCCAGGCGATGCCGCTGGAACACGGCGCGCGCGGCTGCACCTCCTTCAACAAGCTATTCTTCATGCGCCACTTTCAGGAGCCGATCGCGCTGCAGACCACAGCGATGGACCAGATTGCCGCGGTGATCGGTGCCGACGGCAATGTGGTGGACGCGCTGCGCACCATCGCCGAGAAGAATGCGCCTGAAGTGATCGGCCTGATCACCACCGCCCTGGCCGAGACGCAGGGCGCCGACATCCCGCGTACGGTAAAAGCCTTTCGCGAGCGCTATCCCGAACATGATGACATCGCCATCGTCCCGGTCAGCGCCAGCGACACGCTGGGCTGTCTCGAAACCGGCTTCGCCGCGGCCGTCGAGGCGATCATCGCCGCCCTGGTTCCTGCGTCGGTGACGCCGGTGCGGCGGCCGCGGCAGGTAAATGTGCTGGCCTCCTCCATGCTCAGTCCGGCCGACATCGAAGCCATTCGGGAATGGATTGAAGCCTTCGGCCTGCAGCCCGTGGTGCTGCCCGACATTGGTGATTCGCTCGATGGCCACATGATCGAGGCGGGTTTCTCGACGCTGACCTATGGCGGTACGGCGCGTGCGGCGATTGCGGCGATGGGCGAATCGATCGCCACGCTGGTGATCGGGAATTCGTTGGCGCGCGCGGCCGACCTGCTGCACGATCGCACCGGCGTGCCCGACCATCGCTTCGCCAGTCTCGCCGGCGTCGAGGCCTGCGATGCCTTCACGCAAACGCTGAGCGATATCGCGCGCCGGCCTGTCCCGGCCCGCCTCGAGCGGCACCGCGCTCAGCTGATCGACGCCATGGTGGACTGCCACTTCCAGATCTGTGCCGCCCGAATCGCCATTGCCGCGGATGCCGATCTGCTGGAAGCCTTCCTTCGCTTCCTGCCGGGTGCCGGTGCCCAGGTGGTGGCCGCGGTTGCCTCGGCGCGTGCGCGCGGGCTCGCCGAACTGCCGGTCGAGCGTGTCGTGGTGGGCGACCTCGAAGACCTTGAGACATTGGCGCGCGCCGCCAGCGCGGATTTGCTGATCGCCAATTCGCACGGCACCGAAATCGCGGCGCGGCTGGGGATTCCCCTGCTGCGCGCAGGGTTTCCGCTGAGCGACGTTTATGGAGGCTATGCGCGCTGCCAGGCCGGCTATCGCGGCAGCCGCCAGATTTTGTTCGACATCGCCAACCTGCTGGCTGCCCGCCAGCGCGCGGTGCCGCCCTACCGTTCGCTCTACTGGCAGGGCACGCCGCGCGAGCAGGAAGCCGCCGCTGCGGCTCCAGCCGGGCTCGCCACGTAAGCCGAGAGAACGCACATGCTCAGGGTTGCCTTCGCCTCGACCGACCGTATCCATGTCGATATGCATTTCGGCTCGGCCGAACGGCTGGTCGTTTTCGATATTTCGCCCGGGCGCGCCGACCTGATCGGCGTCGGCCAGTTCGTCCTGGCCGAGCAGGTGGGAGCGGACGGACGAGCGGGCCTTGCCGGCACGGTCGAGGACAAGGTCGCGGCGAAGCTCGAGTTCCTGCAGGGCTGCTCGGCCGTCTATGCCGCCTCGATCGGCACCTCGTCGATCCGCCGCCTGATGGGCGCACAAATCCAACCGGTGATCGTCGATAACGGCCACGACATCGAGGATTTGTTGAACGAGGTGAGCCTTGCTCTGGTGCATGGCGGGCTGGCCTGGGTGGATCGCGCCAAGGCGCGCGCACGACCTGCGGATCGGTTCGATGCGATGGCGGCAGAGGGCTGGCAACCCGCAGCCGCCGCACCGCCGCGCGAGAGCCGCACCCTGATCACCTCCATCGACGATCTGGATTGAGAAAATGGACACGCCCCTCCGGACCACGGAGCTTTCCGACGATCCACGCCGGACTATCGTCGCGCAGGTGATCGCTGAGGCACGGCCAGATGTGCAGCGGGACGGCGGCGACATCGAGCTGGTCGACATCATCGGCGACCGCATCCGCGTGCGCCTGACCGGCGCCTGCGTCGGCTGCGCCATGGCCGGCCACACGCTCGGGGCGCTGCGCCGCCGCCTGATGCAGGCGCTCGGCGAGCCCGTGCGCGTGCTGCCGGG
>CAIXDS010000050.1 GCA_903918195.1 uncultured Acetobacteraceae bacterium | reverse complement strand
TTTCGGTTCGATCCCTGCAATGTCCGCCGAACTCAAAACGGCCGGTGCGGTTCGGGGATGGCGACGGCCTGTATCTTCAGGTTGCGCCTACCAACAAGGACGGCGAACCCGGCAGCACGAAATCATGGCTGTTCCGGTTCACGCTGCACGGCAAGGCGCGGGAAATGGGCCTGGGGCCGGTTGGCGACCCACCCGGCGGCGTCCCGCTGGCCGAGGCGCGCAAGCTGGCGGCGGCGGCGCGGGCGTCACTACGAGACGGGCGCGACCCGATCGCCGCGCGGCAGGAACACAAGGCCGAACTGCGCCGGAAAGCGCTGGAAGCGGTGGAGCGCACCTTCAAGGCGGCGGCGGAAGCCCTGGTCAAAGCCAAGTCGGCCGGCTGGAAGAACGAAAAACACGCCGCACAGTGGACCGCGACCCTTGAGGCGCACGTGTTCCCCATCATTGGCGACATGCCGATTGCCCGTGTCGGCACCGATGACGTGCTGCGGGTGCTGCGGCCGATCTGGGAAAAGGTGCCCGAAACGGCATCGCGCGTTCGCCAGCGCATCGAAGCCGTGCTGGATGCGGCGAGCGTGAAGGGATGGCGCACCGGCGACAACCCCGCCCGCTGGCGCGGCCACTTGGCCGGCGAGTTGCCGCCGCCGCGCAAGGTGCAACGGGTCGCGCACCGGCCGGCACTGCCCTGGCAGCAAATGGGCACGTTCATGGCTGCCCTCGCCGGGCGCGACGGCGCGGCGGCGCTGGCGCTCCGCTTCGTCATCCTGACCGCGGCCCGAACGGGCGAGGTGCGCGGCATGCGCTGGCGCGAGGTGGACCTTGACGGGAAGGTGTGGGCCGTGCCCGGCGATCGGATGAAGGCGGGGAAGCTGCACCGGGTTCCGCTGTCGCCTGCCGCGCTGGCGGTGCTGGCCGCCGTGCGCCCGCTGATGAAGGAACCGAACGATCTGGTGTTCCCCGGCGGGCGCAAAGCGGTGCCGTTGTCCGACATGGCGCTATCGGAGGTGGTGCGGCGGATGAACGAGGGCGGCGAGGAAGGCGCTTTGCCGCGCTGGCGCGATATCGAGGGCCGGGCGGTGGTGCCGCACGGGTTCCGGTCAACTTTCCGCGATTGGGCCGGCGAGACCCGCAGCGATGGGCACGACGTGGTGGAAGCGGCACTGGCCCATACGATCAAGAACAAGGCCGAGGCCGCATATGCGCGGTCCGACCTGTTGGAGCGTCGGCGCCCGCTGATGGAGGCATGGGCGGAGCATTGCGGGCGGCTGCCGGGCGAGGTGGTGGCGCTGGCGGAGCGGCGGGCGGTGGTGGGCTGACTGCCGGCGGCGTCCCGTAGTGTCCCGCCCCCCTTCTTCCTTTTGCGCGTGAGAATTCTATTCCTGGGATGCCCGATCGTCCGGTCCGGCATGCCGGCGCTTTGTTTTTTTCTCCCTCCCTGATTTCCGGCCGGAACGCTCGGGACGGTCGGGACACGGCGGTTTTGCTGGGTTGCGGCGTCCCGAGTTAGCGGCATCGGAGTCGGGACAGGTCGGGACGCATGGCCCGGCAGGTTTGCCACGAGCCGGGCAAATCCTTTCGTGCGCAACGTGCTCGCTCTGTCCTCGGCGATTGCCGCATGGTCGGCGTGTTTCGGATATTGCGTTTGGGCCAGTCGCTGCCTATATGCCGCTTGTCGCAACCTGTCCGTGAAAACAGCCATGACCGCCCTTGCCAGGGAGTCTTGTCCCGCCATTCCCGATGATGCCGCCCGCTTCCAAGCTGAGCAGGGCAGTCGCGTGCTCGCGCGCGTTGCCGGCCATGGGCGCGTCCGCGTTGAAGCGGTTTCCGAAGGCGGGTCGGCGCAGACCTTCGTCCTGCCCGCCCCCGCCGTGCAGTTGCTGACCGACATGATGGCGCTGCTCGCACAGGGCCGCGCCGTTACCGTCTTCCCGCAGGATGCCGACCTCACGACCCAACAGGCGGCAGACCTGCTCAATGTGTCCCGCCCCCATCTGGTGAAGCTGATCGAGCAGGGGGATGTGCCGTTCCGCAAGGTGGGAACCCACCGGCGAATCCGCCTCGACCACCTGCTATCCTATCGTGCTGCGAAAGAGGCGCAGCAGCGCAAAGCCGCCGCGGCGCTGGCCGAAGAGGGACAGAGCCTCGGTCTCGGCTACTGACCGGGCATGGCGTTCACCGCTCTTTTCGACGCCTGCGTGCTTTACCCGGCGCCGCTTCGCGACCTGCTGATGCACCTGGCCGGAACGGGCATGTTCCGCGCTCGCTGGACGGCTGACATCAACGCCGAATGGATGAACGCCCTGCTGCGCGATCGGCCGGAGTTGGCCGGCCGGCTGGACCGAACCCGCACGTTGATGGAGGAAGCCGTGCCGGATGCGCTTATCGACGGCTATGAGGGGCTGATCCCGGCGCTGAAATTGCCCGATCCGGCGGACCGCCACGTGCTGGCTGCTGCGATTGTCGGGCGGGTGGACGTCATCGTCACCCGCAACCTGCGCGACTTCCCCGCCGCCACGCTGGCGTCCTTCCGCATCGAAGCGCAGCACCCCGACGTGTTCATCCGCCACGCCCTCGAACTGGACGAAGCTGCCGCCCTCGATGCCGTGCGCCGCCTGCGTGCCGCCCTCCGCGCCCCGCTGGTCGATGTGGTGACCTATCTCGATACCCTCGCGCGCCAGGAACTGCCCGAAACGGTCGCCGTTTTACGTGGCCGTGCGTCACTGATCTGACCGTCCGACGAAGGCGGCCACCTATTCCAATCGCATCGCGGCCACCATTCCAATTTGATGGCGGCCACCGTTCCACTCTCCTGGCTGCCCTTCTGCGCCCAACAGCCCAGGAAGCGCCTGTCTCCCATATCGCCAACTTTGCACTGGTATCTCCACGCGCTTGCGGCATTTCCTGGACTAGCGGACGACGATGAACCTGTGCGCCATGAGTGACGCGGGATACTAATACCAGTCCGCGCTGATCGTGACTCGTTGGGGATTCCCAGGGCGGTGAAAATCGGATTCGATCCCTATGGGCGCCGAGTCGCGTATTGGGAGAGGTTTGATGGCCTTGGGGGTGGTGATCACGCGGTCGGACCAT
>CAIXDS010000049.1 GCA_903918195.1 uncultured Acetobacteraceae bacterium | reverse complement strand
GGACACCGAAGCCGCCGCCCCCTCCCCTGCTCCAGACGCGACCAAACGACGCCCCGGCCGCCCGCGCAGCTCCGGCCCGGAGACGGCCCAACAGCGGATCGAACGGCTACAGGCAGAGCTGCAACAGGCGCATCAGGCGTTGAAGGTGGCGGAAGAGAAGCGCGCGGCGCTTGTCGGTGCGGTCGTCGTCCGTCATGCCCGCGCCAATGAAGATTTCCGCCGCCAGCTCGCGACGATCCTTCGCGCTGAGCTCAAATCCAAAGCCGATCTCGCCACCGTCGCCTGGCTGCTGATCGAACCTTCGCCGGGCGGATCGTCAACCACGGCAACCGAGGCGGCGGCATAAATAGGGCACGACGCACAGCGTCGTGCCCTGCGAGGGGGTAAAACCCCCTCGCGCACCCCCAAAGAAACACGGGGGCTACGTCCTTTGCTGGTGCATTAACGCCTCGGCCATTTCCTCAATAACCTGAGCAATTGGCACGTTGCGGCTATTCGCCTGTTCATAAATAAAATCCACCGTCTCACGCTTCAAGCGGACGTTGAATTGATGAACCCGTCCGGTTAGCTGCCTCTGCCGGCGAGGTGTCGCTCCGGTATCGCTACTCGGCACCGGGGCTGGTTGAAAGCCGTTTCGACTAGCGACAGCGGCAATCTCCGCCTCACTGACAGCGGGGGACTGGTGCGGTTGCACGGGCAGAAGGGAGCGGCGGCGTAGGGGTTCGGTCGTCATGCCGCAGTCTCCTTGGTGTTACTCGGCGGAGCGGCGCTTGCCATCAACAAAGCCAGTGCATCGGTAAGGCGGATAACATCAGCCTTCGCCTTATCGAGGCCGGGAACCTCACCGGTCGGCAGTTCGTCAAGCGTGGTCGCAAAGCTGTAGATCGCCGCAAAGGCCGACCGCTGAAACACGCGGCCAATAACCGGGACTCCGGCCTCGGAAACCTGGTTTTCAAGGTTCATCATCTCCCGCGAACGGATGGCCGGTGGCACATTCGACCAAAGCAAGCCGTAGGGAATAACCCGGCGCGAAGCGTGGGCTATATCCTGCACAAGTTGAATGGTGGTTAGTCCGTCCTCGACATCAGGCGGACTCATCTGCGCGGGGATAATCACGGCATTTGCGTAGGCAACGGCCAAGGTCAAGGCCGCGTTCGCGGTGCCTTCAACATCGATCAACACCACATCCGCCCCCTTGCTGGCTTTCTCAATTTCGACACGCATATTTGCCGCGTTTGCTTCGGTCGCCGTGATGCTCGCGGGCTTGGCTCCAGCTTCGGCCCATTTGATGGCGCGGCGGCGCGGGTCTGCGTCGATGATGTGAACGCGGTAACCCTGCGCCGCATATTCTCCGGCGAGAATCAAGATGGTGGTTGTTTTGCCGCACCCGCCTTTGGCATTGGCGGCGGCAATGACTGCAGCTTGCAGCATAAGCTTAACATCCCGAATTGAAAACGTAAGCCTAGCATGTCTCTGACGCTTTGTATATCAATTCTTATCGATAGCAAATTGCTAGCATAATGTTATGATAGCGAGTTGCTATCCAATGCGGTGACGTCTTGGCTGCTGCTGCTGCCGGCGGCGTTCCACGGCCAGGGCGGCGTTGCGGGTCGTAAGCTCGGCATAGCCCGGGCCGTTGGCATGGGCCTTGGTGCTTTCCTCCATCAGCCGAGCGGCCGTCTCCTCGGTGCTCCAGCCCCAGGTGAGCGCGGTCATGCACCACACAAAATCCGCCCGGCTGGTGTCGGGGCCGGTTTCCTCGCTGTTGAGCGGCGCGCCGTCGAGACAACGGGCGTAGCTCGGCCATTTGCGGCGGCCGGGGCCGGGCTGCGAGCGGGCAGGGGGGCTGTGCGGGGGCGAGGCTTCCGGCTCGGCCACCAGGCCGAGCCGCTCAAGCTCGGCGGCGGTGGTGAGCCGCGCCAGGTTAGCCTGGCGGAGGGTGACGCGCGGAAAGTCGGGGGCGTATTTGTCCTTGAAGTTGAGACTGCCAGCGACGCGCGTTGCGCCGCTGGCGGTCGGGTCCGCGCCGGTACCTTTTCGCAAGCGGCGGGCAAAATCCTTGTCCTCGATGCCGGCCAGCGCCACCCAGGCCTGGAAATTGCCGGGTGAGGTTTCGAGGGTGAGAAACACGGCGGGGGCGAGGCGGGCGAGGTTCAAAGCCTTGATGTCGTCGAGCTGGATGAAGACCACGGCCGGGCCATGCGGGCGCACGATCACGTTGCGCTGGGTGCCGGCGGCAACGTCCAGCATCGCGGGCAGCATGCGCGCGAGGTCGGCCAGGCTGACGCCGCGCCGGAAGCCGTCCTTGTCGCCGGTGCGCGTCGTCCGCGTCACATCGAAGCTGACAGCTCCAACGCTGGCAAAGGCGTCGAGCATCGCCTGAGCTTCAATATGGCTTGTTCCTGAGCCGCTTTCTCCCATGCCCCGCCCGTGTTTCATAATAGGGCCTTCAAAATACTCTGTTTGCTTCAATTGAGAAAGAACCCGCGTAGCGGGCGCAGAAAACCTATCGCGCTTTTGCGCGATTCCGATTTTTCTCTTGGTCGGCGGTGGTTGGTTGTCAGTTTTTCATAGGCGTTCTTTAGAAAAGAGAGTCTGGACAGGTTTCATTGTCAGGCTGGCAGTCCGGTAAAGCCTTGAGCTTGCCGGCCCTGCATCGCCCGACCAAGGCGCGCCAGCGCCGCCGCAACCGTGCCCGGCTCGTCAAGCTCCAGCGTCCTAAGCTGCCCGGCAAAGCTGCTCTCGGCCGCCGCCTGGTCGAGCTGCGGGGGCAGTGGGGGATGATCTCCCCAGGTGCCGGGCTCGGGCGGGGGAGCTGGCTGCCGGGGCTTGTGTCCGAGCCACTGGCTAATCGGCAATACCGCGTAGGCGTTCGATAGCTGACGGAACACCATGCGCCCGGCCTCGCCGATCTCGGCGAGGCAGCGGCGCGCCCAATTGAGGACACCGGCGGCCTTCAGACTCGCCAGGCCACGGGCGGCGCTGCGCTCGCTGATGTTGGCGGCGCGGGCAATGGTCGCAATCGCCGGGTCGAGCTGCCCGCTCGCGTAGTTGAGGAAGTCGAACAGCAGCACATAGAGCACTGCCAGGCCGTTGCGGCCGAGCGCGCCGTCCTGCTTGCCCGGCTGGCGGGTGTCGCGCTCGAAGCGGCGGGCTTCGTGCCACAGCTTGGCGGCTTGCTTCTTCGACATGGGCTGAAAGCGAAGCGCGCTCGTCGTGCTGTTGCGCCATACCGGCGAGGGCGCGCGGCTGGCGGGCAAGCCGAAGCCCGGCAGGGGAGGCAATAGGTCGGATAGCGGGCGCATGGATTCTCCGTTGGGGTTGCAGCAGCAACCCGCGCACAGAGAAGGGGGCCGAAAATCGGCACAAAGCCGCCCGTTAGCGAAAACAGCGTTTTCGCTTGACGGTGGGCCTGAGTTTTGGGAGAGTCGGTTTGCGAGGCCGTGACTCTCTCATCACTCAAACCAATTTCAGAACCCGCCCTTTGTGGCGGGTTTTGCTTTTCTGGGCTCGGTTTCTCCAGAATGGTTGACGGGGCCGGGCGCAATTCACCCGGATAACTCCCTACCCTGATTCAAAAAGCGATTCGTGTCACGCGGGAATGTGGGACGGTCGCCGCGCCCGCTGCTGCCAGTGGGCGCGGCGTTTATCCGCGGAGAGGATTTGAACGTGCCGAAGGTTCTGGAAAACGTGATCACCGGCGCTGTCGCCGACCCAAAAGCCCATACCGTGACGGTAACGTGGGCGAACGGGGCCACGACCATCAATCGCTTCGATCATCTGGTTGGCAGAGGCATCTTTGCGGCCTTCACCGATCCTGCGTTCTTCGCACGGGTCAAGGTGGGCGAGCGGGGGCGCAGTCTCGAATGGCCCGGTGAAATCGACTTCTGCGCCGATGCCCTGTGGTTCGAGACACACCCGGCGGATGCGCCGCAACCGCCGCAGCGCCCGGACGATCCAGCGACGCAACACGCGGCGCTCTGACTCAACATCTTATGGTCTGGCGGCACTCACGCTGCTCACGCGGGAATATCGCGGCGGCGGTCGGCCACGCCCTACGGTTTGAGAGGCTTGGGGTTCCGGTAGCAAAGGAACAGGCCCCGATATTTATTCCAAGATGATTTTTGTTAGGGTATAATGAAATCACGGAAGAGGCAGGGATGCCGATGACCGTCAAAGGTGATAAGGGGCGATGCCGAAAGATGGCGTCCCTTGATCGCAGACAAGGCCAGTGACCATGACACCGAATGACGACATTGTCCTGAAACGCTTCCGTGCTGCGCTCAACGAGATATATGGCCCACGGCTTGAGCGCGTGGTGCTGTTCGGTTCACGCGCACGCGGCGACGCGCATGCCGAATCCGATTATGATGTGGCGGTGTTCCTGCGGGACATGATCGACCGTGGCCCCGAGTTGCACCGACTGGCCAGTGTGACCGCTGACATCTCCAGCGAGACCGGCGAACTTGTGCAGGCCATGCCCTACGCCGCTGGCGCTTACAACGAACGCACGCCATTGATGCGGGAAATCCGAAACGAAGGGATCGACCTCTGACCCCAGAAACCGGATACTTCCTCGCCAAGGCGCACAAGCTGCTCGACGAAGCTGATGGCATGCTGGCGATGCACTACAACAACGCCGCGGGACGCACGGCCTATCTTGCCGGATTCCATGCCGCTCAAGCGCTGATCTCGGAGAGAACCGGACACGCCGCGAAAACCCATCGAGGCGTCAACGCGGAATTTCATCGGCTCGTCAAGAATGACGGGCGCGTCAATGATGAGCTGCGTGCCTTCCTCGGCTTCGCCTACAATCTCAAGGCGATTGCCGATTACGAAACCGGCCCCGGTTCTGACATATCCCCCGAGCTGGCTGGCGAGGCCATTGCGATAGCCAAGCGCTTCGTCACCACGATGGCAGAGCTGATCGACGGAAGTACGACGGCCTAGCGTCTGGCCTGCTTCATACCGCCAGCCGTGAAATCGTCGCCACGCCGACGTTGTAGCTCTGCGCCAATTCCTTGAGCGTCGCGCCCTCGGCGCGACGCTGACGGGCCTCGGCCTGTTGCTGCGGGGTGAGCTTGGGCGGGCGGCCCATGTGCTGGCCGCGCCCCTTGGCGCGGCTCCGGCCTTCCGCCGTGCGGGTGCGGATAAGATCGCGCTCCACGTCGGCCAGGCCTCCCAGGACGGCAATCATCAACCGGCCGGTGCTGGTGGACGTGTCGGCCCAAGGCTCGGCCAGTGACCGGAACTGCCCGCCAGCGTCCACGATGCGTTTGACGATGGCGAACAGGTCGAAGGTCGAGCGGGCCAGGCGGTCGATCCGCGTCACCGTCACCACGTCACCGGCGGCCAGGTCTTTCAGTAGGCGCAGCAACTCGCGCCGGTCGGCCTGCGCCCCGCTGGCCTTCTCCCGGTAAATCTTGGCGCACCCTTCGGCGCGGAGCTGCTCAAGCTGCGCGTCGAGCGTCTGGCCGTAGGTGCTGACGCGGGCATAACCGAGGCGGCGGGAATGGGCATCTGTTTCGGTCATATCTTTCGGAAAGCCTAACCCCTTGAAAGGGCGCTGGCAAGCGGAGCTTCCGAAAGTCTTGAATTTCGGAACAACATGGACACAGACGCACATACGAAGGCCGTAGCCATTCCGGCCTATGTATGGGAGAGGACATTATTACAAATAGGAGGGAGGGGGGGGAGTTCTGGCTGCTCGATAGAAATCAATCACACCAAAAGTTGCCCATCGCACCTGACACAAAGGACCCGGTCGTGAGCTTATTACAGCCAGAGATGGACGGCCCCGGTATGTTGGTGTTGCCGCTTGGCGCAGGGGGACTAGAAGCTCGCGAACCACCTAACATGACATCTAACGTGTGCTCGATAACTTGTTGCCGGATTTGTTGCATTCCTTCCTCCCACTTCTGGCGGGGACCGACAGCCTGACGAGCATCTTCTTCCGTCATAACAGAGTGACACCTAGAACCGGCGCCATTAAAGTAACCATTAAAAGGGTCCCATGAATATGAAACGCATGTAACTCGGTTTCCACGAATATCAAAAGAAACAAATCTGCTTGAATATTCAGCATTGATCGTGACGATAGTTCCTTCCTGCCCATGTCGCACAAGAACGTTCGAAACATCACTGACAAATTTTAACTTTGTTCTATCGTATTCTTCTGTTATCCATGCTTTAGAATCCTGTTCAATCGCCGCATCAGACATATTTATATAATTTTGCAACTCTTCTTGCGACAAGGCACTCCTTGTATGTTTTAGCCCCGGAAGCGGCGCATCTATAATTTGTGCGAGGCTTGTTGGCAAGCCACGCTGTCCAATTGGGCCACCCTGTCCAATTAGATCGACGCGGTATCCACGTCGTTCCATGCACTGGACGAACACCTGAACGATACCTTTAGCATCACGATTGCACGCCGCATTTTCATGCTGTTCGATGGCGGCAGTTTTCCACGGAGGCGCTGTAACGCGAGTTACTACTTGTCCGGGTCCGGCTTGAGGAGCGCACGCGCTGAGTGCCAGGAACAGACCTGTGGCAACCTGCGACAAAGCCGATGAGCTTACCCGGAATGCGGCGCGCATTCCCTGGCCTGCGTCGTTCCTTTCAACAATGCCCGCGCGCGGCGACGCAATCGCACTCCCGGCAATATCAGACCAGAATCCGGACACACGAATGGACATAAGCCGCCCCGGAACGTTGCCAACGGAACCAGTTTGCCCTCAATACCCCCATCAGAGAATAGGGAAAATCGACCTCGCGGCATGTCGGATCGGTAGCTGACCGCGTTATACCAGTCCCAGGAAGGTTTGATCCATGGGACGCGTCGGTCCGAGCCGAAAGATATCAGCAACTTGCGCGCCAGGCACTGGAGCAGGCCCAGCGGGGCAGAACCGGGTCGGACGGGTCAGACCTTCTTGCGATTGGTATTAGGCTATCCTCGCCAAGGTCCGCCGCGAAGCTAGAGTTGGAGCCGGAACACTAGCTGCGTGTGATCAAGGTGCCTCCGGAGCCCCCGGAGCCGTCGGAAGCGGCGTGGAACGTGCCGGCACCGAGTGTCGAGTTCTGGAACAACAACGTCGCTAGTGCGCTGCCACCGCTTCCGGTAATCTTCAGGACCCCAGTGGCCGCAGTGTAGTTAAGCCCTAAACTAGCCGGGGAGATGCCTTTGAGGTCAATCACGTCGCCCGCAGCAAAATTTTCCAGCAGAGGTCCGGCGTAGGACGCGGTGCCGACATTGGTTCCGAAGTTGGCAGCCTTGTCGATGATTAGCTTGTTAGTCGGCGAACTTCCGAGGAACTGCATCTTGACGTTGGTGCCAAGGGCGGCAGCGATCTCAAGCGATGCATTGGTCACCAACTGGAAAACGCCGGAACTCGACGGGTCCACCGCCGATGATACGTTGAGGCTGCCGCCGCTTGCGACGATCGCAGTGCCGTTGTTCACGAAGCTTGCGATGCTATTGGCACCGCTGAACGTCCAGATTGCGCCGGAATCTACTGCAATCGTGCTGGCACCGTTGATGTTGGTGCCTAGCCCACCAATGGTCCCCGCAGAAGCGCCACTGGCCAATTCCACGGTGAGGGTGCCGTAACCGTATACTGCGCCCACTATTACCGAACCTGGCCCTTCGACCAGACGATTGGTCCCTCCTGGCTGATAGCTGATTGCCGTACCAGAAGCGCCCTTCGAAGAAGAAATTTTGCTAAAATTTTTCACCGTCCCAGAACTAATTAGAACGCCTCCGCTACCACCGCTTATCGTTCCGTAGTTCGTCAACGTCCCGCTATAACAGTTGACGCCCCATCCAGCGCCCGTAATAGACGCCTTCGTGTCCGCAGCGCTGCCATTATTAATGGTGCCTCCCTGCGATAATCTGATGCCATCGGAGTACGAGGCGGAAATAGTGCCGAAATTATTCACCACATTATTAGCCCCGACCGCTAAGATGCCGATTCCGCCAGAAATAGAAGCGTCAACATCAGCATTACTGCCGTTTGTAACGCTATTATTATCTCCTCCCGTCAACCCGAGGCCGTCGTTGCTCCCATATATAGAGCCGAAATTAATCACTGTGGTCGAGCCACCCGCTGAAACTCCATTACAACCAGCGCCATTGCCTTTGATGGAGGCTGTCCGATAAGTCTCACTGCCGTTCGTGATCGTGAGCGGACCTGGAGCGAGGGTGCTGATCCCGGTGTTGCCGGTGATGATACCGAAATTTGACACCTGGCTCGCATTCTTGCTGCCGAACGATATGGCAGTAAGGCCGGTTATCGTGGCAGTTAGGTCGGCGGTGCTGCCGTTGGTGACGCTGCCGCCAGCGTTCAAGGCAATACCGGTACCGGAAGAACCGCCCGAGATGGACCCGAAATTTGTAACCGCCAGCGAAACGGCAGAATTGATTCCCCACTGGCTGCCGGTGATAGAGGCCGTCTTATCGGTTTCGCTACCGTTGATGAGGCTGGTGACGCTTGCGTTTATCACAAAAGCATAGCCATTGAGTCCAGCATTGGCGAAGTTAGTCAGTTGGGAGGTTCCATCTCCGTTGTAATGCTCTGAGCAAAGCTGGTTTTCTTTTGCGTCAACATTATAGCGCGTCATTGTAGTATAATCGTACACAATATCTGCGCTATAAACTGCAGCGCCAGAGTCGTTTGCGAATTTTAGATCAAACAACGAAAGTTTTTGGTCTGCACCTTCTGTAATTTTTGCTTGTATTAATGTTCCCAAGCCAAGGTTTTTATCCTTGGTTCCACTATAGTTCGCCAAATAATCGGTGGCGTATGTCGGATTTCCGAGTCCGCTGTATAATGTTGCATAATTGCCAACAGCAGTTATGGAATTAGGGTCTGGATTTGCCTGAAGTACTTCTCTATCTTTTGCGGTAACAGGTCCAACTAATGGAATATAAACTTCGTTTGCAACTCCTCCTCCTGATTTTGCAACTTCTATCGCTACTTTTATTGCGTTAGCCGTCGCCTTGCCTTCGCTCAAGAGCTTAATCCCGAGGAAGAACCCCTCATTGATACCGACAGTTTTATTCAGTTTAGCCAAATCAGTAACCAGGTTACTGTCCTCGAAATGGCCCATTTCGTGAGCAAGAACACCAACAATCTGTCCAGCTAAAGAAATACTCGTAGATTCTGATAATACAACACTTCCATTAGTTAAAATAGCTGTCGCTAGATCTGTGCCACTTCCGAACCAAAAGCTATTGCTATTTAAAGGAATTTGAATAGACGGTATTTGAATGGAGTTTGTTATTGGATTAAATTGTCCCTCAGTTCCACCTATTGTAAGAGTGCCGTTGAAGTCTGTTATATCTTTCATAAGTATAGTTGGTGATAGTTTAGCTATTGCATAAATTTGCTTTACAAGAGATTGTGCGGCTGACGCACCTATAGTTTTTGTCAGCAAATTTTGCATGTTTGCGAAGAATGCTGCCGGGTCTGCCACTGCCGTAACCTTTCATAATTATAGTTATTATTTCCGCGTATCGGCTAGCGCTTGTTCAAGCAGCATGACGACTGCACACGAGTCCTCGGCGTCTTGGAACATTACGTTTAGCCTCGTCACATATCCATCACTCTGTGCGACTTGGTAGCTCGTGTCGTGTTGCTGCTCCCGGCTATGAAACTCGGTAGATCGGTCAGCTGGTGGGCCGAAGACGTTGGTCAAAGCTCTCTCGTCAATACAGCCCACTTCGGAAGGCGATAAGAAACTGATCGTTCCAATTACATTTTTTGATGTAAAATATGAAATTTTATAACGCGCACCTTCGATGGAAATTAAATATCGAAATTGCATTCCATCTAGTATTTTCGGAATAGGATTTAGGTTGATGTCAACCCATCCAAGTATTTTATGCCCGTTTCGCTCGATCATGCCTGGAGTAATGGTGGCCTTAGCGCCTACGATTTGGGCGACGTGATCGATCTCCCTTAAGTCGCATGCCGCTATCTGCTTCAGCATGTCCAGAAATCCCGCCGGCGTGGTGATCTGGCCTGTTGGACTGTCGGCAGTCTTGGCAGAAGCTGAAGGCAGGACACTGAGTACGAGGGCTACAAGGATCAAAAGGCACGCGAACGCGCGCACGGCTAATCCTCGTTGGTGTAGCGTTCTACCAGTTCCAACTGTGATGCCGTTGATTATCGGCACGGTCCGTCCCGGCAAGGTTTCTGGGGCAACCAGTTTGCCTGAACATCGCAATTTAGAAAAGGGGATAGCTGCCGGGCCTGTGCCTTGACCCGGCTCCCGGTGTCGAGACGTCGCATCCCCGCAGGTCATTGCGCTCTTAACGACGCAGGATCATCCGCTTGTGTCCAGCGGCAATCCGGGGGAACGTCCACCCTGATTGCCCCGTGGTCGCCCTGAAACACACCCGCAATCAACTTCGCGTGAGGGACGGCTGCATGGAGCGTGGCGCATGAGTGACCCGCGTATCAAAGGCCCCCTCTCGGCGGTCGTGCTGCCGGTTTCCGACAGTCTGCAACAGCTTGGGGCCTCGCCCCCGTTCCAGAAGCATGTCTCGCTCGCCTGCACCGGCGCGATCCTGCTGACCCTGTGCGCCTTCGCCGCGCTGGTGTTCGGCCGCGACGTCGCAACCTTCTCAACCGAAACCCTGCTCGGCTTCGCCGCCGTCGTCGGCGTCGGCCTTCTGTTGCTGGTGGTGGGCATGCGCGGCGCGCGCGGGCCGCGCGATCCCACCATGGCGATCTCGTCGGTCGCCACCCCGGCCGGCGTTGCCGCCGTGCTGTGGTGGCTGTGGGGGCCGGAGGTGTTCAGCAACGTCTTCGTGGTCGTCCTCGGCCCCGCCTTTCTGGTCGGCTTTGCCCTGCGCTTTTGGCTCGCGGTGCGCGGGCCGGGTGGCGGCGCGCAACGCATGGTGCGCCAGCACATCGAGCAAGACCGGATCGAGTGGCGCAGCGCCCGCCGCAAATGACGGGGCCGCGCGGTGCCGCCAATCTCCCTCGGCCTCGCCTGGAATCCCCAGACCGGTGAGACGCACGGCCCCGTTGTCTACGATAAAAACCGCCATGTGACGGTGTTCGGGCCGACGCGCTCGGGCAAGGGCGTCTCCCTCGAAATCCCCAACCTCCTGCGCCTCAAGGGCGTCTCGATCATCTCGATTGATCCCAAGGGCCAGAACGCGGCGGTGACGGCGCGCTGGCGGCGCACGGTCAGCGACGTGGTGATGCTCAACCCCGTCGATCTGCTCGGGCTCGGCTCGGCCGGGTTCAACCCGCTCGCCGCCCTCGATCCCGCCTCGCCGCATTTTTTTCTTCACGCCTCGGCGATAGCGGAAGCGCTAGTCAAGCTGCCCGATTCCGGCGATCCGTTCTGGAGCATCAGCGCCCGCAACCTGGTGCTGGCGCTGCTGATGTGGGAGGTGAACCGCGCCCGCGCGGCGAACCGCATGCCGCTGCTGCGCAACGTGCGCGGCATGTTAACCGGCGATCTGCCGGCGGTGGCGAAAGCGATTTTCGCGTCCGGCAATTTCCAGATGTCCAGCCTTGCCGGCCAGTTCATGGAAAGCAACAAGACCAATGACGGTATTGTCGCCACCGCCGCCAGTCAAACGCAATGGCTGCTCTCGCAACCCATGCTTGACGATCTGGCGAAGGACGGTATCGACTTCGGGAGCCTCAAGGAAAAAGCCATCACCGTTTATGTGATGCTGCCGGCGTATGCGCTGGAAACCTTCAGCCCGTGGCTGCGCCTCGTGGTTACCTGTGCCTTCAATGCGCTCTATCGCCATGAAGGCGGCGGCGGGCTGCGCACGTTGTTCCTGCTGTCCGAGTTCGCCCAGCTCGGCAAGCTGAGCATGGTATCGGCCGCGCTGGCGCAGGGGGCCGGCTACGGCATTCAGCTCTTTCCGGTGTTGCAGGATATCAACCAGCTCCGGGCGATCTACGGCAAGGATCAGGCGAACACGTTTTTGGGTATGAGCGGCGCAAGCTTCGCTTTCGCGCCCAACGATCCCGAAACCGCCGAATGGATGTCCAAGCGCTCTAGCGAAAGGATCGATCCTAGCCTTAGCGCCAGCGACGACTGGCAATCCGGCGCGCGCGAAAGCTGGCGCTCGGAACGGCGGCGCGTCTATCCGCCCGCCGATCTCTACAATATCCCGGAATTTCATGGCCTGGCCTGGTTCGCCGGGCAGTCGGAGGCGCAGCCGGTTTATGCGCCGCCGTATTTCGACGCGCGCGACTGTCCCGACCTGGTGGGGCGCTACGATCCCGATCCCTACCATGTGCCCGGCCGGTGATCGGATCAGCCTTCGGCGGCTTCCTCGTCGTCCTCGCCGGGGCGCTGGGGCTCCGGCTCTGGCTGCGGCGGCTTCGCGCCGACCGGGGCCAGGCAGACATGGCCGCTGAATCCGCCAACCGGAAGCCGGTCGAGATAGACGTTGACCACGCCGTCCGTGCCGATCCTGCCAATGCCGCATTCGAGCCAGCGCCCGAATTTCTGCCGCTTGCCTTCGCGTTTAAGGATAAATGCCGTGTGGGTGTGTGGTCTTGGATTCTCCGTCATGTGAAGCCCCGCGCTAGTCTAGGGATGCGGAAAGTAACGATCCTGTTGCGGATTGAAGCTGTCGTCAAGTTCGCTGCCGTCGTCCAGGCTGTTGGCTTCCCACATGTTCAACCAGTCGAGCGTATCGGAGAGCCAGGCGGTTGTTGCCGCGTAGGCTTCCGCCGGAATCCGGCCCGCGCGGCGCAGGAGGTTCCGCGCCGCTGCGGGAAAGGCTCGGCCCGCTTCGCCGCTGCCGCGTCGGCGCGGCTCCGGCTCGTCCTCGGCGCGGCCGAGCACGGCTTTGACCGCCTGGCGGAATAGCCCCCGGATCGCCGCCCCTGTCGTCCGGTTCTTGCTGCCCCGTGCCGTGTCCCTGACGGCACGGGTTCTATCGTTCGCGCTCGCGCCCTCGCCCGTCCTCGTCGTCGCGCGCGCGGTCGCGCGACGGCGGCCGGCCGAATTCGGCCGCGAAGTTCTCCGGCTGCTGTTGCCGCCGCTGCTCGGCGAGCAACCAGTCTTGCGCCTCGGTCCGCTCCTGCCGCGCCGCCTGGTCGGCGCGGGCCTCGCGGTTTTCCTCCGCCACCCGCTCCGCGCGGTCGGCCTGGTCCGGGGTGAGCGGCGGCGGCGCGGATACCAGGTCGCCGAGGAAGCCAAACAGCCTCTCGGTCACTTTCGCCACGCCGGTAAGCGTGCCGCCGGTGGCGCGGCGCGCCTTGCCGGCTGCTGTCACCGCGTCGGCCAGCGTCTCGCGCACGGCGTGTTTGATGCGGCCTTTCAGGGCGCGACGGTCGCGCTTGGCGTCCCACTTCTCTGACCGCTCCGCCGCCGCCCTCAAGGTCTCCTCGCGCCGGGCGGCCCACAGCTCGGCGGTCTGCTCGCGGTTAATCTCGGCGAGGGCGCGCGCCTCGATCACGCTCGGTGGCTGGTCGGGCAGCCAGCGCTTCGCGTCGCCAAGCTTGTCCGGATTGATGCGGTGGACGTTACCGTTGCGCGTCACGGCCGCCAGCTCGCCAACCTCAAGCGCCGCGAAACGGTGGCTCTTGCGCGCCCCTTCTCTCAACTCGGCAAGCGACACCTCCAGCTCCTCGTCACGCCGCAAGGCGTCGAGGACAGGCAGGTCGGTAGCGGTCGCCCGTGCTATGGTAATTCCGGCCTTTTCGAGCCGGGCGGCGAATGCCTCCGCGCCGAAGACGGTCGCGGTTTTGTTCACGCGCGCGTCGGCCGGTTTCAGCCGGTCGGCGAGAGCTTCAAGTCGGGTAACGCGGCGGCCTGCGGGATCACGCTGGATGACGGCCCCGCTCAGGCGCGCCGTCGCGGCATATTCGGCAAGGCGGGCTTCCATCCAGCTCGCCGGGCGCACCCGCTCTTGCTCGGCGCGGCGCGCGTCCAGCCATGCCGCTTTGGCGGCCTCCAGCATTACCTCCTTGGTCGCGGTCACGCTCAACAGCCCGGCCGTCCCGCCGATCCGCGCCTCGATCACACTGCGTTCGTCGCCGGTCGTGCGCGGATCGAGCCGGTAGACGTCGCCGCGTCCGTCGACCGCGACAATCTCCCCCTCCCGCCATTGCCGCGCGTTGCCGCCGATTGCCTTGGCAAAGGCGGCCGTGCGCTCGCTCTGCCGCGCTTCCTCGGCGCTAACTTCGGCAAGGGCGATGCCGTGCGCCGCCAGCGCCTCTTGCAGATCCCCGGTAACGCGGGTTAACGCCCATGCGGTGCGGATCTCACCCGCCGTCTTGCCGAGCGGGCGCATGTCCTCCGGCCGCTTCTCCGTGCCGTCGGGCTGCTCGTCGGCAACGCGGGATTCCGGCGCGCCGTCCGCCCGGCGCTGCTCCGCCGCCTGTGCTTCCTGCATCGCGCGTTGAGCGGCGCGCTCGATCTCGGCACGGTCGGCACGGTGGCGGGCCTCTCGTGCCGCTTCGCGCACCTGTTGCTGCGCCTGCGCCTTCTCCACGCCGGGCAATTGGGTGCGGTTGAGGTCGCCGAGACGGTTGCGGATTTCCGCCAGCGTCAGGCCGGTAATCTTCTTGTTGAGGGCATGCTGCCCGCCCGCCAGGTCGATCACGACGAAGCAATCCCGCCGGTCGCCGTTGGCCAGCATCATGCCGTGCGCGCCAAGCGCCGCCTGAAACGCCTTGCCGCCGTCCGATTTCTCGAAGCAATCGAGGATCGTGTTGCGGATCGCCTTGAGGTCGGTCTTGAGGCGGCGGGATTCCTCCACCTCGTTCCGCTCCGGCGCACGGGTCCGGTTGTCCGGCTTGCGCTGGTTGCTCACCTCCTTGAGGCCAAATTTCTTTTCGAACTGCCGCGATAGCTCCTTGAGGTTGTTCTTGAACAAACCGGGATCGATTGCCCGGCGCGTCTCAAGGTCGACGCGGAACCAGCCGACGTGAAGATGCGTTTCGCCGGTTTCGAGGTTGCGATGAAACCCGACGATGCGCGCCTGACCGGCAAAGCCGAGCCGCTTTTCCTCCCGGTCGGCAACCTCCAGCCATTGCTCGCGGCTGAGCTGCTCGCCGGGCGCAAGGCGCGTTTGCGCATGAAAAAACGGCCTGGCGCATTTGGTGTCCGCTGCCGCCAGAAGGTCCAGGTTGGCGAACGCCTCCACGGGATCACGGCCAAAACACTCCAGGCCGCGCGTGCCGACGAGTTCGGCAATCTCTCCCTTCTCGCCGGTCAGGATATACCGGGCGAGCCGCGCACCGTCGCCGTGAAGGTTACCCTTCGCGATCATGGTTCACGGCGGCGAGGATCGCCGCCACGGGTTCCATGAACATGCCGGGCACGCCCCGGATCGCCTCGGCCAACTCCTCCACCAGCTTTTCCAGCCGCGCGTTGCTCTGCTCCTGGGCGATCAACAGCAGCTCGTTCAAGGCGCGCGCGGTCTGATTGAGGTTATTGCCGGCGCGGTTGAAGGCCACCAACGCCTGAAGCAAGGCGGCGGTGTCGACCGTCACGCGGCGGCGGCGCATGGGCGGCGGAACCGCATCATCGCCAAGCCGGCCCGCCACCAGATAAGCTGGAATGCTCACACCTGAGCTGGCAGCTTCCGTCGCCAAGCGCGCGCGCTGCTCCGGAAACAGGCGGACAAATACGCCGTCTTTCCGCTGCCGTGTGGCGCTGCCGCTCGTCACCTTCTTCGTGCGCTGGCGAAGGTCGGGCAATTCGATAACCGCCGGGGTTTCCGTCGCCTTCTCGGGTTCGGTGCGTCGCTCGGCGGTAGGTTTCATGGCGGGAATGGGAGGGGGTGCAGGGGGTCACCCCCTGCTCGTGGTGTCGGGCGCGAAAGCCCGACGCGGGGGGTATCGGGGGGCCAGGCCCCCTGATTGCCGGTCCAGGGCGGCAAGGCCCTGGCGCGTATCCAACCGGCGCACGGTTGGTCTGGGTCGAGGGGCAGGAACGCCCCTCGTCGTGGGTGCAGGGCGGCGCGAAAGCCCCCTGCTCGGGAGGGATGCAACGGGAGGGCGAAGCGCCTCCCTTGCCAAGTGGAGCACCGCGCGGCCCCACCTTTGGGGGCCGTCCGGTGCGTGGCGCGGATATCCGCGCCCAACTTGCTGTTTTCCTTTTTGGGCACTTTTTACCTTCCCGTGCCTGCTCGTCCGTCTCCCTAAACGCTATCCGATTCCCGGAATCCGGCACCAGAATTTTCCGCCTGAGTCGATCCGCCGTACCTCACATGCCAAGGAGTTCCAGACTCGTGCGCGATCTCACAAGTATGTGACTCCAGAAACGGGCGGCTGATTTTTCCGGGTCGCGATGCAACCATTCGACTCGATTTTGCCGAGGACTCCCCGATGAACACGGACACCGAAGCCGCCGCCCCCTCCCCTGCTCCAGACGCGACCAAACGACGCCCCGGCCGCCCGCGCAGCTCCGGCCCGGAGACGGCCCAACAGCGGATCGAACGGCTACAGGCAGAGCTGCAACAGGCGCATCAGGCGTT
>CAIXDS010000048.1 GCA_903918195.1 uncultured Acetobacteraceae bacterium | reverse complement strand
GTCGGCCAGAAGCTCTGGTGTGTGCCGATCAGTTACTACGGTATAACGCCACGAGAAGTGACGATTGTCAAAGTCGGTCGATTGTATCTGTCGGTGTCCGACCGCGGTAAAGAGGCATTGCGAATCTCTGTAGGTATGCTCGAAGGAGATCACGTGCGCTGCTATCTGAGTGAGGCTGATTATCAGATCCAGAATCGCGCTGAAAGGGCTTGGATTTACCTACTTCGCGCGCTAGGTCGTCGGCCGCGGGCAGTGACGCTCGAACAGATCGAGACTGCCGCCGGGCTGCTGGGCATCACACTTCCGGTCGACCTGTGATGTCGGTGTTCAGCAAAGAGCAACAGCGCTGGATCCTGGAAGGTCATGCGGTCAGCGTCATGCACCAGCTCAGTCTCGCCCGTGAAATCCCGATCCGAGATGCCAAGCTGGCGGTCGAGGCGTGGCTGGAAGGCTACGTGGCCGCGACGCAGACGGTACTGAACATGTATGCGCCGGCCGACACTCTCACTTTTCAAACGGGCAACATAGGAGACTGAGGTCATGTCGCCGGCGCGCTTCATCGAGGTTCTGGACCTTCTTGGCTGGCGTGCCGGCCGTGTTGCGCGCCAGTGCGGCTACTCGTCGGTCTCGGGCTTTCACTGGCGCCACGGACGGCTGGCGATCCCGGCGCTGGTCGCACAGTGGCTGGAGCTTCGGGCCAAAGGTGTGTTCGAGCCGGCGCCTCCACGGCCGATCTCGATAGCCCGTCTGGAACAATACCGGGCCGCCGGGAAGCGTGGCTCCGAGATCCGCTACGAAGGCCGAAGCCGGCCAGTTGATGTGGCCGTGCGTGCGGAAGAACCTGCCAGGATGAACCGGATCGCGAAGTTGCTGGACATCATCGAAGACGCGGCTCCCGGCAGCAAGCGACATCAGTTTGCGAAGAAAATGCTGGAAGAAGCAAGAAAGGCGGATTGAATGACTCCTGAACACTTCGCCGAGATCCTGCGTCTGTTGCGCTGGCGTGCGACAGAGGTCGCGCAGTGGTGCGGCTATCATCCGAACACCGGCAAGGAGTGGCTTCGCGGCGGCAAGGGCTGCGTGCCACCGCACATCGAGGTGTGGCTGGAAGCGCGATTGCTGGGCCGGCTGGAACCGCCACCGTTCGCGCCGGCGTACGGCGTGCAGTCGCGCTATCTGGAACTGCTGAACCTGCTGCGCTGGTCGACCTGTGCCGTCGCGGTCGAATGCGGCTACGCCACCAGCACAGGCACCAACTGGGCCAAGGGAGCCTCCGAGGTGCCTGCGGAGATCATGGACTGGCTGGAGGCACGTGCGGCAGGCGAGATGTTCGATCCGCCGAAGGTGCCGCATCAGCGCGGAAGGCCGCGGACCGGTTGCAAAAATAAGCCGAAGGAGATGATGCTATGACAGACGAGACCGTAATTGCGCCCGAAGCGCTGCCGACATGGGTGGCTTCCTCGACGGCTAGAGAAGCAGGCACGGCAACGCCGACCATGAACGCGACATGCAGCGCCCCTTCCAGCACCGGCTGGCCGACTTGCTCAATGGCGCAGGACCGCACCC
>CAIXDS010000047.1 GCA_903918195.1 uncultured Acetobacteraceae bacterium | reverse complement strand
GCGGAAAGCAGAAAGTGTTGCGCCATGATGACCCCGCCGAGCGAACCAGCTCCGCAGCCTTCCTGGCACAGGCAGGGGTATGGTACAAACCCTTATTTTCATTGACAATAGCTGGCTGGTGGCGGCTGCTACATAAGGCCGCGATTTCCGATCGATCAGACCGGCGGGCCCCTGCGCGTTGAACCTGAGAACCCAATCGCGGACGATCTGCAACGTCACCCCGCCGATCTTCGCCGCCTCCGTCCGACTCGCCCCGTCGTAGATTGCCGCCAGCGCCAGCAACCGCCGCGCCTGCCCGGCATCGCTGCTGCCGCGCGCCGCCGCCCGCAATCCTGCCGCGTCAAAATCCGACCGAAGCCCAATCGTCATGGCGAACCTCCTCCGTTCGCCATCTTGAATCAGAACCGACCCGCGTCGGGGAAGCTCACAAATGAGTCAGATTCTCCAAGCGTTGGTATAATTCCAATGATTTGAGCAGGTTCTAGTTTCGAGATCAGGCGGCGACGGCGTTCCTTGCTGGCACGGCCGCCATCGCTTGGCTCCCACCTGTGAAATCGATCACGACACGCGACGGCACCTCGCCCTTTTCGAGCCGTTCGAAGATGTCGTTGATCGCGGAAAGCGGTTGCAGCTCGATGTCGGCCTTAACCCTTCCATCCGCCGCGAATTCGAGGCATTCGGCCATGTCCTTGCGGGTGCCGACGAACGAGCCGCGCACCGTGATGCAGTTGGCAACCACATTAAAGAGCGGGAGCGGAAATTCTCCTGGGGGAAGGCCGTTCAGCACGCAGATCCCGTGCTTTCGGGTCATTTCCACACCCTGCTTGAACGCGGGAAGCGACGGCGCCGTGATCAACACGCCATGCGCGCCGCCGCCGATTGCGTTTTTCAGGATTTCGGCCGGGTTGGCGGTCTTGGCGTTGATGACCAGATCTGCGCCAAGCCGCCTCGCATGGTCGAGCTTGCCATCATCGATGTCGATGCCGCAGACATGCAGGCCCATCGCCTTGGCGTATTGGATCGCAAGGTGGCCCAGGCCGCCGCAGCCCGAAATCGCTATCCATTCGCCGGGTTTCGCCTCGGTCTCCTTGATTCCCTTGTAGGTGGTGATGCCCGCGCAGATCAGGGGGGCGGCCTCCTTCGGCCCGAGGCCCGTCGGGATGCGCGCGACGTAGTTCGGGTCCGCGAGAACGTACTCCGCAAACCCGCCGTTCCTGGTATAGCCGCCGAACTCCGCCTTGCCGCAAACGGTCTCCCAAGCGGACAGGCAGTATTCGCAGTGGCCACAGGCCGAATACAGCCATGGCACACCCACCCGGTCGCCTTCCTTGACGATCGTGACGCCCGCGCCGAGCGCGACGACGAGACCGATCGCCTCGTGACCGGGAATGAACGGGAGGGTTGGCTTCAGCGGCCAGTCTCCCTTGGCGGCATGAAGATCAGTATGGCAGACGCCGCAAGCCTCTGTTTTGACCAGGATCTGCCCCGGCCCAGCCGTCGGGATGTCCCACTCCTGCAGCGCCAGCGGCTTTCCGAACGCGGTGACGACCGCGGCCTGCATCCGCTTCCTCGACATGGCTCGATACCTTTTCTGGTGCCTGGGGTAAGGCTGGATTGCCCAGGCTTTCAACGGCGCGGCGCCCGCGCCAAGACCCAGCACTGCCTCGATCATCGTGATCGGCGAGGACTGTTTCGGTGCGCGCGGCTGCGCTCACCCCGTCGGTTGCCCGGCGTGAGGCCGTTACGCCGGCGCGCTGGCCGTCGAGGTGCGAACCAGCTTCTTGTTCACGAACGCCTGGATGCCCATGTCGCCGAGTTCGCGCCCGTAGCCGGAATTCTTGATGCCACCGAACGGCAGTTCCGCATCCGACCAATCGATGTTGTTGATGAACATCATGCCGGTCTCGACCTTGCTTGCAATCCGCTTGCCGCGAGCAACATCCTTGGTCCACACGGAGCCGCCGAGACCAAAGTCGGAGTCGTTGGCAAGTGCGACGGCGTCGTCCTCGTTCCTGACACGGAAAACCATTGCCACCGGGCCGAAGAACTCATCGCGGAACGCAGGGTTCGTCGGCTTGATATCGGTCAGGATCGTCGGCGCCATGAAGGAGCCGGGACGGTCGATGCGCCTGCCGCCCATGCGGACCTTCGCGCCGTTCGCGACGGCGGTATCGACCTGTTTCAGCAGTGCCAGCAAAGCCGTTTCGGTCGACAGCGGACCGAGGGTCGTCTTCTCGTCCAGCGGGTCGCCCGGCTTGAGGGCCTCGAGTCCGGCCTGGAACCTTTCAAGGAACTTGTCGGCAATTGCCTCGACCACGATGAACCGTTTGGCAGCGCAACAGGTCTGGCCGGTGTTGTACATCCGACCCCACACAGCCCAGGGGATCACATGGTCGAGATCGGCGTCCTCAAGGACGATGAAGGCGTCGCTGCCGCCGAGTTCCATCGACGAAACCTTCAGGTTCTGCCCGGCCCGTGCGGCGACGCTGCGGCCGGCCTCGACACTGCCGGTTAGCGCGACGCCCCTGATGCGTGGATCGTCCACCACCTGGTCGCACTGGTCGTGCGTGATCAGCAAGTTGGTATAAAGCCCAACTGGTGCGCCGGCTTCGATCAGCACCTTCTCGAAGGCGAT
>CAIXDS010000046.1 GCA_903918195.1 uncultured Acetobacteraceae bacterium | reverse complement strand
GACACCGTTGATGCGGCCGCCCGCCTGATTGGGGCACGGCCCGACATCGGCCGGTTTCGCCCGGAGCTTACATCGGCGCGATACCGGTTCTGGTCGCTGACCGGCTTTCCCTACCTGCTGGTCTATGAGGCGTCGGCGAGGGCGCCGCGGATCGCGCGCATCGTCCACACCGCGCGCGATCTGCCCAAGGTTCTGGCAGAGCTGAATTTTTGATCTCGGCCGGATGATGACGTTGTCTGGCGTCAGCGTTCAGACCCCTCTCCCCGCTTCGGGTTGGCGCCCCTCAGGTCCGCCGACGCCGCAAGGTCGGCGACCGGGCCCCGCTGGGGCTCACTCCAGCAGGCGGCGCAGCGCTGCCTCCGGGTCGCGCATGAACCGCCGTGTGTCCCGCCAGTGCGGGAGCTCCTCCAGCGACCGTTGCGTGATGCCCCCCTCGTCGATCCACAGGTGATCGCTTGCAGGATGGCTCATCAGGATCGGCGAATGGGTTGCCACCAGCGCCTGGGATCGACCATCGCGGTGGAGTTCATCGAGCAGACACAGCAGCGCCATCTGCCGCTGCGGCGACAATCCTGTCTCCGGCTCGTCCAGCAGGTAGAGCAGGCCCTCGCTGCCATCCACCCGCGCGGTCAGCAGCGACAGCACGCCTTCACCACGGCTCTGTTCGTCGGCCAGCCGCCATTCGCCGGTGCCCGGCATGGGCAGGCGCCCAGCCCGGGCCATCGTCTCGGCAAACCTGTCGGCCCGCAGGAACAGGCCCTTCGGCCGACGCGGCACGCCAAACATCACCTCGACGGCGGCGGAGATGGCGGTCGGCTCGCGCTCGTCGTCGGTTTCGGCGTAGCTGCGGCCGCCGCCCGGCCGGATGGCGCAGCGGGCAGCGATCGCCTCCAGCAGCGTCGTCTTGCCCGAGCCGTTCTCGCCGATCAGGAAGGTCAGCCTGCTGCGAAGCTGAACCTCGACCGGTCCATGCGACAGGAACGGCAACCGCTCAATGCGGTCGCCGCCCCGTGCCGGATCGATGCGGAAGCTCCGCAACAACATCGCTCAGTCCTTGAACGGATCGAACTCGCCAGCCCCCGCCATGGCGACGGCGACCGGCCGCAGCGTGTGCAGTACCCGGATCGTGCCGGCGTGCTGCGCCAGCACCTCCGGCAGCCGCCGGTAGGCCATCGGGCTCTCGTCGAGATCGCCGCCGGCAAGCAGCACGCCGCGCTCCTTCAGCCATGCAGCCATCTCTGCCTGGGTGAACATACGCTTGGCCTCCTGCCGGCCGACCAACCGGCCGGCACCATGCACGGTGGAATACAGCGAAGCCCGCGCCGACGGGCTGTCGATGCCCTCGACGATGACGGCATCGTCGCCCATCGAGCCACCGACGAAGCCGCGCTGCCCCGGCCAAGCCGGCGTCGCTCCCTTGCGCACGACCCACAGATCGCGCCCGTCATGCGTCTCGCGCCAGGCGTAGTTGTGATGGTTGTGGACCGTTTCGGTCACCGCGCCGCCGATGATCCGGCGCACGCGCTCCACCACCCATTCCCGGCCGGCGTAAGCGTAACGGCCAGCGAGTTCCATGGCGGCGATATAGCGGCG
>CAIXDS010000045.1 GCA_903918195.1 uncultured Acetobacteraceae bacterium | reverse complement strand
TGGACCCCGCCACTTTAGGGATGGGTTCCAAGGGCCTCACGGCCCTTGGCGGGTCCAGGGCAGAGCCCTGGCCTTGCTTAACAAGCACCACCGGCCGCTCAACAGATTCCAGCGAAGCCCGCTCCAACGCCCCGATACACGTCCACCGCTCAGCGCTCACGGCATTCAGCGCCATCAAAGCGAAGGGTTTATTCCCCCGTTCCTTGCGCGCGCGCAGCCGCGCCACCGCGTCGCCGTTGCTGGCGTCGCACAGCAAATGGAACCCGCCGAGCCCTTTCAGCGCGACGATCCGCCCGCCCCGCAGCGCCGCCAGCACCTCGGCCAGGTCATGCGACAGGCGCGGCCCGCAGGCCGGGCAGGCGGTCGGCTCGGCATGGAAGCGCCGGTCGGCCGGGTTCTCGTATTCGCGCCGGCAATCGTCGCAGAGCGGAAATCCGGCCATTGCGGTATTCGCACGGTCATAGGGCAGCCGGCGGGTGATGGTGAAGCGCGGCCCGCACTGGGTGCAGTTGATGAAGGGAAAGCGCCAGCGGCGGTCGCCGGGGTCGCACATCTCGGCCAGGCAGTCCGGGCAGACGCAAGCATCCGGCGCCACCGCGGTCGCCACCCGCCCGGCCATACTGCCGAGAATGACGAAGCCGGCTTCTGCCGCGACCGGCGGGCGCGCCTCGGCCTCGATCGAAGTGATGCGGGCGAGCGGCGGCGGATCGTGCCGCAGCCGGTCGAGGAATTCGGCCGCCCGCGCGCCCTGCACCTCGGCCAGCACGCCTTCCGAATCGTTGAGTACCGTGCCGGTCAGCCGGAGACTGGTCGCGAGGCGCCAGACATAGGGGCGGAATCCCACCCCTTGCACCGTGCCGCGCACCCGCACCTGCAACCGGATAGTCATGTCGCCCTGCTCCCCGCCGCCGGAAGATAGGGCAGCATCACCGAGTCGCCCATGGCCGACGCGGATATGCGGGCTGGGCGTCACTGAAGCGGGGTGACGCGCCACCCTCCGCCGAGGCAGAATCGGCCCGATCGCGCCAGACAAGCACGGCGCCCCGATCAGGAGTCTCCGCATGGAACTGCCGCACGCCGCACCGCGCCTTGACGGGCTCTCCTGGGCCTTCGCCTTCCTGCCCGGCAGCATGCCGGCGCTCGGCGATCCCCGGCCGCCGGGCGGCCCCGGCTGGGACTGGCTGCACTACGATCTCGTGCACAGCGGCGCCCGCGCCGCGATCGAGGCCGAACGCGCTTTCCCCGCCTTCATGCTGCGGCTGCTGGTGGGGTCCGACGAAACGCCGCGCATCGTCACCGATGGCGAGGCAGTCGCCGGGGTGCTGCCGAGTTTCGTTCGCTCGGCCGGCGCGGACGAACACGAGATCGCCTGGTGGCGCTTCGCCATGCGGCCCGACCGCCTCGTCAGCAGCCGCCGGCGCCCGGTCCGGGCGCTCGCCGCCGTGTGGGACGGCATCACCGGGGGGCACGCGCCGGAGGGTCCGGTGGCGCTGCTGGACGGCGCGATCACCGAGTTCGCGCGCGAGGCGCGACGGCGCGTGGCGCGGCTGGACGACGAGCTCGACGTCGCCGAGGATGCACTGCTGGATCTCCGTCCCTCGGCCGACCTCGGCGGGCTCGGCGCGCAGCTTGGCCAGGCACGGCGCGAGGTCACCATCATCAAGCGCGCGCTTGCGCCGCTCGCGCGGCTGCTGGCCGAGGATGCCGAGGAGCTGCCGGACTGGGCCATGGAAGGCTCGCACGATTCCGCCCACAGCGCGGTGCTCGGCACGCTCGACGACATTGCCGCCCTGCACGACCGCGCCCGCGCCTTGCAGGACGAGCTGACCTCGCGGCTGGCCGAGGAAACCAATCGCCGCCTCTACATCGTCTCCGTGGTCACCACCGTGGTAATGCCGGCCGCCCTGGTCACCGGTTTCTTCGGCATGAACACCGGCGGCATGCTCTGGCAGGAGCACGGGCTCGGCACCGTGTTCGCCTTCGGCCTCTGCCTGCTCGCCATGCTCGGCACGCTCGGCGTGCTGCGCTGGAAACGATTGCTGTAGCCCCGGCCTTATCTCAACGGGCGTTATCTCAACGGGCGCTATTTCAGCGTCTGCAGATACGCCAGAATGTCCGCCCGCATCGCCGGATTCCGCAGCCCCCCATACGGCATGGCCGCCCGCGGCAACACCGATTTCGGATCGGCCATGTACTTGTCCAGCGACTCGTCGTCCCACACCACGGCGGCATCGCGGCTGGCAGGCGAATAGCGGAACCCGGGCGCGGTGCCATAGGCCCGGCCAACCACCCCGAACAGACTCGGTCCGACCTTGTTCCGGCCAGGTTCGCTGCTGTGACAGGCGGCGCATTGCGTCCGGAACAGCCGGTCACCGCTGGCCGCGTCGCCGGCCCAGGCCGGCGGGGCGCCCGAAAGGATCAGCAGGGCCGCGGCAAGGCCGCTCAGTCTAATCATCGTCGTCTCCACTCATGTTATCCTGGCCGGTGCCCGCACGACATGCGCGACGATTCAGCCGATCCGTTTCGTCTCGTCGCGCTCCTCGGCGTCGCGCGTGTCGCCGTGCACTTCCTCGCGAATCACCCGGGCCGTCACCTCCTGCAGATACTCGGTCAGGGCGGCGGAAAGCTGCTGGAACTCCGGCCACAGCAGCTCCTCGACGAAACGGGCCGGCGCGCGCACCAGCAACGTCTGGCGGTGCATGCGGCGGTAGCGGTACGGCTCGATGCCGTAGCGGCGGCACAGCGCAATCAACAACTGCCGCGCCCAGGGGTCGCTGACCGAGAGCCGCATCTCCACCGCCGCCGTCGTGCGCGCCGCAGCCGCCAGCCGGGCGCGGATGCGCGAAGCTGCTGCCGCCGCCGCGTCGCGCTCGCCCGGCGTGCCGGCGCCGGCGAACAGCGCCTCGATCTTGCGCAGCCGGTCGCGCAGCGTGTCGCTGTCGTCGCCGGCCATCAGCCCGGCTGCCGGATATCGGCGACCGGCGCGCCGGTGATGCGGGCCAGCAGGTCCGCTTCGGTCGAGAACACGTGGCTCGGCGAGCCGGCGGCGGCATAGATCGGGTGCAGCGCCAGCAGGTCGCGGTCAAACACCAGCAGCGGCGGCACCAGATGGCCGAGCGGCGCCACCCCGCCGATGGCGAAGCCGGTGCGGTCGCGCACGAAATCGGCGTCCGCCCGCTTCACCCCCACCCCGAGCACCGCCTCCACCTTGTGCTGGTCCACCCGGTTGGCGCCGGAGGCGATCACCAGCACGGCGCGGTCGCCGGTGCGGAAGACGATCGACTTGGCGATCTGCGCCACGCTGCAACCCACCGCGGCGGCAGCATCGGCGGCGGTGCGCGTGCCGGCCGGAAATTCGGTGATCGTGTCGGGGTGGCCGGCCGCCAGCAGGGCGGCGCGGACACGCTCGACGGAGGATTTCGGGATCATGCTCTCTCCAGGGCGGCGGCAATTCGGGCGGACCGCTCCCGCCCACCCTATATCCGGGTGAATGGAACCGCTCGCCCTCTATATCCACTGGCCGTTCTGCCTGGCCAAGTGCCCGTACTGCGACTTCAACAGCCATGTGCGCGCGCGCATCGACCAGGCCCGCTTCGCCGCCTGCCTGCGCGCCGAACTGGCATGGGAGGCGGCGCGGCTCGGCCGCCGCCCACTGGTCTCGATCTTCTTCGGCGGTGGCACCCCCAGCCTGATGGACCCAGCCACCGTCGCCGCCCTGATCGCCGATGCCAGGCGTCTGTTCGCTCCCGTCGCCGAGCCGGAAATCACCCTGGAGGCGAACCCCACCAGCGTCGAGGCCGGCCGGCTTGCCGGCTTCCGCGACGCGGGGGTGAACCGGCTCTCGCTCGGCGTGCAGGCGCTGGACGATGTTTCGCTCGCCGCCCTGGGCCGCAAGCATTCCGCCCCCGAGGCGATCGTCGCGCTGGAGACGGCGCGCGCCCTGTTTCCCCGCTTTTCCTTCGACCTCATCACCGCCCGCCCCGGCCAAACCCTCGCTGCCTGGCGGGCGGAGCTGCGCCGGGCGCTGGCGCTCGCGGCCGACCATCTGTCGCTCTACCAGCTCACCATCGAGCCCGGCACGGGCTTCGAAGCGCTGCACCGAACCGGCAGATTGGTGCTGCCCGATGACGACACCGCCGCCGCCCTGTACGACGCGACCGGCGAGGAAGCCGCCCGGTTCGGCCTGCTGGCGTACGAGGTGTCGAACTACGCCCGTCCCGGCTCGGAGAGCCGCCACAACCTGCAATACTGGCGCTACGGCGACTATGCCGGCATCGGCCCCGGCGCGCATGGCCGGGTTACGCTCGGCGACAATTTGCTGGCCACACGCCGCCACCGCGCCCCCGAGCCCTGGGCCGAGCTGGTGGAACACCACGGCCATGGCAGCAGCGAGGACGCGCCCCTGGCCCCGCCCGACCGCGCCCGCGAGGCGCTGCTGATGGGCCTGCGCCTGTCCGAGGGCATCGACGCCGCCCGCTTTGCCCAGCGCACGGGAATCGGGCTCGACGCCGCGCTCGACCCCGGCACGCTCGCGCGTGCGCTGGAAGAAGGCTACCTGGTGCGCGACGCTGCCGCACTGCGTGCCACGCCGGACGGCCGGAAACGGCTCGACGCCCTGCTGGCCGCGCTGGTTCTCTGAAGCAAAGGAAGATCGGGCGGGATGCATCCCACGCATGGCTAGCCACGGGCGGCCCGAGATTGCATCCTGTATCGGATGATACAGCGCAGTGTGAGAGCATGGCGGGGAACAGTGTTGCCCGGGCCAGTGTCGTCCGCCGGGCGCCTGGGGCCGGTGCGATACCGGCCGCGCGGATCGCGGCCCTTCACGGTGCTGCGCTGGACGGTGCTGATTTCGGTGCTGCTGCACCTGGTGGCGCTCGTGGTGGTGGAACTCGCCGAGCCCGAGCCGCCGGTGGCACGCAACAATGGGGAACCCGAGTCGGTAGAGGTGGTGATGCTGCCACCGGGCGCGCCGGAGGCCGCACCCGCGCCGGTGCCGGAACCCAATCCCACCACGCCGGAGACGCCCGCGCCACCGGTGGCCCCCACACTGGCTGTGCCGGCCAAACCTCTCCCCACGCCACCGGAACCGCCGCCAGTGCGGCTGGCCCTACCGGTTCCGCCGCTGCCGCCGATGCCGGAGCCCGAGGAAGTGCAAGAGGAGGCGCTGCCTACGCCGCCGCCCCTGCCGCGCGCCCGGCCGCGGCCGGCGCCGTCCTTTCCGCACCCGATCGCGCGGTCGCTGGCCGATCTGACGCCCACCGAAACCACCCCCGCGCCGCCCCCGCCCCCCCGGCCGCAGCCCGGCCGCGGCGTCGACCTCGCGCTCGGGCCGGTGGCGCGCGCCAGCAAGGGCGCGGTGCCGCGCAACCCCGACGGGGCGGGAGACATGGTGCGCGTCGAGGGTGCCGACCTCGGCGCGGACTGGCTGCACCAGTTGCACGAATGGTGGGAACGGCACGGCTATTACCCGCGCCAGGCGGCCGAGCAGGGCCAGGACGGCACGACGCGGCTGCGGGTGCGGGTGGACCGCTCCGGGCGGGTGCACGAGGTGACGCTGGAGATGCGCTCGGGCAGCCAATGGCTCGACATGGGCTCACTGGCGATCTTCCGCGACGCCATGCTGCCCCCGTTCCCACCGTCGTCGCCGCAGAACGAGGCGACGTTGTACCTGACGCTGAATTTTATTCTCATCCGGCACGGCGGATGAGTGCTTCCGGGGTGCTTGCTCAGCTTTCGTGATCGCCCAGCACCAGCGCCCGTGCATAGACCACGCGCCGCGGCAGGCCGGTGGCTGCGGTCACCTCGGCCACTGCTTCCTTCAGGCTGTGCCCCTCCAGCGCCGCGCGCAGCAACGCATCGAGATCGGCCTCCGCCGGCGCCGCTTCCGCGGGCGGCGGGCCGACCACCAGGGTGACCTCGCCGCGCGGCGGCACGGCGGCATAACGGGCGGCAAGCTCGGGCAGCGGGCCGCGCACGACCTCCTCGAAACGTTTGGTCAGCTCCCGGGCGACCGCGGCCTGCCGCGGACCCAACAGCTCCGCCATGTCCGTCAGCGCCTCGGCCAGCCGGTGCGGCGCCTCGTGGAACAGCAGCGTGGCCGCCAGCCCGGCCCGTTCAGCCGCGCGCAGTCGCGCCAGCACCACCCGCCGCGCCGCCCCTTTCGGTGGCAAAAAACCCATGAACAGGAACGGGTGCGGCGGCAGGCCGGACAGCGTCAGCGCCAGCAGCGCCGCGTTCGGCCCCGGCACCGCCGACACCGGCAACCCGGCCTCCAGCGCCGCCCGCACCAAGCGGTAGCCCGGATCGGAAACCAACGGCGTGCCGGCATCCGACACCAGCGCGACACGCCGGCCCTCGCCCAGCAGGCGCAGCACCTGCGGGATGCGTCCATCCTCGTTATGGTCGTGCAGCGCCAGCAGGGTCGGGTTAATACCCAGCACCGCACAGAGCCGCGAGGTGACCCTTGTGTCCTCGCACAATAGCGTGTGCGCCGCGCCAAGGACGGCAACGGCCCGCGGCGAGAGGTCCTGGAGGTTGCCGATCGGCGTCGAAACCAGCACAAGACCGTCCGGCGGACCGGAAGCGGCTGCGGTGTCGCCGGGCACCGCCGGATCGGAAGGGATTTCGCATGTTTCGTCGGGCATTCGTGCTCCTCGCTGCCACCATAGCACTTGCGGCCTGCGCCAGCAGCGCCCCGCCGCGGCGACCGGCGCTCGGCATCGCCCCGCCGGTAACTCCGGTGCCACCACAGCGAACCGCCACCGTCCCGCACGGCAGCCGTGTCGCGCTGCTGGCCCCGCTGACCGGCCCGAACGCCGAGCGCGGCCTGGCGCTGGTGAACGCTGCCCAGTTGGCGCTGACCGAACCGGGCTCGCCGGCACTCGACGTGCGCGACACCGCCGGCACGCCGCAGGGCGCGGCGGCAGCGGCCACCGCGGCGCTGGCTGGCGGCGCCGGTCTGATCATCGGCCCGCTGACCGCCGCCGAGACCGCCGCGGTGGCACCGGTGGCGCGGCCGGCCGGCGTTGCCGTGCTGGCCTTCACCAACGACCCCGCGCAGGCGCAGCCCGGAGTCTGGACGCTCGGCATCACCCCGGTGCAGCAGGTGCACCGCCTGGTCCAGGCGGCGGTGGCACGCAACAAGGGCCGCTTCGCCGCCGCCCTGCCCGGTTCGCCGTTCGGCCAGTCGATGGCGGCAGCCCTCACCCAGGCCGTCGCGGCGGCCGGCGGCCCGACCCCTGATATCCGCTTCTACGAAGGCACCAACAGCGGCATCTCCAACACCATCCGCGACCTCTCCGACTATACCAGCCGGCGCGAGCCGGCGGAGGCGAAGCGACGGGAGGCGCTGGGGCAACACAGCGCGGAGGGGCGGCGCGAGGCGGCCGAACTGTCGCGCGCGGGGGTTCCGCCGCCGCACTTTGATTCGCTGCTGCTGGCCGAGACCGGCGAGCGGCTGGCCTGGCTGACCAGTTTTCTCGGTTTTTATGACATCGATGCGCCCACCGTGCAGGTGATGGGCCCGGCACTCTGGGCAGCGCCAGGAACCCGCAGCGGTGCGGAACTCAACGGCGCCTGGTTCGCCGCTCCGGACCCGACCTCACGCGGCAGTTTTGAAAGCGCCTATGCGGCGAAATACGGCACCCCGCCGCCCGGTCTGGCGGATTTCGCCTACGACGCCGCGGCGATTGGCCGGGTACTCGCCATGGAGGGGAAATTCTCCGTCGCCGCGCTGTGCCGACCGGAGGGATTCGGCGGCGTCGATGGGCTGCTTGTCCTGCAGAGCGACGGCACGGTGCGGCGCGGACTGGCCCTGTTCCAGATCGACCACGGCACGCCGGGCGTGATCGAGCCGGCCGCCGGGTCGGTCGGCGCGCCTGGCATCTGAGGGCCGGCCGCGATGCGCACGGAGGTGCTGCTCGGCGCCGCCGGGGCGATCGCCGCCGTCCCTACGGCCGCGCTGCTGCTGTTGCTGGGCACCGGCGCGGCCGCACCCGGGCCGGCCCTGGTGGCGCTGGCCGCGACGTTGGCGGCCTCGCTCGGTCTCGGCGCGGTGTTCGCCCGCGACCTTTTTCTGCTCGCCGAAACGCTGCGCCATGCCGCGCAGGAGAACGCGACGGCGCTGTCGCATGCCGCCGCCGCGCCGCGCCTGCCGCCGATGGAGCGGATCGGGCTGGGGATCGAGCGGCTGGCCCGCAGCCTCGCCGCCCGCGCCGCCGAGGTCGGCCGCCTGCTGCGCGCCAACGAGGCGATCGTCGAGAACCTGCCGGACCCGCTGCTGGTGCTGGGCGGCGACCGCAAGCCGCTGCGGGCCAATGCGGCGGCCCGCACCGCCTATGGCGCCGACATGCCGGCCGTGTTGCGCCATCCCGGCATGCGCGCCGCCATCGACCGGGCCTTCGACACCGGCGCGCGTCAGTTCACCGAACTCAGCGTGCCGGTGCCGGTGCCGCGCGAAGTGCACGCCACCGTCATCGTCATGGACCCGCCGCTGCCGGACGGCGCCCGCGCCATCGTGGTGCTGTCGGACCGCACGCGCGAGCGCGCGCTGGAACGCATGCGGGCGGATTTCATCGCCAATGCCAGCCACGAGTTGCGCACGCCGCTGGCCAGCCTGATCGGCTTCATCGAGACGCTGCAGGGTCCCGCCGCCGACGACCTGCCGGCCCAGCGCCGCTTCCTGGCCATCATGGCCGAGCAGGCCAGCCGCATGAACCGGCTGATCGACGACCTGCTCAGCCTGTCGCGCATCGAGATGAACGAGCATCAGCCGCCCTCGGCGCGGGTGGATTTGGGCGCGCTGGCGACCAAGGTGGTGGCCGGGTTCGAGCCGGCGGCGGCGTCGCGCCGCGTGGTGCTGGACCTGCAGGTGGCGACCGGGCTGCCGATGGCGGTCGCCGATGCCGACCAGGTGGCGCAGGTGCTGCAAAACCTGGTCGATAACGCGCTGAAATATGGCCGTGAAGGCGGGCGTGTGCAGGTGGGGCTGGCGCTGGCGCCCGGCGGCGGACGCTGGCCGGCGCGGCCGGGCGTGCTGCTGACCGTCGGCGATGACGGGCCGGGCATCCCCAGGCAGCACGTGCCGCGCCTGACCGAGCGGTTCTACCGGGTCGATGCCGGCCGCTCGCGCCGCGCCGGCGGCACCGGGCTCGGGCTCGCCATCGTCAAGCACATCGTCAATCGCCACCGCGGCCACCTCGCGATCGACAGCGAGGAAGGCCACGGCGCGGTGTTCTCGGTGTGGCTGCCAGCCGGACACAAATAGGCCGGACACAGGTAGCAAGGCCATGCGGCCTGGGGCTTTGCTCCTGGTGGGGTACGGGGCTGCGCCCGGACGCTTTTCCCGGGCGTCCACCGCCCCGATATGAGGCAGCAGACCCGAAACCCGGAACCACGATGACCCACAGCAAGCCCACCGAAACCCGCCGCCTCGACTATCGTCCGCCTGCCTTCCTGATCGACACCGTTGACCTCCGTTTCGAGCTTGACCCGAACGCCACCCTGGTGCGGTCGAAACTGGCGCTGCGGCGCAACCCCGCCCATGGCGACCCGTCCGCGCCGCTGCAGCTGGATGGCGAGGCGCTGACCCTGCTCGGGCTGACGCTGGACGGGGAAGCGCTGGGGGGAAACCAGTACACCCTGGCACCGGATGGCGGCCTGACCATCCCCGGCCTGCCCGATACCTGCACGCTGGAAGTGCAGACGCGCATCGCACCCGCTTCCAACACCGAGCTGTCCGGCCTGTACATCTCCGGCGGCGCCTATTTCACCCAGTGCGAGGCCGAGGGTTTCCGCCGCATCACCTTCTTCCCCGACCGGCCCGACGTGATGGCGCGCTATTCCAGCGCCATCATCGCCGATCCGGCGGTGCCGGTGCTGCTCTCCAACGGCAATCCGGGCGAGGCCGGCACGCTGCCGGACGGGCGCCGCTTCGCCAGCTGGGTCGATCCGCACCCCAAACCGTCCTATCTGTTCGCGCTTGTCGCCGGCGACCTTGTCGCGGTGCGCGACCTGTTCGTGACGCGCTCCGGCCGGGAGGTGCAACTGGCCATCTGGGTGCGGCGTGGCGATGAAGACAAATGTGCGCACGCCATGCATGCGCTGAAGCAAAGCATGGACTGGGACGAGCGCGTGTTCGGCCTGGAATACGACCTTGACGTGTTCAACATTGCTGCCGTGTCGGACTTCAACATGGGAGCGATGGAGAACAAGGGCCTGAACGTTTTTAATACGAAATATGTTCTCGCCCGCCCCGAAACCGCGACCGATGCCGACTACGAGAACATCGAACGGGTGATCGCGCACGAGTATTTCCACAACTGGACCGGCAACCGGATAACCTGCCGCGACTGGTTCCAGTTGTCGTTGAAGGAAGGGCTGACCGTCTTCCGCGACCAGATGTTCGGCGCCGACATGGGCAGCCCCGCGGTGAAGCGCATCGCCGATGTGCGCCGGCTGCGCGCCGCCCAGTTCCCCGAGGATGACGGACCGCTCGCCCATCCGGTGCGACCGGACAGCTATATCGCCATCGACAATTTCTACACGCCAACGGTGTACGAGAAGGGCGCCGAGATCTGCCGCATGCTGCAGCGCGTGCTGGGTCCCGACGGTTTCCGCCGTGGCATGGATTGCTACATCGCGCGGCACGACAACCAGGCCGTCACCATCGAGGATTTTGTCACCGCCATCAGCGACGGGGCCGGCACGGATCTCACGTCGTTCCTGGCCTGGTACGCGCAGGCCGGCACGCCGGAGGTGACCGCGTCGGACGAATACGACGCCGCCGCCCGCCGTTTTGTCCTCACGCTGCGCCAGACGACCAAACCCACGCCGGGGCAGGCGACAAAAATCCCGGTGCCGATTCCGGTGGCGATGGGATTGCTCGGGCCGGAGGGGAACGAATTGCCCACGAGGCTGGCGGACGAGTCGGCGGCGACCACCGGCACCCGCCTCCTGCGGCTCGATAACGAAGTACAAAACTTTGTGTTCGAAGACGTCCCGTTGCGGCCGGTGCCCTCGCTGCTGCGCGGCTTTTCCGCCCCGGTGAAGCTGGCCGGCGTCACGCCCGACCGGCTGCGTTTTCTCGCCACCCACGACACCGACCCGTTCGTACGCTGGGACTCCGGCCAGAGCTACGCCACTTTGCTGCTGCTTGATCTGGTGGCGGCACAGCGCGCGGGACAGCCGCTCGCCTTGGACGAAGGGCTGGTGGAGGCGCAGGCGGCGCTGCTGGCCGGGGCGGAGTCCGACCGGCAATTCGCCGCCGAGGCGCTGGTGCTGCCCTCGGAATCCTTCGTCGCCGACCAGATGGCGGTGGCCGACCCGGACGCCATCCACGCCGCCCGGCAATTCCTGCGCGGCGAACTCGGGCGGCGCCTGCAACCGATGCTGCGCGCCACCTACGAGCGGCTGGAAGATGGCGGAGAGTACCGCATCGATGCCGCCGCGATCGGGCGGCGGGCGCTGCGCAATGCCTGCCTGGCGTATCTCGCCGCCGCCGGCGCGGAGGGGGTGACGCTGGCACGGGCGCAGTTCGACGCCGCCACCAACATGACCGACTCGCTCGCCGCGTTGACCGTGCTGGCGGCCACCGACGGGGCCGACCGGGCGGCGGCGCTGAGCACGTTCCATGCGCGCTGGCGGCACGACGAGCTGGTGCTGGACAAATGGTTTTCCATCCAGGCCACGTCGCCGCGGCCGCAGACCGTCGAGGATGTGCGCGCGCTGTCCGGCCACGCTGATTTCGACCCGCGCAACCCCAACCGGGTGCGCGCCCTGGTCGGCGCCTTTTCCGCCAACCAGGTGCGCTTCCACACCGCCTCGGGCGCCGGCTACCGTTTCCTGGCCGACACGGTGATCGCGCTCGATCCGCTGAACGGGCAAACGGCATCGCGGCTGGCCGGGCCGCTGGGCGCCTGGCGGCGCCAGGACGCTGCGCGGCAGGCCCTGATGCGGGCCGAGCTGGAGCGCATCCTGGCGGCGAACGGACTAAGCCGGCTGACCTACGAAAAACTGTCTAAAGCGCTGGCATAACCGGGAAGCATAGGAGGGGAGGCAGGCGTTGACGAAGATTTGCCCGCCCGCCCCCTCGCAAATGGCATGAAAAGGGGCCATACAACGCTGACGGCGCTTTTCCATCGGGCTGCTCGTGCCTTGCGCGCTGTCGCATTCGACGCTCCCCCAGCGAGAAGTAATCCGGCCCGCATCGTGCGGGCCGCCGGTCATCGGAGTGAGACGAATGGCTTCAGGCATTGTGAAGTGGTTTAACGCGCAGAAGGGCTACGGCTTCATCCAGCCCGACGACGGCTCGAAGGATGTGTTTGTGCACATTTCTGCGGTCGAGAAGGCCGGCCTCGGCCGGCTGAACGAGGGCCAGAAAGTGAAGTACGAGCTGCAGCGTGGGCAGCAAGGGAAGCTGTCGGCCGAGAATCTGCAGGCCGGCTGATCCCGTCCGGCCGATCCAGCGACGACTGCGCCGGCCGGATCGCCGGCCGGCGCAGGACGACGGCGCCGCCAGCCGGCGGCGCCGGCTCCTGCCGGAGAAATACATGCCCCGCCACAAATTCACGGTTGGACAGGAGGTCAGTTTCCTGCCGAGTGCCATGGATTTCAACGTGCCGCGCGGCACCTACCGCATCGTCCGCCAATTGCCGCTGGAGGCCGCCGGCTTCCAGTACCGGGTCAAGAACGTCAGCGACGGCCACGAACGGATCATCCGGGAAAGCCAGCTTGCCGCCGGGGCCAGCCCCTGGACGCCGCCCCCTGCCGCCGTCAAGGCGCGCCGCTAAGCCGGCCGCGGAGATTTTCGGGTGAGACCGCCCGCCGGGGTTTGCCGCGCCCCCGTTCTGGCCAGGATGCCGGACTGCCCTCGTCGCGACGCCGCCATCCAACCACAGGGCGCAGTCCGATGACGCAGGTCGAGTCCCGCTTCCCAAGCTACAGCCGCGCCGAGCGGCGCATTGACAATGCCGTGCACCTGATCGGCGTGCCCGCCGGGGTCATCGCGGCGGCCTGGCTGCTGGCGGAGGTCTGCCGCACCGATAGCGGCCGGCTGATCGCCTCCATGTCGGTCTATGCCGCCGGGCTGATCGGCATGCTGGGCGCCTCGGCCGCCTACCACCTCACCCGGCCGGGCCGGGCCAAGGAATTGCTGCGCCGGGCCGACCACGCGATGATCTACGTCATGATCGCCGGCAGCTATACCCCGTTCGCGCTGAACGTGCTGGAGCCGCCCGGCGGGGTGGTGCTGTGCGCCATCGTCTGGACGCTGGCGGCTGTCGGGATCACGTTGAAGCTGGTGTTCCCGCGCCGCTTCGAAGGGCTGTCGCTGGTCCTGTATCTCGGCATGGGCTGGATGATGATGTTCATGATCCGGCCGCTGGTGGAGCGGCTGCCCGCCGAGTCGCTGGGGCTGCTGGTGGGTGGCGGCGTGGTGTACTCGCTGGGCGCGCTGATCTACACGCGCCGCGGGCTGAAATACCACACTGCCGTCTGGCATGCGATGGTTCTGGTCGCCGCGGGTCTGCACGTGACCGCGCTGTACGCCGCTTTCCTGGCCACCCTTGCTGCCGCCTGATCAGGATTTTCCGGCGGGACTTTGCATCAATTTCATCCGGTCCGTGCCGATCGGGGGTTGTTGCGGGGGAGCGTCGATGCCATGTCTCCGTCAATGTTGCGTGACTAGAGCGTCCGCAACCTGCCCCAGAAGGATTTTCCTCCGTGCCCGACCGGAGTCTGCCCGTTGTCGCGGGAGATTCGCCTGCGCGTCCCGTCCGGGCCATCCGGCCGGAAGCTCTGGAGGTGTGCCTCGCCGGGCTGCCGGAGGCCCAGGCAGGCTGGTTGCGGGCGACCGGGTTTGCCGCCGAACCAAATGAAATGCTGCTGCTGCCCGGCGAGGGCGGCATAGCCGGCGCGGTGCTCGGGCTGGGCGCCGACCGTTCCCCCTTCGCTTTTGGCGAGCTGGCGAACAAGTTGCCGGCGGAAACGGCATGGCGAATCGAGCCGGGCGATTTTGACAGCGCCGACGCGACGCTTGGCTTCCTCCTGGGCGCTTATCGCTACGACCGGCTGAAACCCGCAAAGCGCGCGCCGGCCACACTGGCGGTGTCCGGCCAACACCGCGCGCTGTCCGAGGCGGCTGCGGTGTGGATGGTGCGCGACCTGGTCAACGCGCCGGCGAACCTGCTCGGCCCGGCCGAACTGGCCGACGCCGCGGTGGCGCTTGGCACCAGCCACGGCGCCACCCCGTTCCGCGTCGAGGGCGAGGCGCTGGCAGCCGCCTACCCCACCATCGCGACGGTCGGGCGCGGGTCCGAGCGCGCGCCGGTGGTGGCCGGTTTCACCTGGCGTGGCAGCGCTGCCACCGAGGCGTCCCCGCTGGTGTCGCTGTGCGGCAAGGGGGTCTGCTTCGACTCGGGCGGCTACGACCTCAAGCCGTCCGCCGGCATGTTGCGCATGAAGAAGGACATGGGGGGCGCGGCCAACGTGCTTGGCATCGCGCGCATCCTGATGGAGGCGGACCTGCCGATCCGCCTCGCGGTGCGCCTGGGCTGCGTCGAGAACAGCATATCCGGCCGGGCGATGCGGCCACTCGACGTGGTGCGGACGCGGCGCGGTCTGAACGTGGAAATCGGCAATACTGACGCCGAAGGCAGGCTGGTCCTGTGCGACCTGCTGGCCGAAGCGTCGGACGAGCATCCCGACCTGCTGCTGGACTGCGCCACCCTGACCGGGGCCGCGCGGGTGGCTGTGGGCCCGGACCTGCCGGCCCTGTTCGCCACCGATGACGACTGGGCCGCGCAGTTGCTGAAACATGGACTCGCACGGCACGACCCGATGTGGCGGCTGCCATTGTGGGACGGCTATGACCCGTGGCTCGATAGCCCGGTCGCGGATCTCAATAACATTTCTTCACGACCTTTTGCCGGCGCGATCGTTGCAGCTTTGTTTATGCGCCGGTTTCTCGCCGCGGGAACTGCGTGGGTTCATATCGATTTGTACGCGTGGAACGATACGGCCCGTCCGGGACGACCCGAAGGCGGGGAAGCCCAAACCATACGATCCGTTTGTTCAGCGATTATAGATAAATTGGTCGTAATGCGGGCCGACCGAAACATGCTGGTAACGTGATCGCGATTACCCTACAATGATTCTTTGACGTATTCTGATCTACGCCGGGTGCTGCGCTCGACTCGAGTGGCGCGAGCGGGCTGCGGTAGGGACAGTCGGAGTAAGGGCCGGCAAAGCGGCCAACAACAAGGCGGCGCGATCCGCCGGGGAAAGTGAAAGGACGATACCATGGCAACTTCGCCATCAGCCGACCACTTGGTCGGTATTCTGCGGGATACGGTGGTGGCGCTCGTGCGGCGCGACGGGCCGGATTTGTCGGCGCGCCAGTTGGGCGTTTTCCTGACCTGCTACCTGCAGGACGGGGCTCATACCGTGCGCGGCCTGGCGGCCGACCTGAACGTGTCCAAGCCGGCGATTACCCGGGCGCTGGACCGGTTGGGCGAGCTCGATCTGGCCCGGCGCAAGGTGGACCCGATGGACCGCCGCAGCGTGCTGGTGCAGCGGACCCTCAAGGGCACCGCCTTCCTGCGCGACCTGCGTGGCATCATGTCGGAAGCCGCCAATACCGCGAAAAAGTCCGGCAGCAGCGAGTCGAGTGCGGCTTCGCGTAAGGTTGCCAACGGCTGAGCCGAACGAACCGCGGTTTCCCAGGGTTGTAAGTCGGGAGCCGCGGCTGTCGGTTTGTCTGCTATCCGGAACGCCGCCTGAGGTCAGGCTGGCGATTGCATCAGCAGAGTCGCTCTGATGCAATTTTCCACTTGCCTCCTTGCGGGCCCCTGTCTCACCCGATGTCCCAAAAACGAATGGGTTCCAAGGGGCCACTGCCCCTTGGCAGGGTCCAGGGGCAGCGCCCCTGGCCTTGTCTTACTGTACGCCCTGCTCCGGCGACTTGCAGAGGTCGGCGGCGGATTTCTCGCGCGTCTTGCCGCCCTCGAAGGTCACCCGCAGATCGAATATGCACTGTCCGCCGGGCGGCAGGCTGAAGCTGCGATCACCACCGGGCGGGATCGGGCCGGCCGACAGGCGGTTGATTGACCATTTGTCCCCGCCCTGCGGGCGAGCCGCGATTTCCGTGATCGGCACGGTGCCGCGGTTGAACAGGCGGAAGGATTTCGCCGCTGCCGCGGGGCTGGCCTCGCCGACGGCAACGTCCTCGGCCGAGCAGGCGTTGAGCCCACGCCGGTCCTCTGCGCGGCCATCGGCGAATACCACACGCAAATCATAGGTGCAGTTGCCATCGGCGGGCAGACGGATGGCGGCCTTGGCGCCCGGGGCGAGTCCCTTACCGTTAAGCCTGTCGAGTCCCCAGTTGGTGCGGCCGGCCGGGGTGGCGAAGAACTCCTTGATGGCAGAAGCGCTGCGGTTCACCAGATTGAAGGAAGGGTTGGGTGCCGTGGACTGCGCAAACGCAGCGCCAGACAGCAGCAGAAGAAGAAACAGGCTGGCACGCAGGGTCCTCATTTCGGCCTCCGCTTGAAAGGGGCAGACAATCTCACCATCGGCCGAGCCTGGTCTGGCGGGCCCGAGCCGCGACGTGCAGCGTCCAAACCAGTTGCGGCACCAGCAAAGCAATCGGCAGCAGCGGCTTGAGCGGCGTCGGCGCGGCGATGAAGCCCAGGCAGGCGACGCCACCCAGCGCAGCGAACCCCCAATGCACCAGCGCCACCGTCCGCGCATCCATGCCGGCGCGCTGCGCCACCTGGTACAGATGGCCGCGATGCGCCTGGGTCAGCCGCTCGCCGGCCAGCGCCCGGCGTACGAGCGTGAACGCCACATCGTACAGCACGCCGGACAGCAGCATGGGCACAAGGAGAAACGACATCTCCACGCTGTCGAACCGGCAGGCAGCCACGCCGAGCACGGCGAGGACAAAACCGCAAAACTGGCTGCCCACATCGCCCATGAAGATGCGCGCTCGCGGAAAATTGAATGGCAGGAAGCCGGCGATTCCGGCAGCCAGCAGCAGCGCGGCGAAATAGACGAACCAGCCGCCCTGCGTCTCGGCGATCAGCGCCAGGAAGGCGCAGGCAACCAGCGCGGTGCCGGCCGCCAGCCCGTTCAGCCCGTCGATGAAGTTCATTGCGTTGGTGGCGAACAAAATCCAGGCGACCGTGATCGCCGCCCCCGCCGGCCAGCCGATATCGACCGCGCCGATCACCGGAACGCGGAACACCTCGACAAACAACCCGCTGCCCACCGCGGCCAGCGCAGCGGCCACCTGCGCGGCCAGCTTCACGATGAACGGCCAGTCGCGCAGATCGTCGATGAACCCGACCACGGCAATGGCGATCGAGGCCAGGATGACGGCGCGGAAATACGGGTCGGCCAGCCGCGCGAACGACGCGAAACCGTACAGCACGGCGATACCCAGCAGAAATCCCACCACGATTCCCAACCCGCCGCCGCGCGGCGTCGGCACGGCGTGCGAGGAGCGGTCGTTGGGCATGTCCATCACGCGGGCGTTGATCATGGCGCGCACCACCACCGCCGAAACCAGCGCAATGCCGGCGGCGAAAGCGAGGTGACGAAGCAACGCTGCGAAGGTCATGGCAGTGCCCCGGCCCGCCGCTTCAGGCTTTCCCTAGGCCGCAGAGACGGCACTTTCCATCTGACGGATGACCTCCAGCGCCCGCGCGGCGGGGTCTGGCCTGGCGATGATCGGCCGGCCGACAACCAGATAGTCGGCGCCGGCGGCGATCGCCTGGGCCGGCGTCGCGGAACGTTTGTGGTCATCGAGCGAATCGCCCTCGGGCCGCACGCCCGGTGTGGCGACAAGCAGGCTCTCGGCCCCGGCGATCCGGCGGATTTCATCCGGGTTGTCGTGCGGCGACGCGATGATTCCGTCGCAGCCATATTCGACGGCTTTGCGAACCCGCAGGTGAACCAGGTCGCGCGCACCGAGCCGATAGCCCATGTCATGCAGATCGGCATCACTCAGGCTGGTCAGCACGGTCACCGCCAATATCTTGATGTCGCGACCGCGTTTTCCCCGCACGGCGGCCCGGATGATATCGCCGTTGCCGTGGACGGTCACGAAACTGACCCCGCGATCGGCGGCACGGGCAACCCCTTCCTCAACGGTCTGTCCGATATCGAACATTTTCGCGTCAAGAAAGACCCGCTTGTTGCTGGCGATCAGCTCCGCAATCAGGCCATCGACGCCCTCGGCAAAGGCCAGCCAGAGGCCGATCTTGAAGAACGAGACAATGCCGTCGAGTTGTTCCACGAGGGCACGCGCCTGCGCGATCTCGGGAACGTCCAGCGCGACGATCAACCGATCCGACATCCGTGCCGGCACGTCGCGGCCAACCGGTGCCTTCGGGAGCGATGGGTTCATGACGGGAAATGCTTGTCCACGGGATCGCTTACTCGCACGGGGAGGAGGTTGGCAGCATCGCGCCTGCTTCTAGGCGCGTGGGTGCCTCGGGGCAATCGGGTGAAGGAAGACCAGGGCTCTGCCCTGGACCCCATCACTTGAAGGGTTGATGAGAGAGGGGGCTGAGGAGATGCCGATGCACCTCCTCAGCCCCCTCTCTCATCAACCCTTAAAACGAATGGGT
>CAIXDS010000044.1 GCA_903918195.1 uncultured Acetobacteraceae bacterium | reverse complement strand
GGTTACGAGCGGCCGCTGGTGACCTTCTCATCGAGAGTTCAATTGGATGGCCTGCCGTTGTCCTGGAGCGCGGTTTGGCGCGTTGTGGTCCACCGCTAACGTCCGGATATCACACATGAACTTTCCGGACGGACACTCAGACCCAAATAATAAACAGGAAATATTCTGACGGCTCTTGCAATCCAAAAGCCGATCAATTCGGGAACAAACTCAGATCGTCCCGTTTCAATCGCCAGACGGCCTTTCCTGAGTATGCCTATGATCAGAAATCCACTCAGGACAAAGAATACATAAACACCCAGGTTGCCCAGGTGGTAAGGGCTTGGCAGAGCGTGTTGAACGAACACTGCAAAGGCCGCCAGACCTCTGATGCCATCAAATCCCTTGATGCGCCGATCCAAGAACCGTGCATTGTCCATAACCTGAGTCCCAAAAAGCTTATTGGGTGCGCGTTGGCGAACGGCATCGATCGCCGGTTCGAGCATTGAACGTATTAACCAAAAAAATAGCCGACAACTCAAGAATCGCAAAAAATATAGAGCGATCTCCTGTCCATTTACGTCAACTCGTATCGCCTCCGTTGCTCCAAATCGGGGTGTATCCGTCTTTGCGGTTCCCCTGAGATTCCCATATTTCCTGCCATGTTATCGCGGCATGGGCGGGTGTCAACGGTTATTATCGCGCCGATGCATTTTTCCTCCTGCATTGACAGCGGGCGTTGGCCTTAGCGATGGTTGTGGTGTATCAAACGAGGCATCGGCTTCTGCCGGCCGGTTTCGTCGACGTCTTCTTCGTGATCTCTGGATGCCTTGTTACCCGCATTAGAAACAACACGCTGATATAAAGAGATTTTTTATTGCGGCAGCATTCCGGGTCAGCCTCTGCCCAATCGCAACCCCGCCAGGAAGGGACCAAAACGGCATGACTTCTCCACCGGCGATTAGCCAGTCGAGGCTGCATGAAATGGATGGTCTGCGCGGCTGGGCGGCGATCTCTGTCATGCTATTTCACATATTCTCGGAAACATTCGGCAACATAGAACCAGCGTTCCGTTCGCCTCTCGTCAGTCCGTTTCTGAACGGAGTGTTGGCTGTTGCGGTGTTCTTTGTTCTGTCGGGCGATGCGCTGTCCGCCAGCTATTGGGGGCGACAATCCAGACGGAGCGTGGTAAGGCTGGCAGTTAAACGGTATTTCAGGCTCACGCTCCCGATCTTCGTGTCCTGCCTAATCGTCTTTTTATTGATGAAGTTCGGTTTGATTTTCTCGCACCAAGCAGCGCAGGTTGTTAATCGGGAGGACTGGCTTGGCGCATTTCTGGATTTTGATCCAAGCTTACGTGAGCTTGTTCGTTATGCTGGGTTCGATGTATTCTTTAACCACACTGCATCTAAGTCGTTTAATCCGATGTTGTGGACTATGTCTCTTGAGCTGTTGGGTTCAGTTGTAGTTTTTCTCTATTTACTTTTGGAAGTTGAGATTCGTCTAAAGTTTTCTTTTTTGTGGTTCGTATTTTTTGTCTGTCTTTGCGGCCATTCTCTAATCGCATGCTTCGTATTCGGAATGATTTGCGGTCGCCTGCGCGCTTGTGGCGGATTCGACTGGCTGCGCAGTCAACGAGCTGCGCAGGCGCTCGCCATTTTTGTTGTTTTCATCGCAGTGTTTGGTGCAGATTTAGACCATCGACTACATTTAGGATTTGGTCTGAATATAATTGCAGCGTGTTTGCTTGTGTTTGGCGTTTACGCCAGCCGTCCGTTGGGATCATTTTTTTCCTGTCGGCTCTCCCGGTGGCTTGGCCGGGTTTCGTTCCCGCTCTACCTAGTGCACTTCCCCGTCATTGCGTCATTTACCTCGGGCCTCGTTGTGCTGACCCACGCTCATGGCACGTTCGGTCCAACGGCGATCTGGCTGATTGCGCTCGGCTCGGTCGCGCTCAGCCTGCTGGGTGCCGTCCTGTTCCTGCCGGTTGAGACGCTGACGGCACGGATCGGTGACCTCGCCTGCCGGGCGGCCATGTGCGGTGACCCGACGATCGCGAGGGGCGCGCTTCCGCCGGCGATGGCGTGGAACCGGCGGCTGCCAACCTTGATCGGCGAGTAGCCGGACTCTCGTATCATGCCAATAGCCACCCCTGGGTTCGCGGTCGATAGGCACACCAATAAGAGATTCCTTTGAACTCAGTAACATAGTCGCCACAACCGTAGGTTCGTTTCCGTGAAACGCGTGCCTATAAGCCATTCAATTTCCCAGCAATTTCAGCGCGCTTGAATGGGCAACAATCGCATCGTTATGTATCATATGCTCCTCTACGTTGAATGCATGTGCCTAGAAACTTTTCTATTTATAACAGATAATTACGCGATTTCCGACTTGGATGTGTTTGCCTAGAACGGCTTCATCAACCTAAGCGAGCGCCTATTTTATCAATAGCTTGCGACATTTTTGTTTCGCGTGTGCCTATGGACCGCGAACCCAGGCCACCGTAACGCAGTTATTTCTCCATAACCATGGCATCGTAATAATACACAATCATTGAAAGAGCCATATCGGCACGTCAATCCTTCAAGACAAAAATATGCACGTCGAATTGTCCATCGGAACTGTCTATTGTACTCTTCGGCACATAGTCCTTCTCCAGACGCTCCTTGATCAGAGACTTCAGTGGTGCATCTTGCGGCGCTTCCTTTATCCAATTATACTCATTCTTATCGATTACGATAGCTCGCGGCCGGTTGTCCAGGATGCGGCGGACTTCGGCAGCATGATCTACCGGCGCAAGGTTGCGCAGGATCCCGATCAGATGGTTGGGGTACGCATAACGGGTTGGTAGGTCAGCGTGCGCCAGAAGGTAGATGATCGGAGGGAGGTTGACCGCCCAAAACGTCTCGCCAGGGGCGAGATTTCGCTCGACGCTGCCCGCTACGTCGCGCCACAGGTCCGGGTGGATCGCCAGCCTTGCCGTATCTTTAGCGTAACGGACCGCGGGAAACAGCGCGAGTTGGATGGAAAAAACCAGCGCCAGCGTCGCAGTCTTTCCCGGCGCCCCAAGCCGGTGCGCCACCGCGTCGATGGTCATCGACGCGATGATGCAAAATGGCGGTAGCATCATAAGGAAGTAAATCGTCCAGAATTTGAGAGGCGCGCAGACCGCGATCCCCTCGGCGACCACCCAAACACCTACGACGGCGCGCATCCCGCGCTTGGAGTCGGAGAATACATCGCGGCGGAGTGGCGGCACGAGGAGCAGGAACGCCAGGCCAACCAACGGCCAAATGTCCTTCGCGGCATTGAGCAACTGTTCAAACACAATTTTCGGGATGATGATGGTAATGTACGATGAGGTGAATCCGAAATTGGAGTACCAGAACTCCGGTAAGACGCCAGCATTCCAATATACAAGCACGGTCGCGACCGTCGGCAGCGCCGCTGATACGGAAAAAATGGCGGCACAGGCGACAACCTCACCAATGCCCGTGCGCACCGTAACGAGCAGAAACAGCAGCGTGAGTCCACCCGTTTCGATGGCGGAAAAAACCGGCAGATATTTGATCCAGATCGCAATGCCAAAGAGCAAGCCGGCGACCCCGAAAGCTGCTACGCGCCGGCCGGCCGTCGTTGCCTGCCTGTCCCGCCGCCATTGCCCAAGCAAAACAAATACGCCGCCCGCCGTGAACGGCGCCAGTAGAATCTCCGTCAGCGTGGCCATGCCATGCAGGCGCGTGGAGAACAGCACGTAGAACAGTGCGGCCGAGACCGCCGCCATCCGGCCGAGTCCGATCCTGCGGGTGATCAGGTAGAGCACGCCGCCGGTTGTGGCGACGGCAGCGATGCCGACGGCGTGCAGCACGGCAACGGACTCGCCAAATCCGGCCATTGCCGCGGCGATGATCGCGGTCGAGCCGAAGGGTTTGTTGTCGAAGAATGTCAAATAGGGCAGATGGCCATGCAACAACTCGCGTGCGGCGATGGCGAATGCGCCCTCATCCATATCAATGCCGGTGACGCTGTTCAGCAGAGGGAGGCGTGTTATCATCGCTAACAGTGCGATGGCGCACAGATCAACAACCGTGGCGGAGATTCCCTGTCTGGGGACGCCAAGAACCGTGATTTCCATCGTCACTCTAACTCCCTATCGTTTCGATGCACCGGATAACAGGTTGGCTGAAGTTACGACATCGGGTAGTGTAAAGATACCGGTTTATGTCAATATCGGCATGAGCACGTATCCGGAACCTACCCAGAGTTTGTATTTGCTCAGCCGTCGGCCATCGAATGACGATGCGGGAGGACGCGGCTGAGCCGAATGCTTTCCGCGCCACCCCGCACGTTCACGCCTGTGTGCTTCTAATGCAACCTGTCGCCTAACGGCAACAGATAGGTAAGGATCGCCCCTGCAATCCGCGAACCGCCTGCTCCCCGTTCGCGCCGGTTGCCGGTCGGTTGCATCGGCGGCTCAACAGGACGATCCTCCGTCCGGCAACAACCGGGGCGGGAACCACTGGCATGGACGAGGACTTCCGGCGCGCGGCGCTGGACTATCACCGGCTGCCGCGACCGGGAAAGCTACAGGTTGAGCCCACCAAGCGCATGGCCAGCCAGCGCGACCTGGCGCTCGCCTATTCCCCCGGCGTGGCCGCTGCCTGCCTGGAGATCGCCGCCAACCCTGCGACCGCCTTCGACTACACCAGCCGCGGCAATCTGGTGGGGGTGATCTCCAACGGCACCGCCGTGCTCGGCCTGGGCAATATCGGCGCGCTGGCCGGCAAGCCGGTGATGGAGGGCAAGGCCGTCCTGTTCAAGAAATTCGCCGGCATCGATGTGTTCGACATCGAGGTGGACGAGCAGGACCCCGACCGGTTCGTCGAGGTGGTGGCCGCCCTGGAGCCGACCTTCGGAGCGATCAACCTGGAGGACATCAAGGCGCCCGAATGCTTCGAGATCGAGGCGAAGCTGCGTGCCCGCATGGGCATCCCGGTGTTTCACGACGACCAGCACGGCACCGCCATCACGGTGGCCGCCGCGGTGCGCAACGGCCTGTTGCTGCAGGGCAAGCGGCTGGAGGATGTGCGGCTGGTCACCTCCGGCGCCGGTGCCGCCGCCATGGCCTGCACCGACCTGCTGGTGACGATGGGGTTGCGGCGGGAGAACGTGACGCTCACCGACATCAAGGGCGTCGTGCATGCCGGGCGCAACGACCTGACCGACCGGATGCGGGCCTACGCCCAGGTCACCGCGGCACGCACACTGGATGAGGTGCTGCAGGGGGCCGATGTGTTCATGGGCCTGTCCGCGCCGCGCGTGCTCAAGCCGGAATGGCTTGGCCGGTTCGCGCCCCGGCCGCTGATTCTCGCTTTGGCCAACCCCGAGCCGGAGATTTTGCCCGAAGCGGTGCGCGCCGCCCGGCCGGACGCGATCGTTGCCACCGGCCGCAGCGACTATCCGAACCAGGTCAACAACGTCCTGTGTTTCCCGTTCATCTTCCGCGGCGCGCTCGATGTCGGCGCCACCACCATCAACGAAGCGATGAAACTCGCCGCCGTGGAGGCGATCGCCGAGCTGGCCCGCATCGAGGCCAGCGAGGTGGTGGCCACGGCCTATGGTGGCACGGCGCCGGTGTTCGGCCCGGACTACATCATCCCCAAACCGTTTGACCCGCGGCTGATCCTGCAGATCGCCCCCGCGGTGGCGCGCGCCGCCATGGACACGGGCGTCGCCCGCCGGCCGATCGCCGATTTCGTCGCCTACGGGCGCGAGCTGGAGCGCTTTGCCTTCCGCTCCGGCCAGTTGATGCGCCCGGTGTTCGAGCGCGCCAAGGCGACGCCGGCGCGGGTGGTCTATGCCGAGGGCGAGGACGAGCGGGTGCTGCGCGCGGTGCAGTCGCTGGTTGACGATGACATGGCACGGCCCATCCTGATCGGCCGCCGCGCCGTCATCGAGCGGCGGGTGCGCGAGCTGGGGCTGCGTATGGACCTGCAGGAAAGCGTGCAGGTGCTCGACCCCGGCCAGGACGAGGCGGTGTTCGCCCCGCTGGTGGTGGAATACCAGCGCCTGGTGGCTCGCCGCGGCGTGCCGCCCGATGCCGCCGCCCGGCGCGTGCGCACCCGTCCGACCGTCGCAGCGTCGATGATACTGCACGCAGGCCGCGCCGATGCCGCCATTTGCGGAGGCAGCGGCGATTGGGGGCGGCACATGCAGTATGTTTTGCAGGTGATCCCCAAACGCCCCGAGGTCAGCCGCATCTACGCGCTGTCCTGCCTGATCGTGCCGGCCGGCGTGCTGTTCTTCTGCGACACCCACATGAACATCGACCCCACCGCCGAGCAGATCGCCGAGATGACGCTGCTGGCCGCCGACTCGGTGCGCAGCTTCGGCCTGCACCCGAAGGCGGCGCTGCTGTCGCATTCCAGCTTCGGCGCCAGCAACTCGCCGACCGCGCGCAAGATGCGCCGGGCGCTGACGCTGATCCGCGAGCGCGCGCCCCACCTGGAGATCGACGGCGAGATGCACGCCGACGCGGCCCTGGCCGAGGCCATCCGCCACCGCCTGGTGCCGGACTCGCCGCTGACCGGGGCGGCCAATCTGCTGGTGATGCCCGATCTGAACGCCGCCAACATTGCGTTCAACCTGCTGAAGGCCGCGGCCGAGGGGCTGCCGGTCGGCCCGCTGCTGCTGGGCATGTCGAAGGCGGTGCATGTGGTGCCGCCCAGCGTCACCGCCCGCGGCATCCTCAACGTGAGTGCAATCGCGGCGCTGGAGGCCCAGGCGCTGCGAGCGGCGCTGGCCTGACGCGATCATGTTTTTCCTGCTCGGTATCTTCGCGCTGCTGGTGCTGATGGGGGCGCTCGGCGCCTTCTCGCGGGCGCAGGTGGCCAGCATCAAGCAGTTTGCCTTCTGGGTGCTGGCGATCGGCGGGTTGCTGCTGGCGGTGCTGCTGCTGTTCACCCGCGGCCCCGCCGGGCTGGGCACGCTGGTGCTGCTCGGGCCGCTGCTGTGGAGCTGGGTGGGCCAGGCCCGTTCGGGCGCTGCGCCGCGCCGCCCCGGCCCGCGGCAGCGCACGGCGCAGGGCGGCAGCATGACGCGGGAGGAGGCCTATGCGGTGCTGGGGCTGAAACCCGGCGCCAACGAGGCGGCGATCCGTGCCGCGTATCACCGGCTGATGCGCGCCGCCCATCCGGATGCCGGCGGGTCGGACTGGCTCGCCGCCCGCATCAACCAGGCGCGGGATGTGCTGCTGGGGTAATTGGGTGAAGGAAGGCCAGGGCAGAGCCCTGGCCTTGCTTTATCCGCTCACCCCAGCAGTGCCGCTCCGGTTTCGTTTGCCGCCAGCGCGCCGGCGTGGCATTTGCGCCGCCATATTTCGGCCCAGCCGGGGTGGTTGTCTGGCCGAATCGAGTCTGACCAGAGGAACACCTCCCGTGATCAAGCCGCTGCGCAAGGCTGTCCTGCCCGTCGCCGGTCTGGGCACCCGTTTCCTGCCGGCCACCAAGGCGATGGCCAAGGAGATGCTACCGGTCGTTGACAAGCCGCTGATCCAGTATGCGGTCGAGGAGGCGCGGGCCGCCGGCATCGAGCAGTTCTGCATGGTCACCGGCCGCGGCAAGACCGCGCTGGTCGAGCATTTCGACGTCGCCTTCGAGCTGGAAGCGACCCTGCGCGAGCGCGGCAAGACCGCCGAACTCCAGGCCCTGCACGACCAGCAACTGCCTCCCGGCGCGATTGTTACCGTCCGCCAGCAGGTGCCGCTCGGCCTGGGCCATGCCATCTGGTGCGCCCGCGCCTTTATCGGCGACGACCCCTTCGCCATCCTGCTGCCGGACGATCTGGTGCTGGCCGAGACGCCCTGCATGAAGCAGCTGGCCGACGCCTACGCGCAAACCGGCGGCTGCGTGGTGGCGGTGACCGAGGTGCCACGCGACCAGACCAGCCGCTACGGCATCCTCGACATCGAATCCGATGACGGCCGGCTGGTCGCGGTCAAGGGCCTGGTCGAGAAGCCGAAGCCCGAGGTGGCACCGTCCAACCTGTCGATCATTGGCCGTTACGTGCTGGTGCCGGAGGTGATCGGCTACCTCGCGCGCATGGACCGCGGGGCCGGCAATGAAGTGCAGTTGACCGACGCGATGGCGCGGCTGATCGGTCAGGTGCCGTTCCACGGGTTGCGCTACGAGGGTCGCCGCTTCGACTGCGGCGACAAGGTCGGCTTCCTGGAGGCGCAGATCGCGTTTGCCCTCAAGCGCCCCGATCTTGGCCCGGCGGTGCGCGCTTTCCTGCCCAAGTACATCGACGCCTGACCGCTGTTTTTGCCGCCCGTTCAGCAGGACCGTCCATGACATTTACCCATCGCTTCGACCCCACCGTGCTGCGCGAGTACGACATCCGCGGCATCGTCGGGCGCACCCTGCACGCGGCGGATGCCTTCGCCATCGGCCGCTGCTTCGGCAGCATTGTTGCAACCATGGGCGGGACCACCGTGGCGGTGGGCTATGACGGGCGGGTGTCCTCGCCGGAGTTGGAGGCGCATCTGGTCGCCGGGCTGAAGGCGAGCGGGATGGAGGTGCTGCGGATCGGCCGCGGCCCGACACCGATGCTGTATTTCGCCGCCACCACCCTCGGGACCGCCGGCGGGATCATGCTCACCGGCAGCCACAACCCGCCCGACTACAACGGCTTCAAGATGGTGCTGGGGGGCAAGCCGTTCTTCGGCGCGCAGATCGCCCGGATCGGCCGCATGGCCGAAACCAGCGACGTGGTGCCGGCGGCCGAGGGAAGCGACCGCGCGGTCGATGTCTCGGCCGACTACCTCGCCCGGCTGCTCGCCGACTGGGACGGCGGCGACCGCGCGCTGAACGTGGTGTGGGATAACGGCAACGGCGCCGCCGGTGAGGTGCTGCAGCGGCTTGTCGGCTCCCTGCCGGGCCGCCACACCGTGCTGTTCCCCGAGATCGACGGACGCTTCCCCAATCACCACCCCGACCCCACGGTGCCGAACAACCTCGAGCACCTGATTGCCGAGGTGCGGCGCCAGGGCGCCGATCTCGGCATCGCCTTCGACGGCGACGCTGACCGCATCGGCGTGGTGGACGACAGCGGCGAAATGATGTTCGGCGACCAGTTGCTGGTGGTGCTGGCGCGCGATGTGCTGAAGGCCCATCCCGGCGCCACCATCATCGCCGACGTGAAGGCGAGCCAGGTGCTGTTCGACGAAATCGCCCGTGCTGGCGGCGTGCCGCTGATGTTCAAGACCGGCCACAGCCTGATCAAGGCGAAGATGGCCGAGATCGGGTGTCTGTTGGCCGGCGAAATGTCGGGGCATATTTTCTTCGCCGATCATTGGTACGGTTTTGACGACGCGCTGTATGCCGCCATCCGGCTGCTGGGCATCGTGGCGCGGCTGGATGGCCGCCTGTCCGCGGTGCGCGCCGCATTGCCGCAGGTGATCAACACGCCGGAACTGCGCTTTGACTGCGACGACAGGCGCAAGTTCGGGGTGATCGAGGAAGTCGCCGCCCGCTTGCAGGCCGAGGGCGCGACGGTGTCCGACATCGATGGCGTGCGGGTGCAGACCGAGGATGGCTGGTGGCTGCTGCGCGCCTCCAACACCCAGGCGGTGCTGGTGGCGCGCGCCGAGGCGAGCAGCGAAGCCGGGCTGCAGCGGTTGAAGGCGGCGCTGGCGGCGCAGTTGGAGGCGTCCGGGCTGGCGGCGCCGGATTTCTCCGGGGCGCATGCCGGGCATTGAGCGGCGGGCGCGGGTGAGCCCCGATCTGCCCAGGGACTGAACGCGACGATGCTTGGCGCGCTGGTGCTGCTGCTCGGCTGCCAACTGGCCGGTGATGCCGCGGCCCGCGTGGCCGGAGTGCCGGTGCCCGGGCCGGTGCTGGGCATGGCGCTGCTGTTTGTGCTGCTGGTGCTGCGCGAGCGGCTGCAGCCGAAGGCCCCGCCGGCGGACCGGACCGCGCTGGGTGCGGTGACCGCGGCTCTGCTGGGCAATCTGTCGCTGTTGTTCGTGCCGGCGGGCACCGGCGTGGTGCAGCAAGGGCCGGTGCTGCTGCGCAACGGGCCCGGGTTGCTGGTGGCCCTGGTGGTCTCGACGGCGCTGACACTGGCGGTGACGGCCTGGGTGTTCGCGGCGGTGGCGCGGCGGGTGCGGCGATGATCGGGCTGGACGTGCTGTGGGTGTACCTGGCCGCCAGCCCGTTGCTGTGGCTGACCGCCACGCTGGCCGCCTATCTGCTGGCCGATCGCGTTTCGGCGGCCTGCGGGCGCCATCCGCTGGCGAACCCGGTGCTGCTGGCGGTGGCCCTGATGTCGGCCGTGCTGATGGCGACCGGCACGAAGTTCCAGACCTATTTCGAGGGTGCGCAGTTCGTGCACTTCCTGCTCGGCCCGGCGACGGTGGCGCTGGCGGTGCCGCTGTGGCGCAACCGCCGCGAGGTGGGGCGCGCCTTGCTGCCGCTGGCGGCGGCTCTGCTGGCCGGGGCGGTGACGGCGGTTGTGTCGGCGGTGGGCATCGCCTGGGCGTTCGGCGCGCCGGCGCCGGTGCTGGCGGCAATCGCGCCGAAATCGGTGACCGCGGCGATCGCCATGGGGATTGCCCACGAACTGGGCGGCGACCCGGCGCTGACGGCCACGCTGGTGATCAGCACCGGCATCCTGGGCGCGATGATGGCCTGGCCGGTGCTGGGCGCGGTGGGTGTGCGCGACCCGGCGGCGCGCGGCTTCGCGCTGGGGCTGGCGGCGCATGGCATCGGCACCGCGCGCGCCTTTCAGGCCGACCCGGTGGCGGGCACCTTCGCCGGCATCGCCATGGGGCTGAACGGGCTGGTCACCGCCGCGATCGTGCCGGTCGTGCTGCGCCTGTTCGGCCTGTAGGCTGCGGCAAGACGCGGAGGACAAAGCGCATGACCATCGAGCTGTGGACCTGGGACACCCCCAACGGACGCAAGATCAGCGTGGCCCTGGAAGAAATGGGGCTACCGTACACCGTAAAGGTGGTGGACCTTTCCAAGGACGAGCAGTTCAACCCCGAATTCCTGGTCTTCAGTCCGAACAACCGCATCCCGGCCATCAAGGACCCGGTCGGGCCGGACGGCAAGCCGATCACGGTGTTCGAGTCGGGCGCCATCCTGATCTACCTCGGCGTCAAGACCGGGCTGTTCTGGCCCGCCGATCTGCGTCGGCAGGTGCCGGTGCTGGAATGGCTGATGTGGCAGATGGGCGGATTCGGCCCGATGCCGGGTCAGGTGCACCATTTCCTGCAGGTGGAGAACGAGCCGGGCCGGCGCTACGGGCTGGAGCGCTACAGCCGCGAAACCCGCCGGCTGTACGGGGTTGCCGACCGGCGGCTGGCGCAGGTGGAATATTTCGCCGGCGACATCTCGATTGCCGACTTCGCCATCCTCGGCTGGGCATGGCGGCACGAGCGGCACCAGGTGGACCTGGCCGAATTTCCCCACGTGCAGCGCTGGTACGAAACGATGATGGCGCGCCCGGCGACGCGCCGCGGCTTCGAGGTGGCGCTGAGCTGATCAGACGCCATGCGCCCGGGACACGACCGGGCGGGAGCGGGTGTTTGACGTAGGGGGAGGATGGCCCTAGAAGCAGTCGGGCAAACGTCGTGGTGGGCTCCGGCCCGGATGCGGCTCCCGGCGGAGGGGTGGCCGAGCGGCTGAAGGCGGCGGTTTGCTAAACCGTTGTACGGGGTCAACCCGTACCGTGGGTTCGAATCCCATCCCCTCCGCCAACTTTCGTTAACCGGGGCAAAACCCCGGGGGACGAGCCGGTCAGGCAGGCTGACCACGGCATCGGATGATGTCGGCGAGGCGAGGCACGGCGTGGGCGCCGGCGACGCCAATTCTGGCGCCGAGGTAGTTCCAGAAGGCGATGCCGAG
>CAIXDS010000043.1 GCA_903918195.1 uncultured Acetobacteraceae bacterium | reverse complement strand
CTCCACACGTCGCCCGGCGACATGGAAACTCTTGCTGACGCGATCAATGTCCAACGCGGGGACCGCACTCACGGCGTCGACCTGGATGGGCAGGCTCCTGACATCCTGGTTCATCGCGGCCTCCATCGAAGCAGCCGCCACTAGCCGCAAGCCGCACGCTGGCTGAAGGCCAGACCGATGACGGCCAGCACCGCGAGTGCCACCAGCATCAGATCCACCTCGAATTTGTCGCGCCCCTCATTCAGCCGGCCGCCGATGCCGGGCGCGATATCGAGAAACAGCTCGGCCCCCACGGTCGCGAGCCACGCATAGATCAACGCGCTGCGCAATCCGATGACGATCCCCGGCAAGGCCCCCGGCAAGGCGATCAGGCGAATGTAGTCGAGCCGACCAAACGTGAGTACTGCTGCCAGTTCGCGCAGTGGGGCGGGGATCGCGCGGGTGGCGCGCCAGGTGTTCACCACCGTGGGGGCAAAAGAACTCAACGCCACGAAAGCCACCTTGCCGGCCTCGCCGCCGCCGAACCACATCGACAACAGCGGCACCCAGGCGAACAGCGCGACCTGACGATAGGCCAGAAAAACCGGGCCGCACAGACGCTCGCCCAGCCGCGACAAGCCGAGCAACAGGCCGAACGCCAAGCCGCCGGCACTGCCAAGCACGAACCCTTCCAGCATGCGCGACAGGCTGGACGACACGTCCAGCCAGAAGGTGCCGCCGGTCAGCTCCATCTGGAACCGCTCTGCAACCGCGGCCGGCGACGGCAGGATATAGGGCGGCGCGACATGGGCGGCACAGGCTGCCTGCCACAGGCCGAGCAGCGCCAACGGGGTCACAACCCCCAGCACGCTCGACCGCAGGGCCGGCGGCAGCCGCTGCCATGCGGCCGGCCGGCCACCGGATTGTGCGATCGTGATGCGGCTCATGGCGCCAGCGCCTGCCAGCGCAACAGCCGCTGCTCGGCCAGTGCGAGCACGCCGTTCACGAGCAACCCGACCACGCCCAGCACCACCACCATGGCCAGCACCAGATCGAGCTGGAACAATTGGCGGCCATACGCGATCAGATAGCCGAGTCCCTCGGACGACGCGAACAACTCTGCCGCCACCATGGTCTGCCAGGCATTGGCCAGACCCTCCCGCAGCCCGGTGAAAATCGATGGAACCGCGGCCGGCAGCACGATACGGGTGAGCGTGTACCAGGGATCGAAGGTCAGCACCCGCCCCAATTCGCGCAGCGGTGCCGGCACGTCACGGATACCCTGCGCCATGTTGAGAACCACCGGGACGAAGCTCGCCCAGGCGATCACCGTCACCTTCATGCCCTCGTCGATGCCGAGCACCAGGATGAGCAGCGGAATCCAGGCCAGCGGCGGCACCTGGGCGAGCAACAGAAAGCACGGGTCAAGCAATGCCCGCAGTGTCATCGACAGGCCGAGCAACGCCCCGAAGCCCAGTCCCGCCACGGCGCCGAAGGCAAAGCCTTCGCCGACACGCTGCAAGCTGATCAGCGTGTTGCTCAACAGATCGCCGCTGGCAGCATTCTCCAGCAACGCCTGCCAAACTGCCGCGGGCGCCGGCAGTAACTGATCCGGCAGCCAGCCCTTCGCTGCCACCGCGGACCACACCCCCAGCAGAACCGCCGGCACGAGCAGGCCGACCGTCAGCCCGCCCGTCCAGGTCGCAATGCGCCGGCGGCCGGTTCGGCTCATTTCGACGCGGACAGCGTATGTTCGACGTCGCCGTCGATGACTTTCTTGCCGGCGGCATCGTAGTGCGGCCAGAAATGCTCGAGCTGCTGCGCCCTGAGGGCGGCTTCGAGATAGTGCGGCTCGAACCAGCTTTCCACGTCAACGTCCTTGCGGATCAGCCCGTATTCGCGCACCCGCACCGCCAGATCGCGATAGCGGGCACTCACGTAAGTATCGATCAGCGGCGTCAACCGGTTCGCCAGGCGTTCACCGTTGAAGTCCTCGGCGAAGGCTTCGGTCGGGTAGCCTGATTTCGCCCACAGCTCGAAAACGGCTTTCCGGTTGGCTTCGTCCGCCCCGAACCTTGCCGCCTTGACGAACGCATTGACCACGCGCTGCACCAGTTCGGGGTGCGCGCGGTCGAACGCATCGGTGACGAAGATGGCCGAGTGGCGACCGAAGGCCGCGCTTTCGGCCTTGGTGCTGTAGGGAATCGTCACGATGCCGCGGTCCCGCAGCGCCAGCAGTTCGATGCTGCCGAAGGTGCCGTCGATATTGCCGCCGTTCAGCGCGGCGAGCGCGCTGCCGGTGTCGAGATTGATGAACCTGGCGTTGCGCTCGCTCAGCCCGTGGGCCGCCAGCACGCGGTCCGCGGCCAGCTGCAGATTGGTGCCCTTGAACTCGGAGAGCCGGTGTCCGGCCAGATCCTCGATGCGGGTGATGCCGGAATCAGGGCGCACTGCGAGGTAGATCGTGTCGCGGACCTTGTCGGTAAGCAGGAAATGCGTCTGCAGCCCGTTGGCGCGCCCGACGATCGATGGCAGATCGCCAAGACCCGCGGCGAAATCCAGATGTCCGGCGGCCAGCGACTCATTCAACGCGGGGCCGGCGCCACGGAAGAATGTCCACTCGATCTTGATGTCCGGGTCGTGGGCGAATTCGTCGTCGATGAAGTGACCAGCGTGCGCCACGGCAACGATATCACCGGACGCGAATGGGCGGTTGTCGGCGCCCACGCCGGGATAACCGAAGCGGATCACCAGGGGATCGGCCTTGGCAGCAGGGCTGAGGAGCAGGGCCACCAACAGGCTCAGCAGGGCCGTACCGATCCGCGTTCTCATGTAATAACTCCGTTATCTATGCGTGGTTCGGAAGCCTCTGCGGTTCCCACTCCAATAAATGTGGTAAAGGACGCCATTCCGTCAACGTTAAACGTGCTGGTGGCGTGCTTTCGGCGTTTTCCAAAACGCGGCACGCCAAGCCGGCGCTGCGTGTCAGGCACTCCGGCTGATCAGTGTGCTGTAGATGCGCTCAATCAGCAGCAGCGCGCCGCGATAACCGACACAGGTGCGCGACAGCACGACCTCGTACTGCGCCGGAAAGCCGACCTCGATGACGAAGCCGCGCAACTCCTTCGCCAGATCGCGCTCCCAGGTGCTGCCGAAGATCAGCGGCGGCTTGCTGGCGAAATCGGTTTCGCGGACCAGCTGGTGGATGGCGAAACTATCCTCGGCGAAGTCCACCTCCACCGACACGTCATGGTCGAGCGCCCGGAATTCGGCCCGGATGGCCGCACGGTATTCCACCGGCGGGTTGTCGGTCACGATGAGGCGGGCCGGGATCAGCCCAAGCTGGCGCACCGCAAACTTGCTGAGGGCGAGCATATAGGCGGCGTCGCCGATGGCACCGAACCGGTTCGGCAGCCCCCTGCGGTACTGGGAATAGAATTCCGGGAACGCCCCGATATAGCCGTAATAACTGCGTTCCTCGACCATGATGAAGTCGTCCACCCGTTGCTTCGCCAAGCCGGCAAAGGCGGCGACTTCGCGCAGGAACTCGCCGGTCTGTTTGGTGCCGATCGGCCGAGGAGAGCGTGAGGACATTGGCGGCGCACAGGCCCAACTCGGCCAGCATCGGGGTGAATACGTCCGAGCCCCACAGCACAACCACGTTGATCAGGTCGTCCTGTCGCGGCCCGGGCTGTTTGCGCACCACATGGCGCAGCACGCCGTGCTGGAGGGCATCGAATCCTGTGCTCCAGTGCTTCGACTTGAAGCCTTCGCAATAGATCGGCACCACCTTCACGCCCAGCTCGGCTTCGCAGTCGCGCACCACGCTGTCCACGTCATCGCCGATGATGCCGGTGGCACAGGACGTGGCGACGAACACCGCCTCCGGCGCGTGCCGCTGCACCGCGGCGCGGATCGCGGTGCGCAGCTTCTCCACCCCGCCATAGACCATGTCACGCTCGACCAGATTGCTCGACATCGAGGCGACGTTGCGCGGCGCATGGCCACGGCGCAGCAGGCCGTTGCGAAAGAACGTGTTGCCGTCCGGTTGCCCGGCCGCGCAGCCGATCGGGGAATGCTGGATCAGCACCGCATTGCGCACATTGCTGGCCTGGCTCTCGGCGATCTGCTCAGCGCAGGTCGAGCCCTGCGAAAATGGCGAGTCAAGCTCGCAGATGCGTTTGCCCTTCCCACCGCTGCAACCGCTCGCACAATCGCCACGCGTGTAGCCGGACTGCTCGGCAAGCGCCGACGCACGGCCATCCCAGGAGGTGATCGTGCCGAGCCGCTGCTCGCGGGTTTCGACGACGGTCGTGCGGAGGTTGATCGACATGGCGGATGCTCCGGTCAGGCGGGTTCGGGTCAGGCAGGCTCGGGGCGCGATGGTGATGCGGGCGCGAACAGCGCGGGGCTTTCCGCCAGCAACCGCAGGGCAACCTCGACAGTATCGTCGGTCTCGAATGCCAGGATTCCGAGTGCCGCCAGCCGCGCGACACCATGGTCGCCGATCCGGGCCACCAGCACGGCCCGGCAATCGGCAACAAGTGCTGCCGCTTCCCGCATCGTATCGGTGCCGCGCGGCCCCGCCGGCGTGCCGCAGCCGCAGCCCGGCTTGCTGAACCGCACCTCCACCTGACGCGACGTTCCGCCCGTGATCTCCCATATTTCGAACCGGGTGGCCTGGCCGAAATGCGCATCGACCGCAGCGCCGTCCCGGCTTGCGACTGCAACCCTCATGATGGTGCCGTCAGCCGATTTCGGTCGGCCGGCCGGCGGTGTAGAAGCGCGCCACGCCGCGGAAGCGGTCGGGGAAGGTCGGAATGGTGTCCGGCATCTGACAGCCCTCCACGACCACCGTCAGACCGGCCGGTCCCCCTTGATGGTGACGCGGAAGCCCGAACGGACCTGCGGGAAATAGTCCCAGACGGCGAGATGCTGGACCACCCGATTGTCCCACAACGCCACCGAATGCGCCTGCCAGCGGAAGCGCACCTGGAAGTCGGGCTTTGTCGTGTGCTCGAACAGGAAGTCCAGCACGGCGCCGCTTTCGCCCTCCGGCAACTCGTTGATGCGGATGGTGAAGCCGCGGTTGACGAACCGCGATTTGCGCCCGGTCGCCGGATCGGTGCGCACCACCGGATGGATCGCGCTCGGATAGACCCGGCCGGTTTCGGCAATGCCCTGCTTGGCATTGCTCGCCCGATAGGCCGGCCCGCCATCGTGCAGCGCCGTCAGCCCGTCGAGAAACGCCTTCAGGCGCGGCGACAACGCGTCATAGGCGGCGGTCTGGCTGGCAAACAGCGTGTCACCGCCGACCGGCGGGACCGTGTGCAGATACAGGATGCTGGCCAGCGGCGGCTCGGGATCGCAGGACACGTCGGAATGCCACCGCTCGCCGGCGACGCGCTTCGAATGGGCATCGGCATGGATGGGCAGAATTTCCGGATGGCCCTCGGGTCCCGGCGTGTTGGGGTGGATGTGCAGGTCACCAAACACCCGGCCCAGCGCCTTGGCGCTGTCGTAGCTCAGCCGCTGGTCGCGGAAGAACAGCACCTGCCGGTCGGCCAGCGCCGCGTGCAGACTTGCCGCCTCGCGGTTGCTCAGCACGCCAGACAGGTCGATCCCCTCGACCTCGGCACCAAGATGCGGCGAGAGCGGCACCAGGCGAAGGGATTGGGTTGTCATGGCGGGTTCTCCGGTGGGTGCGGCGGCGGGGCGGAAGACTGCACCGAAAAATCTGGAATTGACAAGTTAAACATGTGCATTTCAGGTTTCAACTGACCGTTGTCGTGCGACATCGCCGGCCGCGCTCTTCCAGATGGCGGCGGCTGCGCTGGCGCCACGATGCCACGTGATAACCTGGAATCAGCACCGGCCGGTCGCTGAACTGTTTTGACTCACATTCCAACCGTGTATAACCCAGCACCCACCCGCGACAGCCGGCCGCGATATTGCCTCGCCGGCAGTGGCCAACCGCACGCCGACCCGACGATCCAGCCAGGAGACCGAACATGCCGACGGCCCGCGCCCTCCCCGACGTGAAGGACAGGCTCTGGAAGGAACTGGCGCTGAAGGCCGAGCTG
>CAIXDS010000042.1 GCA_903918195.1 uncultured Acetobacteraceae bacterium | reverse complement strand
CGTTCGCGCACCCGTTCTATCAGTGGTGGACATACATATTATATGCACCGCCGAACGCCGTGGTGACGCTCTGGCTCAGGATCAGCGCTGGCGTTGCGTCCATCGCCGTGGTGCTCTTCCTGGCCGCGCTGCTGCTCCGCCGCGGCGTGGTCGGGCCGTCGCTCCGGCCGAGCCTGTTCAGCGCCACGCCGCAGCCGATCCGCGGCACGACCGACAACCACGGCCATGCCGATTGGCTGTCGATCGCGAAGGCATGCGAGGTTTTCCCCGGCCCGTCGGCCGAGTTCGGCGGCGTCGTTGTCGGTGAGGCGTACCGGGTGGATCAGGACCGGGTTGCCGCCGTGGCTTTCGATCCGGCGAACAAGGCGAGCTGGGGGAAGGGGGGCAAGGCGCCGCTTCTGGTGGACCCCTGCAAGTCCGGCCCGACCCACAGCCTGGTCTTCGCCGGTGCTGGATCGTTCAAGTCCACCTCGGCCGCGTCAACGCTGCTGACCTGGACCGGCTCGGTTGTCGTCCTCGATCCGTCCGGCGAGCTTGGCCCGATGCTGGCTGGTGCACGTACAAAGATGAGCCACACCGTCCACCAGCTCGGGCTGCGCGGAACGACCGGCTTCAACGTGCTCGACTGGATCGACATTGCATCGCCGCTGGCCACGACGAACGTCCTGTCTGTCGTCAACTGGGTATGCGGCGATGGGCAGGCCGGCGGAGGGAAGGACAAGGGTTCCGAGTTTTTCGAGGCGCGCGGTCGCGCTTTCGTGGCGTGCTTGCTGGCGCACATGCTGTGGGACCCAGCGATGCCCCCGGCGCTGAAAACGCTGCGCACGCTGCGCATCGGCGTCGCCACGCCGGAGAAAGAGATGCGGGATGTGCTGAGGGGCATCCACAGCAATAGCCGCAGCCCGCTCGCCCGCGACTACGCCGGCACCCTGATGGGCCTGGTGGACGAGACATTCTCCGGCGTTTACGCCAATGCGGACGAGAGCACGTCCTGGCTGGCGAACCCGGCCTTCGCGTCGATCGTCTCCGGCGACACCTTCAAGTCCCGGGACCTGCTCGGCGGCAAGGTCTCCGTATTCCTGCAGATTCCGCTGCTGGCCCTGCAATCCACGCCGGCCATCGGCCGGGTCGTGATCGGCGCGCTGCTCAACGCTGCCTACGAAGCCGACGGCCAGGTGACCGGCCGCATCCTCTATTTGCTTGATGAGGCCGCGCGTCTCGGCCCGATGCGGATTCTCGAAACCGCCCGCGATGCCGGCCGCAAGTACGGCATCACCCTGCAGCTCCTCTACCAGTCGGTCGGCCAGCTCGAACGGCAGTGGGGGCGGGAGGGCAAGCGGGAATGGTACGACGGCGTGTCGCACCGTTCCTATGCCGCCGTGCAGGACCTTGAGACGGCGAAGGAGCTGGAGGAGACCTTCGGCAGCTACGCCGTCATGGCGACGTCGGAAGGCTCGAACACCGGCTCGTCGGGCAAATCCTTCGAGATCGGATCGCGGTCACGCGGCGCCAACACCAGCTACCATGAAATCAGCCGCCCCCTGATCCGCCGGGAGGAATTGATGAATGACTGCCGGACGGATGAGGTCTTCGTCATCATCCGGGGCGCGAGGCCGCTCCGCTGCGGCCGTGCCATCTACTTCCGGCGGCCGGAACTGGCGGAAAGGGTCGCGGCCAACCGGTTCAATGCCAATCCTGTCGCTGCAGCCGCCGCTGACTGATCGATCCCGTCAACATTCTTCGGAGATTCCCTATGTCCAAGGAAGCCGTATCGGCTGATCTGCAAGCCGCCGCCTATTGGCGGAGCGTCGCCCGTGCCGACCGGTCCGAAACCAATGCGGCGGTCACGAAGGTCACTGATCTGACCGCGGCGGCGAAGCGCGAAGAAAAGGAGCCGACCGAGGCGCCGCGCCGCGCGAGGGGGTTGAGTGCGGGCTGACGATCGTTGCAGCCGGGGATGGCGTTCACCAGCCGAAGAAATCGAAGCCATGGCTGCCGGCGACAGCCCCGGCAACGGTGACCAGGCTCAGCGTCAGCAGAGTCCAGTGGAGCCGTTCGACCAGGCGGTAGGTTGCCTCCGGTGCCGTTGCCGCCCGGCGCGCCAGCAGCCGCTCCAGGAACAGCGGCTCAAGCACGAAGAGCATCAGCGTGAAGATGGCCCAGGTGAACACCATGGCGTGCATCCACCAGAAGGCGCCCGATGCGAAGCGGTCCCACCCGTCCATCTGCCACAGCATGTAGAACCCGCTTGCCCCGGCCAGCAGGGTGGTGACGCGCGCCTGCCGGGCGAAGCGTTCTTCCAGCGCATGGAACACCGTGAAGCGCTGGGCGGCCGGATAGGATCGCCGGATGGCCGGCAGCAGAACCGTGGTGACCATGCCGACGCCGCCGATCCAGAGAACGACCGCGAGAACATGCAGCGCGCGGGCGAGGGCAAGGTCTGTCATTGTTCAGGGGCCTGGCACCGGTTGCGCCGCGAAGCGCGGGAAGAGCACATCGTTCTCGATGCGGATGTGCTCTACGAGATCGCCAGCGAGCTTCCGGGCGCCAGCATAAAGCGCCCGCCAGGTCGGGCAGGCATTCTCCGGAATCGAGAAATCGCCTGTAAGCCACACGAGCCGTTGCAGATTCGCAGCATGCTCTTCGTGATCGTCCAGCATCAGGGCGATGGCGGCCGGCGCGGGGGGCTCGTCGTGCCGCATCGACGGAAACAGGCCTTGCTCTTCCTTCTGCATGTGCGCTTCGAGGTCCCATTCGATGCGCTGAAGCAGGTCGGCGAGCCCAGGCGGTGCGGCCGGGTGCGCTTTGTGGCTGGCCTCGACCTGCCGGGCCAACCTGACGAGGTCCGGCAGTTCGCGCCGATGGACGGCATGAAACCGCGTCTCGATGACGGTGATCAGCGCGTCGGTGTCGTGCGGCCAGATGGCGGCCGGCGTGTCGCCAGGCGGTATGCTTGCGCCGTCGCCGATATCCAGGGGGTGGTTGGCGAACCGCGGTCGCGAGAGGGTGTCAAGCGGCGAGCGCATAGTCTGTCTCCTGGTCCGGTGCCACGGCGCACCGGCGCCCGCACGACGCAGCGGGCTGGCGGCGACCACCACGGAACAGCGTCGGTGATGGCCCTTGAGTGCCCCCGGGAAAGTGGTACTGTCAATGCCGGTTTGCTTCGGCCGTTCCGCATCCCCGCCCGGCACCGCAAGCCGCGCTGGAATGGCCTGCCGGACGGGAACCGAGCCCAACATTCCCTGCGAAAGTCACGACGTGATGTCGGCCATCCCTCGCTACCGTCCGGCCGAGGGGCCGGTTGTACTCTCCGCCGGATTCTGTCCGTTCTTTCTCGCGGCAGCGCTCTGGGCAGCCATCGCCATCCCGGCCTGGGTTGTCGTGTTCACGGGCAGCGCCGCATTGCCGACGGCGCTTTCGCCTTCCGTCTGGCACGTGCACGAGATGGTCTTCGGCTTCGGCGCGGCCGTCGTCGCCGGCTTCCTGCTGACTGCCATTCCGAACTGGACCGGTCGCCTGCCGCTGCAGGGCGGGCCGCTCGCCGGTCTCGTGCTGCTGTGGCTGGCCGGGCGGGTGGCGGTACTGCTTTCCCAGGACATCGGCGCCGGCTTCGCCTCCGTGCTCGACCTGGCCTTTCCGCTGGCCTTCCTCGCCGTCGTCAGCCGCGAGATCATCGCCGGGCGGAACTGGCGCAACCTGCCGATGGTGACGGCGCTCAGCCTGCTGTTCCTTGCCAATCTGCTGGTTCACCTGGAAGCCACGCACCTCACCACGACGGCCGCGGCCGGCAACCGGCTCGGGGTTGGCACGCTGGTCATGCTGATCAGCTTCGTGGGCGGGCGGATCATCCCGAGCTTCACCCGGAACTGGCTGGTCAAACAGCGACCGGCCGGCCCACTGCCGGCGCCGTTCGATGGGTTCGACCGTGCGGCGCTCGGCCTGACGGCAGTGGCATTGGCCATCTGGGTTGTCATGCCGGAGGCAGCAGTCGCGCCCTGGTGCGACCTTGCTGCCGGAACGGCGCTGTGCGTTCGCCTGCTGCGCTGGCAGGGCATTGCGACATGGCGCGAGCCGCTGCTCTGGATCTTGCACCTTGCCTATGCGTGGCTCGGCGTCGGCTTCCTGTTGCTCGGGCTCGATGCTTTCCTCCCCTGGCTGCCGCCCACCGCTGCACTGCATGCGCTCACCGCCGGGGCGATCGGCACGGCAACGCTCGCGGTCATGACCCGTGTCACGCTCGGGCACACCGGGCGCCCGCTGATCGCCGGCCCAGGCACCACGGCGGTGTATGGTCTGGTGACACTGGCCGCGGTGCTTCGGCTTCTGGCGCCGTTGGCCGGAGCGCAGTACGTCCTGGTCTTGTCGCTTGCCGGGGTTGCGTGGAGCGCCGCCTTCGGTTTGTTCGCAGTGCTCTACTTCGGGCCGCTAACCCGCCCGCGCCCACGCAGCGGGGAAGCGATGCGTCCGATCTAGCCGGCGACGTCCGGCCGCTTCTCGCGGCTCGTCACTGCACATCGAGTGACTGGTCGTGCTTCGGCGTTACGAGAACGCCGGCAACGCATCTGTCGGCGTGCAACGCGTCCGCGCCGCTACATCCGCCGTCCACGGCGACGGCCGGCGGTGGCGTTTTCCGAAACGGGTTGCAGCGTCTTCGCCGTGGCGTCGTCCCGTTTGCCCTGGAAGGTCGCCGCCAGCGTGCTCCTCGCCTTGCCCATGACCGCGCGCTGCTCAAGCCGCTGCTTGCCGGCCTGCATCATCCGGATCGTTCCCGTCCGCAGGTTCTCGGCCCGCGCCAGCATGGCGAGCGAGCTTTCCTTGATCGGCTGGCGGGCGAAGTTGCGGGCGACATTCTCGATCACGTCGCCCTCGCGGATCTGGCGGCGGTCGCCAAGCGGCCGGCGGCCGGCAACCTCCTGCCGCTCCGCCCCGTCCGAGATCACGATGAATGACTGTTCGCGATGCCTGCTGCCGGACGTGTAGGCCCCGAATGCATTCACCTGGCGCGATCCACCCGGGACGGCGAAGATATGTTCGCTGACCGTGGATCCCTGGCTGGTGTTGGTTGTCAGCACGTCGCCATAGGCAAGCCGGATGCGGCCGTTTGCCGCGCTGCGAAGGCTGTCCCATTTCACCAAACCCTCGCGCCCTGCTTTGGTGCGGAGGACCACGCCCTCGTCATTGATCGCGGCAACCTCCAGGACGGTGCCGTTGCGGCCAATGTTGCCGCCTTTGTTCGTGTCGAGGAAGCGGGCGTTGGTGCGCTCGAACAGGCGCACCCGGTCGCCCTCGGCGAGCGGCAGGTCATAGGTCCTGGCATCGGCGCCGCCGATGCTCGTCGCCGGCACGGTGATCCGGTCAGTGCCGACCTCGCCGAGGTCGCGCCGCCGGTTGCGGATCGCAATGCTGAGCTGGTGGGCGTCGAAATTGGTCGGCGCGCTGATCGAGATGGCATACCGGTCCCGGCCGGCGTTGGCGGCGCGGCGCTGCTGCCAGAGATCGACGACGTTTCGCACGGCATCGCCGTAGCCGCCCGGTGTCACCAGCAGGGTGCCGTTATCAACCTTCCGCTGGACCGCTGCTTCGGTCTCGCCGTTGCGGAACATCAGGGTGGTTTCCCGTTCCTCCTTCTCGACCTGACGCACCGAAGTTTCCAGCGTCGGGATCGCGGTCTCGCCGAGGGCGCGGCGCAGCAGGTCGACGACGGCGCCGGCCTCGACGCTCTGCATCTGCTTCGGATCGCCGATGCCGACGATCTGAAACCCGTGCTTCTGCTGGGCGCGCAGCAGGTCATTGAGCTGGCGCGTGCCGAGCAGCCCCAGCTCGTCCACCACCACGACCGACCTGGCGCCGAGCTTGATCCGGCCCTTCTCGACGGATTTCAGGAAGCTCTCCACGGCCCGCGCGTTCCGGGCGGTGATGCCGGCATCGGTGAGGTCGTCCGACTGACGCCATGCCAGGGCGATGCCGTGGACCTGCCGGCCGTCCTCCTTCCAGGCGTCCACCAGCGGTTTCAACAGGGTGGATTTGCCCGATCCGGCGACGCCGATCGCGACAGTGAGGCGCCCGCCGGTGCCGAGCTGCTCCATCACCGCCCGCTGCGCCTTGCCGTGGCCGGAGGTGAAGTCGAGCTCGGGGAAGCGGCGGACCGCCGCCGCGATCTGCGCCGGGGTGAGGGCGGAAGTCTTGTCGCCGCCGGCGGCGCGCGCGGCGGCGACGAGCCAAAGTTCCTCGTCGCGGTGCAGGGTCGTGGTGATGCCGACCTTGTCGCGGCCGTTCTCGCCCTTCAGATCGCCCCAGACCAGCGACGTGGCCTCGCCCCGCTGCGTCACGCCGCGCTCGCGCATGGCCTTGGTGATGGCGCTGACATCGGCGGGAGATTCGACGCCGGCGGCGATCAGCCCCTTGGCAGCGGCCAGCCGGGCGTCCGCCCCTTCGACGGCGGCGCGGCGCTGCAGCTCCTTGTCGAAGACGGGCAGGGCGGCCTGATAGGCGGCCTCCAGCCGTTCGTCGCGGGAGGACAGTTGGTGCGGCTGATCGGGCCGGAGCACGCTGCGGTGCTCGTAACCGATGGCTGCCGCCGCTTCGCGCCAGGCAGCAACATCGCTCAGGTCGTCGGATTTGGCACCGCGCGGGTCCTGCACGCCCTGTTTGAGCAGGCCGATCTTCCGCTCGGCGTCCAGCGTGTCCCAGTCGAGGCCCTGCTCGGCGGCATAGGCGCGGGCGGCCGCAGTGCCGCCCGTGGTCCGCTTGGAGAAATGCTCGGTGACACGCTCGGGCACGGCGGTCAGCCGGGCCATCTCCGTCCGGTCGTCGAGCACGACATCAACCCCATGCCTGCGCAGGTTGGTCGCGAGATAGGCCTGATAGAGCGCGCCCCATTCCTTCACCCGGCCGTCGAGTTGGTCGAGCCACAATCCGCCCATGCGGCCGGTCCCGGTCAGCACGGCGTTGAAGACGGCGGTGTGGGTGTGCAGCTGCATGTCGCCGGCGACGCGGCCGCCGGCGCCCTTGAAGCTGTGCAGCTCGGTGTAGTCCTGCCCGCTCCGGTCGGTCTTGACGATTTCGACGGTCGGCCGGGCGGTGTAGTGGTCGAAGGACACCCAGCCGATCGAGCCTGGCTCCCAGCCGGCCTTGCCCTGTGCGCCCAGTCTGGCGCGGCCGATCTGCGCCTCGATGTCCTGCATGACGCTGCCGATGGCGTCGTGGTGCGCCTGGTGGATCATCGCGCGCTCGGCCTCCGTCGGGGCGAACGACCAGGCAACCGAGACCGACTTCGGGGCCGAGAAGGTCAGGTCGACGTAGCCAATCCGCGCCCGGGAGGTATCCATCCGCTCGTGGTACTGCTTCACGGTCAGCTCGCCGCTCGTGGCCGTGCGGGCAGACAGGATATCCTCCCGCTGCTCCGGGGTCAGATCGACTTGCTTCGCCCCCAGAACGGCCTGGAAGCGCCGCACAGCCCGCTGCGCGACCTCCGGTGGCAACGCCGTCCCGTCTACGCGCCGGCCGGCCAGGACGTTCTCCAGCTCGGCACGGGTGGGCAGCCGGCGCTCGTCCATACCGAAAACGGTGCCGATGCCGTCGGTGCCCGCCTGCTTCTGCTTGCCATCGATGTCGCCGCCATCCGCGCGCTGGCCGTTCAGCAGGTTCGCGACGTCGCCCGCGGTGAGGGCTTTGGTGATATCGATGCCGAGCCGCCCGGCAAGCGCCGGGTTCATGTCCCGGCGCGGTGTCGCGGTCGCGCTGCTGTAGTCCTTGCCGGTGCGCGCGCTCTCGGTCGCGCGGCCGAGGCGCTCGCCGGGGCCTTCTCCGTCATCGCCGGCGCGGTGGTGGCCGGTACGGTGGAGGGAAGCGATCGCCTCGTCCCGGTCCACCAGGCCGGCGGCGATGAAGGCGCCAAGCGCGCGGATCATCACCTCGTCGCGGGGCGGGGAGCGGCCGGCGGCATCGGTGCTGCTTTCGGCCAGCCGGTCAGCCTCGCGCGCGACCAACTCATCGAGCGCTGCCCCGCCCGGCAGTCGTCCGCCGGTCGTCTCGGCCGCGTAGCGCGCCGCGGCGGCTTCCGCCGGCGTCGGCGGCTTCAGGCCCTGGTGATAGTACTCCGCCATCGCCGCCATCTCCGGCGACAGCGTCTGCTGCAACAGGTGCTCGCTCATGGCGCGCGCCGCCGACGGGGCGCCTGCAGCCCCCGTCCGGTAGGTCAGCACCTCAGTGCTTCGTGGCGGCTGCGGTCAACCAATCTTTCAGGCTGGTCTCGAACTGTCTGCCGACCGCCTCCGGCAGCTCGGCCACCAGCGCGATCAGGCTCGTCTGATTCTCGTCCATCTGCCGGACCTGCGTGGCGAGCGCCTCAAGCGCCACGGCAACCGGCGACGGCCCGGCATCCTGCGTGGCGGCGCCAAGGATTTCGGCGAGCATCTGCGACTGCGCCCGGTTGGTTTCCAGCAGCGCACTCAGGGCGGTCAGGACGTTCTGCTGAACCTCACGCTGCTCGTCCAACTGCTCGCCGATCGCAGTCAGGGTGTCGGAAATGTGGGCGAGGTACGCCCCGTCTCTCGTCGCTGTCATTGAGCTTCCTGTCGTTCCCGGTCGGACACCGCGGTTCGGTTGTCCCCGGCAAACCGGCATGAATCGAGCCATACACGGCACGGCAGCACCCTACAATACTCACCCGTCTAGGGTGACTTGGTCTGTCAGAAAATCGAACTTTCCGCCTCCACAGGATTTCGCGACGAGGGGCACGTTATAGGGGACGCTATAGGGGACGTTTTAGGGCACGTTTTGGGGGACGTTATGGGGCATTGTTTGGGGCACGTTTTGCCGATACGGTCAGTGACAAGATGGGGTCTTCCACGAACGATGCCGATTAAGCATCCACGACATGACAGCGACATCGAGCAATTCGCGAAGGACCTGGCGGGGCGCTGGCAGCAAGGCGACGGAATAGAGCCGTGGCTGCGGATCATGGAGCCGGAGCTTTCCCGCAAGGTCCGAACCGAGCGCTGGTCATGGGAATCGATTGCGCGCGCCCTGAACCTGGCGGGCATCACATACCAAACTGCGCATCCTTGGACCGGCGTCCGCCTGGTTCAGAAAATCACGTCCATCCGGCACGAGGGCCGTAAGCGGGCGCCAAAGAAGGGCACTGGCACGCAGAGAGTCAGCACCTGGGAATCGCCGTTCGCG
>CAIXDS010000041.1 GCA_903918195.1 uncultured Acetobacteraceae bacterium | reverse complement strand
CGGCATCTCCTCACCCCCTTCTTCCCAAAACCCTTAAAGTGATGGGGTCCAGGGGCCTCTCGGCCCTTGGCGGGTCCAGGGCAGAGCCCTGGCCTTCCTTATCTTCATGCGCCGCGCAGGGTTTCTACACCGACGGCAGTGTCTGTGACAGTCGCCCGCCCTGGCGGATCGGTTCGATGCGGGTAGCCAGGCCGGTCTTGTCGTCGGTCTCCACGAACACGCCGCAGACGGTACTGGCGCCTTCGGCCGGCTGCAGGCGGTCGCCCGGGATTTTGCGCCAGAACCGGGCCGCCGCGTTTTCCTTCTGCATGCCGATGACGCTGTCGTAGTCGCCGCACATGCCAGCGTCCGACTGAAACGCGGTGCCGCCCGGCAGGATCTGGTGATCGGCCGAGGGGCAGTGCGTGTGGGTGCCCACCACCAGGCTCACCTGGCCGTCGAAGGAGTGCGCGAAGGCCATTTTTTCGCTGGTGGCCTCGGCGTGGAAGTCGATCACGATGGCGGCGACCGAGGCGCCGAGGCGGTGGCGCGCCAACTCCACCGCGGTGGCGCGGAACGGGCAGTCCAGGCAGTCCATGAACAGCCGCCCCATGGCGCTGAGCACCAGCGCGCGCTGTCCGTTGCGCAGACTGACAAGGGTGCTGCCGGCGCCGGGGGTGCCCGGCGGATAATTGAGCGGGCGGATCAGGTGCGGCGTCGCGGCGAGGAAGGGAATGAGTTCCCGGCGGTCCCAGGTGTGGTTGCCCAGTGTGAGAACATCGGCGCCGGCGGCAAACAGGACACGCGCCATATCGGGCGCCAGGCCGAATCCGTGCGAGGCGTTCTCGGCGTTGACCACGACGAGGTCGATGCGCAGGCGCGTCCGCAGCCCGGGCAGGGCTGCAGCAACGGTGTCGCGGCCGGTGCGACCAACCACGTCGCCCAGGAACAGGATGCGCATCTAGTCTCCGGCATCGGGCATCAAGGCGCGGCTCTGCCGCAGGGGATCAAGCCGCGCTCGGTGGCCACGGCCTGCAGGGGAATGTCGTACCCCGCTGCCGGCACGGCGTCCACCTCCTGGCAGGCATAGGCGCAGCCGATCGCCACGGCACCCGGCAGCCCGGTCAGCGTGCGGTCATAGTAGCCGCCGCCATAACCCAGCCGGCGGCCGGCGCGGTCGAAGGCCAGCAGCGGCACGAACAGCCAGTCCGGCCGCACCACATCCCCGCTCGGCCGCGCCGTGCCGAAGCGTTCCGGTAGCATCACCATGCCGGGAAACCAAAGCCGAAAAATCAAAGGGTTGCCGCGCGACGGTGTCTCCGGCAGGGCGATCCGGTGGCCACTTGCGTGCAGGGTTTCCAGCAACGGGCGGATGTCGATCTCGTCGCCCATCGGCCAGAACCCGGCGACGACGGCGCCGGCCGGCGGCGGCATCGCCCGTAGCACATGCCCAGCCAGCTCGGCCCCCCGGGCCGGGTCGCATCCAGCGCGCAGGGCGCACATGCGGACGCGCAAGGCCGCTTTATCGGCCGGCAGATCGGGGGGAAAGCTGTGCGGAGCCGCCATGGCCGTTGGCGTGTACATCCTCCCAAGGCCCGCGTGAGCAGGTGGGCACCGGTTATCGTGACCAGGGCCACGACAGAGCCAGCTCCCGGGAGATGCTTATCGGCCCCGGGGATGAAAAGCCTGACGCACCGGGCAGCCCCGCACGCCCCTACTTAGGGACGCTCGAGCGTCGCTGCAATCTCCTCCGCGCGGGCGGCCAGCTTGCCAAGACGTTGCGCCAGTTCCGGATCGGCGTTCGCCTCCGCGTTGGTGCCAGCCCGCGAGGCGCGCGCCGCGGCGGTGCGCAGCTCGTCCAGCTCGGCCCGCAGATCGTGGATCTCGTCGGCCATCAGCAGCGAGGCCAGCAGCAGCAGCCGCACCTCGCCGGAGTTGCCGCCCAGGGCCTTGATGCTGTCGACCCGGTTGTCCACCTGCGCCGCCATCGCCTGCAAGTGCAATTCCTGCCCGTCCTCGCAACCGACGGTATAGGCATAGCCGTTGACCTTGACGGTGACCTGCGACATCGCAGCCTCCTTCCTTGTTGGGCCTGGCGCCGTCAGCCGGGCCGGCGAGCGAGCGCCTCCCGCAGCGTGGCGATCAGCGCGTCCAGACGATGCGCCACGGCGGCTGCGTTGACCGCCGTGGCCTCGGCTGGCGCGGGCGGCCGGGCCGAGACGGACCGGCCGGCCAGCGCCGCGATGCGTTCCAGCGCCTCTTCCAGCCGCGCCGCAGCGTCGGCCGGGTCGTGCGAATCCGCCAAATCGAGTCCTCCGGCCGCTCCGGTCCAACTTGCGTTTCAAGCGCTGAAGGGCTTGAACGTCAAGCATGATCGTGCATCCCGCAGTTGTGGTCCATGGGCTCGACCATGTGCGGGCGGCACTGCGGCAGGGATGGCCGGTCACGCTGTTGTCAGCACCGGGGGCGGCGGGGTTCGCGGGCTGCCTGTGGTGGCGTGGCCTGATCGGGCAGGCCCGGTCGGAGTTCCCCGCCGCCGTGCTGGATGAGGTGCTGGATTGCGGCGATGCCCCGGGCCATGCCATGGCAGCCCTGCGAATTGGACAGCTTCGCCTGGTGCTCGATCCGGCCTGCCCCGCCTTTCCCGCGGTCACGGCCGCCGCGGCCACGCTTGGCGCGATGGTGCTGCGGTCCCGCCCGCCGGCGCTCGACCTCGCCCACTCCGGCGCCGCGCGGCGGCTTGAAAGCTGGCTGCGGGGTGACAGCACCGACCCGCTGGGCTAGGACCGCGCGCATCCGACCGGCCGCGATTCAAGGAGCCCCGCCATGCGCATCACCCCGCGCGTCAAGCAAATCCTCGACTGCTACGAAAGCGATAACCCCGGCACCAGGACCAACCTCGCCCGCATCCTGATGGAGGGCCGGCTTGGCGGCACCGGCAAGCTGGTCATCCTGCCGGTGGATCAGGGTTTCGAGCACGGCCCTGCCCGCTCCTTCGCGCCCAACCCGGCGGCCTATGACCCGCATTACCATTTCGAGCTGGCCATCGAGGCGGGGCTGTCGGCCTACGCGGCGCCGCTCGGCATGATCGAGGCTGGAGCCGCAACCTTCGCCGGTGCCATCCCGACCATCCTGAAGGTCAACAGTTCCAACAGCCTGGCCACCGAGAAGGACCAGGCCGTCACCGGCGGCGTCGAGGACGCGCTGCGGCTGGGCTGTGCAGCGATCGGCTTCACCATCTACCCGGGCAGCGAATACGCCTTCGACCAGATGGAGGAACTGCGCGAGCTGACCGCCGAGGCGAAGGCGGCGGGGCTGGCCGTGGTGGTGTGGAGCTATCCGCGCGGCCCGATGCTGGACAAGGCCGGCGAGACGGCGCTGGATATCTGCGCCTATGCCGCGCACATCGCGGCGCTGATGGGGGCGCACATCATCAAGGTAAAGCCGCCGACCGATGTGATCAGCCTGGAGGCCGCCAAGAAGACCTACCAGACGCAGAACATCGACCGCTCCACCCTGGCCAGCCGGGTGGCGCACGTGGTGCAGGCCTGCTTCGCCGGCAAACGCATCGTGGTGTTCTCCGGCGGCGAGCCGAAGGATCTGGAGGGGCTGTACGAGGACGTCCGGGGCTTGCGCGACGGCGGGGCCAACGGCTCCATCATCGGCCGCAACACGTTCCAGCGCCCCAAAACCGAGGCGCTGGCGATGCTGGACAAGATCATCGAGATTTACCAGGGCAAGGCGTGATCCGCATGGCGGGCGGGACTCAGTGCCGGCTGTACCTGATCACGCCGCCCGCTATTGCTTCCGGCTTTGCCGACACGCTGGCCGCGGCACTGGATGCCGGCGAGGTGGCGGCGCTGCAAATCCGGCTGAAGGATCTGGACGATGACGCGCTGCAGCGGGCGGTGGATTTGCTGCGCCCGGTGGCGCAGGCGCGCGGCGTTGCGGTGCTCCTGAACGACCGGCCCGACCTGGCGGTACGGTTGGGCTGTGACGGTGCGCATGTCGGCCAGGAGGACACGCCGGCAGTGGTGGCGCGCAAGGTGCTCGGCGATCTCACCTTGGGCGTCACCTGCCATGACAGCCGCCATCTCGCCATGGAGGCGGGCGAGGCCGGCGCCGACTACGTGGCTTTCGGCGCGTTTTTTCCGACTGGCACCAAACAGGCCACGACCGTCGCCGACCCTGAAACCCTGCGCTGGTGGTCGGAGATGATGGAGCTGCCATGCGTGGCGATCGGCGGCATCACGGCGGAAAACTGTGCCCCGCTGGTGCAGGCCGGGGCGGATTTTTTGGCGGTGGTGGGCGCGGTGTGGAACCATCCCGAGGGGCCGGCGGCCGGCGTGCGGGCGATGAATGCGGCGATTGCCGCGGCCTGAGGCCCCCGCTGCGTGCCCTTCCCGGCCCTGTCACGACCGCTTGCCACCGAACGGCGCCGGCTGAGCTGGCAGAGCGACAAACCACCGCTTCAGAGCCGCGCGGACCAACGGCAGCCGGGTTTCCGTAAGCTCGCCCAGCAGCACGGTGGCGACCATCAGCGCCGGCAGCGCGACCCATGACCGCAGGCCCAGGCCGAACCAGATCAGCGCGAACAACGGGGCATGGTAGAGATAAATCGAGAAAGTATAGGACGCGATTTTGCGGATAGGCTGTTCGGCGCCCGCCAGCACCGGTCCCAGCCGGGCCAGGCCGGCGGCAGAGGCGAAATTCAGCGCAACGATACCGGCGACCAGGTAATCACCGGCGAACGTATTGGATGCTCCGAAAAAGCCCGGCAATTCCGGCCAGGAGGCAGCCATGATGGTCCGCAACCGGATCGGCAGGTCGAACCAGAAAACCGGCGCATACATCAGAATCGACACGATAAAGCCGATTCCCGCCCACCTGGCCGGAACCCTCATTTGCCGGCGCTGCAGCCAGACGCCGACAAGCCAGCACGGCAGCAAGGCGATGATGCGCGGACCGGCCAGGACAGCAATCACCAGCGCCAGAAAGATGCGGCCTCGTCCGTGCCCACAGAATACGACCCCGAACAAGACATAATACCAAACTTCGTAGTTGAGCGACCAATACGGCGCGTTGAAAGGCGGTGACAGGTCAACCAGCCAGGCCTGACCGAGAAAAGCCGCGCTGGCTGCGGTCCGGACGATGGCGTCAGCCGCATCGGATGGACATGGCGCGAATGCGAGGCGCGGGCCGCCTTCACCGCAGATCACCGAAACGACCGCCCCGAGGGCCAGGGCTGGCCAGGCAACCGATAGGACCCGGGCGGCGCGATGCACCGCATAGTCGGTCGCGCTGCACGGCCGTTGGGCGACGGCGTAGCTGATGACGTAACCGGACAGCACGAAAAACACGACAACCGCGTGATGACCGGGCCAGGGCAAGGGAATTGCCGGAAATATCACGCCCCAGACATGGTGCAGCACAACCACCATGGCGGCCCCGAACCGGACCAGATCGAGATAGGTGGAGAACGACCTGTTCATGCCGTCGCGACGCCTTTCCGGGCGAACCGGAGGCGAAACTATCACACGATCGGCCGAAACGAAATCGCGCCGACCCGGCGGCGGAAACGGTCCCTCAGACCCGTTCGCTGACCGCGATCGCCACCCGGCAGCCACCCTTGATGATGTTGTATAACAATCGGTAGCCCGGCGCCTCCTCGGCTCCGTGCGCCAGGCCGATATCGCGGTGCTCCAGCTCGTCGGCACGGAATTGTTCGATCTTTCCGCGCAGTGCCGCCTCATCCTCACCCAGTTCGGTAGCCTGGCCGGCATAGTGCTCGTCGATTGCCTCCTCGACCGCCACCGTGCAGGCCATCGCCGCCTTCTCGCCGAGTGCGGCCGTCATTGCGCCGAGCGCGAAACCGGCCACGTGCCACAGCGGCAGCAGCGCCGTCGGGCGCACCCGACGCGTTGCCACGAGATCTGAAAAACTGTCCAGGTGTGCCTGTTCTTGCAGCTTCATACGTCGCAACACCTCGCCCTTCGGGCCGCGACCCAGGACCGCCAGTTGGCCCTGGTAGATGCGCTTCGCCCCGTACTCGCCGGCATGGTCCACGCGGATGATGCGCTCCACCATCTCGCGTGCTGTGAGATCGCCGGGCAGGCGCCCGGACGCTGTTTCGCTCATGGGGCACTCCTTCTGTTGCGCCAGAGGAAAATGGCGATGCCGGCCGCAAAGGCCAGACTGAGGATCAGGTTCAGCGCCGCGGTCGAAACCGGCAGGTCCGGCACGAGGAAGGTTGGCTCGTCACAGGGTTTGGCCGGGCGGGCCGGCATGCTGGCCAGACGCTCGGCGATGGTGGTGCCGGTGATGTGCGGCGCGGCGCATTCCGGCAGCGGGCTGGGCCATAGCTTCGCCTCGACGCCAACATGCACCGCCGCCACCCCCGCCCCGCCCAGCGCCACCAGCCCGGCCACCGCGAGCGCGGCCCGCGCCGGCCGGCGCGGCAGGAACAACCCGACCAGGGTAATCCCGATGATGATGCGCCAGGGCCAGCGCTCCAGCAGGCAGAGCGCGCAGGGCACGACTCCGAGAAAAGTCTCGGCGGCGAACGCGCCGCCGAGCGCCGCGCCCGCGGCGAGGGCGGCAAGCGCCAGGGCGGCGCGCGTGGGGGGGATTGTCATGCCGCCATATGAGCGGGACCGCGCCGACCCGGCAAGTTGCCCGCCGGACCGGGCCGCCCTACCCTCGCGGCGGAACCGACCGGGGAGGAAAACCATGATCAGGCTGTGGGGCCGCGCGACATCCAGCAACGTGATGAAGGTGATCTGGCTGCTCGAGGAGCTTGGCCTCCCGCACGAGCGGCGCGACGTCGGCGGTCCCTTCGGTGGCACGGCGACGCCAGAATACCGCGCCATGCAGCCGCTCGGCCTGGTGCCGGCGCTGGAGGAGGAGGGCGGATTCACCCTGTTCGAGAGCAACGCCATCCTGCGCTACCTCTGCAATGCGCACGCGCCGGCCACGCCGCTGTATCCGTCCGAACCGCGCCCGCGGGCGCAGGTCGAGGCGTGGATGGACTTCCAGCAGACCGCGCTGACCCGGCCGGCCTCAGTTGTGTTTCAGGGCCTCGTCCGCACGCCGCCCGCGCAGCGCAACCAAGCCGCGATCGCCACCGGCATCAAGGACACCGCGGCGGTCTGGGCCATCCTGGATGCGCGGCTGGCACGGCATCCCTATGTAGCGGGCGAGGCGCTGACGCTGGCCGATCTGAGCTTCGGGCCGCACCTGCATCGCTGGTTCAGAATGGATTTCGAGGGACGGCCGGCGGCACCGAACCTGCAGGCCTGGTACGACCGGCTGCTGACCCGTCCGGCCTACAAGGAAAACTGCGCCGGCCAGTTGGTTTAATAGAAAGTTGGTATAAACACAAAGATCCCCGTAACGCATTCAAGCGTTAACGGGGATCCGGTTGCGAAGTTGAGTTCTTCGCGCCCGGGGCAAAACCCGAGCACTAACTTGGTCCTGTTGATCTGTTGCCGCTGCCAAGCTAGGCGACAACTCTCTTCAACTCAGGTGGAGTCATGCTTATTTGGCACCCTCCTTCACTGTTGACGACATCGCAACTCTGCGACCGCATTCATCGGGCTGTCAAGAAAATATTGCCCGGAACGGAAGGGGAATAACAGGGCCGTGATGGTCAACTGCCGGCGAGGGCCGCCAGCCAGGCGCGCACGCCGGCCGCATCGCCGAAACTGTCCTGCACCCGCAGGCCGATGCCGCCCAATTGCCGCGCGGCGTGCATGCCGTCCTCGTCGGTCACGTCGTCGCCGACATACACGGGCACCCGACCGGCAAAGGGTGGGTGCGCCATCAGGCGGTGCACCGCCCTGCCCTTGTCGGCACCGCGCGGCCTCACCTCCCACGCCATCAGGGCCGGCGTCAGGGTGAACGAGTCCGCCTCATCGCCATCCAGCATCGCCAGCAGGGCCTGCTGCAGCGCCGGACCGGCATCCGGCTCCAGCCGGTAGTGCAGGACAAAACCGTGCGCCTTGCGCTCCAGCAGCACGCCCTGGTAACGCGCGGCCTCCCGCTCGGCCCGCTCCAGCCAGCCGGCCGGCAGCGCGGGCAGGTCCGGCCGCTCCAGCGCGGCACCGGGCGCAGGGCGGATGGCGCCGCCATGTTCGCCCGCCACCGCATAGGGTACGCCGTCCAGCAAGGCCTCGATCTGCTCGACCGGCCGGCCGCTCACCACCGCCACCGCGTCATCCAGCGCGGCCCGCAACCTGCGCAGGACCGGCAGCAACCCGGCCGGCACCACCACCGCGGCGGGCGTCGGCGCGATGTCGAGCAGGGTGCCGTCGAGATCGAGCAGCAGGGCGGCCCGCGCCGGCAGCTCAGGGGATGCGGCGGCAGCGATCATGATCGTTTATCCCTCGCCGCGGCGACGGGCGCCAGCCTGGTCCGCCCCGCTGGGCTCCGGGTCGGCGTCGCGCGGGAACAACAGCGCCAGCGTCGTGCCCTGACCCGGAACGCTGTGCACCGACAGCGATCCGCCGGACTGCTTGGTGAAGCCGAACACCTGCGGCAACCCCAGCCCCGAGCCCTTGCCGACATCCTTGGTGGTGAAGAATGGCTCGAACGCATGGGCGAGAACCTCGGGCGACATGCCGATGCCGGTATCGGTCACCGCGACCCGCACATACTCGCCAACCGCCAGCTCGAGCGGGGCCGCCGCGGCGGCGTCGAGATGGATATTGGTCATCGCAATCGTCACCGTGCCGCCCTGCGGCATGGCATCGCGCGCGTTCAGCACCAGGTTCAGCAGCGCCGACTGGAACTGCCCGGGGTCGATCCGGCAGCTCCACAGCTCCGGTTCAGCACTGATGACAACCTGCACGGCATTGCCGCCGGCGCGGCGCAGCAAATCTGCCATGTCGTCGGCGATGTCGCTTACCCGGCTGCGCTCGGCATGCAGCACCTGCCGGCGCGAGAAGGCCAGCAATTGCGCGGTCATGTGCGCGCCGCGGCCGATTGCGCGCAGCGCGGCGGCGATCAGCCGGTCGGCGCGCCCCATCTCGTCCTTCGCCACGGCGCCGCGGGCCAGTTCCAGATTGCCCGCAACGGCTTGCAGCAGGTTGTTGAAGTCGTGCGCGATGCCGCCGGTGAGCTGGCCGACCGCCTCCATTTTCTGCGCCTGCAGAAGCTGGTGCTGCAGCTCGCGCCGGACGGTGATGTCGCGGGTGATCTTGGCGAAGCCGGCCGGCCGGCCATCGTCGTCGGCGATCGCATCGATGCCGACGCTGGCCCAGAAGCGGCTGCCGTCGCGCCGCCGCCGCCAACCCTCAGCCTCGTAGTGACCCGTCTGCGCGGCGATGGCCAGGGCCTGTTCCGGCACCCCTGCGGCGCGATCCTCCTCGGTGTAGAAGCAGGCATAGGGGCGGCCGATGATTTCCTCGGCCCGGTAACCCTTGATGTGCTGGGCGCCTGCATTCCAGCTGATCACCCGGCCCTGCGGGTCGAGCATGAAAATGGCAATGTCCTTGACGCCCTGCACCAGCCGCTCGAAGCGGCGCTCGCTCTCACGCAGCGCCGTGCCGCGCTCGGCCAGTTCGCGGGCCAGCGTCGCCTCAGCGTCGCGATAGCCGGTGATGTCCTGAACGATGCCGGCGATGCGGCGCGGCTGGTGGGAGACCGGATCGACCGCCACCACGGCGCCGCGCTGCGCCACCCAGACCCAGTTTCCGTCCGGATAGCGTACGCGGTACTCGGCCTCGCAGCGCCGGCCAGCCCTGGCGGCGGCAAGGCAGGCCTCCAGCGTGGCGCGGTCGTCCGGATGCACCTGGGTGAGCCAGGCGGCCCATGTGTGGTTGTGCAGATGCGTGCCGGTCAGCTTCACCCATTGGCGCGCGGGGGCTCCGCCCAGCACCTTGCCGGCGCGACGGTCCAGCCGCAGGGACGCGCTGCCGACATCGCATTCCCAAAGACCGAGCCGCGCGCTGTCCAGCACCACCCGCAGCCGTGCCATCGATTCGCGCAGCCGCGCGCCTGACTCTGGCACGCCACCGTTTGGTGCCGCACCGGTCAGGAAGGCTCCCCCGTCGTTGGACATTACCGCGTCCGAGCCTGTGATTCTCCACCCTAGGTGGGATCACGCCGCGGTGAAATAAAGGCCAGCGCGGCCCCTTAAGCGGCCTGCAACAGCACCGGCGTCGCCTGTGCGGCCAGCGTCACCAAAATTGGCCGGTGATCGGAGCGGTGGCGCGGCAGCACGGCGCTGTGCAGGCTGGTCAGGTCGCGCACCAGGCAGCGGTCGATGCGCAGCGGTACGATCTCGCCCATCACATGGGTCGAGTGGCGCGGTCCCACGTCCTGAAAGCCGGGCAGCAGCGCCGGCCCCACCAGGTTGTAGTCGCCCAGCACCGCCGCCCGGTGCGGCAGCGCGTGCGCGATCCGGCGCAACTGCCGCCGGTTCAGCACCTGTCCGTGCGACAGATGCACGTTGGCGATGCCGATGCCGTCCAGTTCGACGATCTGGGATACCCGTTCGAACATCGAACCCGACTGCAGCGCCAGCACCCTGGGAGGATGCGGCAACAGAGTCGGGCTCCACACCGCCAGCCCATGGATGCGCCCGGGCATGGGGGTCCGCCAGTAATGCCCGCCCACGTGTTCGGGCAGCCCGTCGATGGCGTGCGTTGCCTCCTGCATCAGCAGGATGTCCGGCCGGTGGCGACGGATCAGGCGGGCCACATCGTCCAACGTGGCGCCGGTCAGCCGCAGCAGATTCCAGCTGATGACCTTCACTGCGGGCTTACTGGGGTCAGCCGCATCAAGCGCTGCGTACGGCGTGCGACGCACCCGCTGGATCAGTTGCCTATAGGTTTGCCGCATCTTGTCCCGCCGGTCGGCCATATTTATGTTACAAATGTGATCCCTGAACAGGCGGCCTACAATCGCGCGTTCCGCCGGTCTGACCGGCGGAACAGGTCTGGCCGGGACGCTGCCCCGGCCCCTTCAGGCTGCTGCCGATTGCGGGGTCTTGACGATGCGCGACGGGTCGTAGCCTTGCTCGGCGGCGATACTCAGCGCACGGTCGTAATCGGCCGGGTCCAGGCGGGGCGTGCGCGACAACAGCCACAGCCGGCGCCGGCGCGGCGTGCCCACCAGCGCCCAGCGATAATCGGGGTCAAGCCCCAGCACCCAGTAGTCGCCATTGAACAAGCGGAAGAACGTCACCACCAGCTTCGCCCCGCTGGCATCCACTGGCCTTGCCCAGCCGTGCACCGAATTGGTCCGCATCCCGGCATTGGCGTCGCGGGCCACGTTCAGTACATCCACGCTGCCGTTGCGCCGGCGCGCATAGGTGGCGGTGACATCGACGCTGCGCCGCCCGAAGCCGTCCTCCTCCGGATTCGGCAGCCTTGCCACTTCGAACCAGGTGCCCAGGTAACGGTCGAGATCGACTTTCGCCACGGTCGCGGGCGGGAAGTCGGTGATTTTGCCGCGCCGGAAAGCGTTGCGTACGGCAAGGAGCATGTCTGCGATCATGAAGGAACGATCTGGGTATGCCGGACGCAGTTGCAACCATCCCTGAGGACCAATTCGTGGCATCCGGCCCGCGCAGCCGGACCGTGTGGCGCCTGATCGTCGCCGTCGCCGCTGTGCTCGGGGCCGCGATCGCGCTGTGGAACCTGCAGGCCGCCACTGACGGCCTGTCCATCCAGGCCGACCACGCCGGGCCCATCCCGCTCACCGTGTTCCGGCCCGCCGCTGCCGGCCGCGCGCCAGTGGTTGTGATTGCGCACGGCTTCGCCGGCTCGCGCCAGCTCATGCAGCCGTTTGCCCTCACCCTCGCCCATGCCGGCTATATCGCGGTGACCTTTGATTTCCCTGGCCATGGCCGCAACCCGACCCGCCTGAACGGTGGCATCTCCGACGACAAGGCCGCCGCCGCCTGCCTGCTGGACGCGATCGACCAGGTGGTCGCCTATGCCCGTGCCCGCCCCGACGGCGACGGCCGGCTCGCTTTGCTCGGCCATTCCATGGCCTCCGACACGGTGGTGCAGTACGGACGAACCCATCCGGACATCGACGCCACAATCGCCGTCTCGGCCTTCGTGCGCGGCGCCGACCCCGGCCTGCCGCGCGACCTGCTGGTCATTGTCGGCGCGCTGGAGCCGGCCTTCCTGCACCGCGAAGGCGAGCGACTCGTGGCCATGGCCTCCGACGGCGCGGTGGAGCCGGGCATCACCTACGGCGACCGGCAGGCCGGCACCGCCCGCCGGCTGGTGATTGCCCCCGGCGCCGAGCATGTCGGCGTGCTCTACAGCGCCGACAGCCTGACCGCCGCGCGCGACTGGCTGGACGGGATTTTTGGCCAGCAGGCGGGTGACCGGCCAGCCGGCGGGCCGGTGCCGTCGCGCGGCCCCTGGCTCGCCCTGCTGTTTTCCGCGCTGGTGGCGCTCGGCTGGCCGCTCGCCGGCATGCTGCCGGTGCTGGCCGCGCCGCCGGCGGGCGCCGGCCTGCCCTGGCGCCGCCTGTGGCTGGTGGCCGGGCTGCCGGCGATCGTCACGCCGCTGTTGCTGCGCCCGTTGCCGCCCGACCTGCTGCCTCTCCTGTTGGGCGACTATCTGGCGCTGCATCTGGGCGTGTATGGGCTGCTGATGCTGGCGATGCTGGCGTGGCTGCGGGTGCCGCTGGCCGGGCTGCGTCCGTCGCGCGCGGTGCTGGCCGCGGCCTGCGCCATCGCCGGCTGGGGCGTGCTCGGCATCGGGCTGCCGATCGACGCCTATTTCACCTCGTTCATGCCCACCGGCGAGCGGCTGCTGATGCTGCCGCTGGTGCTGGCCGGCACGCTGCCCTGGTTCATCGCCGACGAGTGGCTGACCCGTGGCGCCGCCGCGCCGCGCGGCGCCTATGTGGTGACAAAATTATGTCTGCTGCTGTCGCTGGCGCTGGCGATTGCGCTGAACCTGCACCGGCTGTTCTTCCTCATCATCATCCTGCCGGTGATCATGGTTTTTTTCACCGTGTATGGCCTGTTCAGCACCTGGTCCTGGCGCGCCACCCGCACGCCGTTGCCCGCCGCCCTGGCTAATGCGCTGTCGCTCGCCTGGGCGATCGCCGCCACGTTCCCGATGATCGCCCACTGAATGTCATGTGGCCGGCGCAAGGTGGGCGCCGAGCGTTACAATCTGGCATGGCCATTTACAATCATGCAATAAGAGGAGGCGCATTCCCGAAAACAACACACCGGCGAAGGATCATCCGACCGTAGGCTTCCTATTAAGCGGGCTGGCTTCGCCGGTGGCGATCCGATCACGGGCTCAGCTTCCCGCGTCATCACCTCGAGGTGAAAACACGCATGCCGCCGGCAATGTTCGCAGCGTTCATGGCAATGTGGCTCTTCCTGAGTCCCGCCGCCGCGCAGACGATGCCGCCCCCTGGGCAGCCGCCGGGCGCCGCATCAGCCGCGACCGCTTCGCCGGACGCGGCCCAGGCGAGTTCCGGTTCGGTGTCGCACTCGGTTTTGAAGGCGATCACCTATAAGGTCACCACCACCACCGTTGGCCTCACCATTTATTCCGTCGCCGCCGGCGGCGTGGCTGCCGGCGCGGCGCTGGAGGCGTTCGGTCTGGCGGCCTCACTGGCGGTCTACACGGCGAATGACTATCTCTGGACGAGCAACGTGCCGCCACCGGTGAAACAGGAGAACAGTCAGTCTCTCGACGTGAATGATGAGTTTTGGAAAACCACCAAAAAATACCTTACCTACAGAGCGTCAACCATTTGGATCAAGGCCATCAAGATGGCAGCGCTTTACGCCTATACCGGTTCGGCGGCGACCACGCTGGTGGCCGGTTCGGCGGCCAGTTTATTGGCTGCGGGGGTTTTCTATGCGAACAACATAGCATGGGATTATTATGATTTCGATGCGGCCGCGCCGCCCCAGGCAGCACCCCCACCTCAGGCAGCACCGGCGCCGCCCGTAATGTCCCCGTCCGCGCCGGTCATCGCGCGCCTGCCAGAGGCTGCACCGCTCCTGGAAGCCGCGCCGAAATCCTGACCGAAAAGAAAAGGAATGGATTCTAAAGGCTCCGCCTTTAGCGGGGTCCAGGGGCAGAGCCCCTGGCCTTGACTTACTTCTCTAGTGTTGCGACTCCGACGGATAGTGCCGTCGGGCCGCAACACTAGCTCTTGGTTTTGTGTTCCGATTCACGCGACGGGGCGGACGCATCTGTCGCGATCGGAACACTAGCGCACCCCAACCAGTTCAACATCGAAAACAAGCGTCGCATTCGGCGGAATGACCCCGCCGGCGCCGCGGGCGCCGTAGCCGAGTTCCGGCGGGATGATCAGCGTGCGCTGCCCGCCGACCTTCATGCCGGCGACCCCCTCCTCCCAGCCCTGGATCACCCGCCCGGCGCCGAGCTGAAAGGTCAAAGGCTGGCCGCGGTCGTGCGAGCTGTCGAATTTGGTGCCCTTGTTGCCAGGCGCGGCGGCGTCGTACAGCCAGCCGGTGTAATGGACGATGACCGTCCTGCCGCTGGCGGCGATTTCGCCGAAGCCGATCTTGCGGTCGATCACTTGCAATTCCTTCGGGGCTGCGGTCTGGGCGCGCGCGGGCAGCGCGAGCAGGGCGGGTGCGGTGGCGATCACCAGACGGCGGGTGAGTGTCATGTCAGCCTCTCTTGGCAGGTTCGTCAAATTCGGTGCGTCGGGGGGGGCGTAGCCGGGGTGGGTCTGCTTGAACAGCCTCGCATTCACGGTCTGGATGAAGGCGCGCTAGGCGCTGCGCACGGGCTCAGCTTCCATGCTGGTCACGCAGTCCTGCACCGGGGCCGGCTCGACCGGGAACTCCGGCTGGAACCAGCGCAGGGCGATCAGCGTCGGCACCACGGCGCTGCCGATCACCGCGGTCACCAGGATGGTGTACTGCTGCTGGTCGATGATGTGGTTGGTCAGGCCGAACAGGGCGGAAATCGATCCGAAGGTCAGACCGGTGGACATCAGCAGCGTGGTGTACATGCCCTCGCGCGGCACGAAGCTGAACAGGCGCGTGAGCGGCAGGATACCGACGAACTTGGTCACCATCTTGATCGCCAGGAAGGCCAGGATCAGCCCGCCCGCCGCGATCACGGCCTTGGCCTCCACCAGCGAGCCAGCCTTGAGGAAGTAGAACGGCGTCAGCAGCGTGAAGGCGACCACGCGCATTCGCTTGGGTAGTTCCTGGTCGCGCAGGAAGGTCGGCGCCAGCACCATGCCGACCAGATAGGCCGGCAACACCGCCTCGCTGCCGGCGACACTCGCCAGGCCGCCAAGCAACAGCAGCACCAGGGTGAGGAACTTGGTCTGCGGCTCGCTCATCCGCTCGCCCAGCAGTGCCAGCACCCGCGGCGCGAACTTCGCCAGCAAAAACAGCGAGATCACGGTAATGACGACGAACGCGGCCAGTTTGATGTCGTATTTGGCGAACACCAGTCCCAGCGCCAGCACCGTGCCCAAATCGTTCACGAAACAGGCCGCCAGGATGATCTTGCCGAGTTCGGTCCGGTTGAAGCCGGTTTCGATCATGACGGCATAGACCACCGCCACCGAGGTGGTGGACAGCGAGATGCCGGCGATCTGCGCCTGGTCCCACGGCCAGCCCACCACGTAGCGGGCGAAGCAGAACACGCCGAGATACGGCGCCAGAAAACCGATGATGCCGATGCCGAGGCTCGACCACAGATTGCGCCGCACGACCTGCGGGTCGATCTCCGCCCCTGCCAGGAAGGTCAACAGGATGGCGCCGAACCCGGCCAGGAAGTTCACCCAGGGTGCCAGCGGCAGGCCGATGGTGTTGCCGGCCACGGCCCCCACGACGATCTCGATCAGGGCGACGGAAATGGCCACCCAGATCGAAACGACCGAGGCGACCAGCGCCAGACCGATCCAGAGCGCCGACGCGAGCCAGACATTTTCCATTCAAGCCTCCTCCATGTCCCGACGCCGCGAGGCCCACCCGCGGTCGCCTTGAAACGCATGCCGAGGAGGCAATTGCCGAACCCCACCGCATGCCGACGCGGTAGGGGTCATCAGCCCTCCGGGAGGGCGGTTTTGGGGAACCCCATCCCCATAAGCTGCAACGAAATGCTAGGGCGTTTCGGCTCCGCAGGCAACGCCGCGTACGCGGATGCGGCTGCGGTGGCGCTGGAGCACGGGGCGGGTCCTTCGCCTTAAAAATCCAGATCCGAGTAGTGCGCGGGCGGCGCCATGCCGCCCACACGGTCCGCCAGCAACGGACGAAAGCTCGGCCGCGATTTCAGGCGCGCATACCACTCGCGGGCCGCCGGGCTCACCGACCAGTCTATATCGCCCTGGTAGTCCAGCACCGAAAGATGCGCCGCCGCGGCGAAGTCGGCGAGCGACACGTGGCTGCCGGCCAGCCATCGGCGGGTCTCCGCCAGCCAGCCCAGGTAGAGCAGGTGCACGCGCAAATTGGCATAGCCGGCGCGCAGGGCCGCGGCGTCGGGATGGCCGACGCCGGAAATGCGCTTGAAATATTTCTCGCCATTGAGGTTGCGAGTCACCTCGTCGTTGAACTTGCCGTCAAACCAGGCGATCAGCCGCCGCACCTCGACCCGCTCGGCATGGGTTTCGCCCAGCAGCACCGGCTCCGGATAGGCTTCCTCGAGGTATTCGCAGATCACGCCCGACTCGGGCACGGCGAGACCGTTGTCTTCCAGCAGTGTCGGCACGGTGGCGGCTGGGTTGAGTTCAAGGTACTCGTGGCGGCGCTCCCACACTTTTTCCATCTGCAGCTCGAAGGTCAGGCGCTTTTCGGCAAGCACCAGCCGGACCTTGCGGCAGAACGGCGAGAGGGGGAGGTGAAACAGGGTGCGCATCGCGCGCGTTATGGCACCCGCGCCGCAGGGCGCCAACCCTGCGCGCCCCCCTGCTGACGACGCCCTGGGGCGCCGTCAGGACAGGGTCAGGCCCGCAGCGCCTCCGCCGCCTCGTCGGTCAGCTGGTGCGGCAGGTATTTTACGTATTCCTTCGGTACCACCTGCCAGAAATGCACCCGCTCGCGCTCCCAGTCGTGCAGCAGCATGCGGGCGTAACGGCTGGTGGTTTCGGTCGCATGGGTGGCCACCAGACCCTTCAGCACGTTGTCCCAGAAGGCACTGTCGATGCGCTGCCACAGCACCGTCTCGGCGTTCACGCGAAGGTGAAAATGGGTCTCCGGATCGTAGACGAACGCCATGCCGCCGGTGAAGCCGGCGCCGAAATTGGCGCCCACCGCGCCCAGCACCACCACCGTGCCGCCGGTCATGTATTCGCAAGCATTGGCGCCGCAGCCCTCCACCACGGCGGTGGCGCCGGAGTTGCGGACCGCGAACCGCTCGCCGGCCTGACCGGCGGCGAACAGGAAGCCGGCGGTCGCCCCATACAGCACCGTATTGCCGATGATGGTGTTCTGCTGGCTCGCCAGCGTGGATGACGGCGCCGGACGCACCACGATGGTCGCCCCGGACAGGCCCTTGCCCACGTAGTCGTTGGCGTCGCCGAACACCTCCAGCTTCAGGCCCTGCACCGCGAAGGCGCCGAGCGACTGGCCCGCCGAGCCGCGCAGCCGCACCGTCAGATGGCCGGGCTGCAGCCCCGCCATGCCGTATTTCCGCACCATGCGCGAGGAGATCCTGGTGCCGATCGCCCGGTGGGTGTTGCGGATGGAATATTGCAACTGCATCTTCTCGCCGCGGTCGAACAGCGGCGCCGCGTCGGCGATCATCTGCGCGTCCAGCGTCTCCGGCACCTCGTTGCGGCCCGCCAGGGTGCAGTAGCGCGCATAGGGGCCGGGATCGGCCTGCACCAGCAGCGGGTTGAGGTCGAGATCGTCGAGCATCTGCGCGCCGCGGCCGACCTGGCGCAACAGGTCGGTGCGGCCGATCACCTCGGCCAGCGTGCGCGCGCCCAGGGACGCCAGGATCAGGCGCACGTCCTCGGCAATGAAGCTGAACAGGTTGATGACCTTTTCAGCGGTGCCCTCGAATTTCGCCCGCAGCTTTTTATCCTGCGTGCACACGCCGACAGGGCAGGTGTTGGAATGGCATTGCCGCACCATGATGCAGCCCATCGCCACCAGACTGGCCGTGCCGATGCCGAATTCCTCGGCGCCGAGCAGGGCGGCGATCACGACGTCGCGCCCGGTCTTGATGCCGCCATCGGTGCGCAGCCGCACCCGGTGGCGCAGCCGGTTCAGCATCAGCACCTGGTGCGCCTCCGACAGCCCCATCTCCCAGGGCAGGCCGGCATATTTGATGCTGCTCTGCGGCGACGCGCCGGTGCCGCCGGAATGGCCGGAGATCAGGATGGCATCCGCGCGCGCCTTGGCCACGCCCGCCGCCACCGTGCCAATGCCGCTGCGCGCCACCAGCTTCACGCAGACCGTGGCGTCCGGGTTGATCTGCTTGAGGTCGTAGATGAGCTGGGCCAGATCCTCGATCGAGTAGATGTCGTGGTGCGGCGGCGGGCTGATCAGCGTGACCCCCGGCGTGGCATGGCGCAGCCGGCCGATCAGTTCGGTGACCTTGAAGCCGGGCAACTGCCCGCCCTCGCCCGGCTTCGCACCCTGCGCCACCTTGATTTCGATCTCGCGGCAGGCGTTCAGGTATTCGGCGGTGACGCCGAACCGGCCGGAGGCGATCTGCTTGATGGCGGACGAAGCGTTGTCGCCGTTCGGCCGCGGCGTGGCCCGCGCCGGGTCCTCGCCGCCCTCGCCTGAGTCGCTGCGCGCGCCGATGCGGTTCATCGCGATCGACAGCGTTTCGTGCGCTTCCGGGCTGAGCGCGCCCAGCGAGATACCGGGGGCGAGCAGCCGCTTGCGGATTTCGGTGATCGATTCGACCTCGTCCACCGCGATCGGCTTCACCGCCTCGGTGCGGAAATCCAGCAGATCGCGCAGCGCAATCAGCGGCAGCTTGCGTACCGCTTCGGCATAGCGGCGGTAGGTGGAGAAACTGTCGGTCGCCACCGCCTCCTGCAGCAGATGGATCAGCCCGCCGTCGAAGGCGTGCGTCTCGCCGCGCTGGCGCAGCTTGTAGAGGCCGCCGACCGGCAGTGTCACCGGGTCGGCAGTCCAGGCGGCGTGGTGCTTCTCCAGCACCTTCTGGGCGATGCCGGCGATGCCGATGCCGGAGATGCGCGACAGCATGCCGGGGAAGAACTCGGCCACGAGCTGGCGGGACAACCCGATCGCCTCGAAATTGCAGCCGCCGCGATACGAGGAGAGAACGGAAATGCCCATTTTGGACATCACCTTCAGCAGCCCCTTGTCGGCGGCCTGCTTGAAGCGCCCGACCGCCTGTTTCAGCGTCAGGTCGCCGAACAGGCCGCGCCGGTGGCGATCGGCGATGCTCTCCTGGGCCAGGTAGGCGTTGACCGTGGTGGCGCCGACGCCGATCAGCACGGCGAAGCTGTGCACATCCAGGCACTCGGCGCTGCGCACGTTCAGGCTGGTGAAGGTGCGCAGCGACTGGTGCACCAGATGCGTGTGCACGCCGCCGGTGGCCAGGATCATCGGCATGGCGGCGCGCGCCGGACCGGTCGCTTCATCGGTCAAGATGACGTGCTTGCAGCCGCTGCGCACGCCCTCCTCGGCCTCGCGGCGGATGCGGGCCAGCGCGGCGCGCAACCCGGCTTCGCTGTCGGCCGCCGGAAATGTGCAGTCCACCACGCAGGCGGTGTCGCCCATATGGGCGCGCATCGCCTCGAACTCGGCGGTGGACAGCACCGGGCTTTCCAGCTGCAGCAGGTCGAACTGGCTGGAATCCTCGTCCAGCACGTTGCCCAGATTGCCCAGCCGGGTCTTCAGCGTCATCACCTGCGTCTCGCGCAGGCTGTCGATCGGCGGGTTGGTGACCTGGCTGAAATTCTGCCGGAAATAATGGTGCAGGCCGCGATAGCTGTCGGACAGCACGGCGACCGGCGTGTCGTCGCCCATGCTGCCCACCGCCTCCTGCGCATCTTCCACCATCGGATGCAGGATGGTTTCCAGCTCCTCCAGCGTCATGCCGGCGGCGAGCTGGCGGCGGCGCAGCGCCTCGCCCTGCCACAGCACCGGCTCGGGGGCGTCGGTCTGCACGATGTGGTCGATCTGGCGGATGTGCCGGGCCCATTCGCCATAGGGATGGCGGGCGGCCAGCAGGTCCTTCAGCTCCTCGTCGGCGAAAAAGCGGGCGTGGTCGAGGTCCACGGCAATGGTCTGACCCGGGCCGACCCGGCCCTTTTCCAGGATGTCGGCCTCATCCAGCTTCACCATGCCGGTTTCCGAGCCGACGATCAGCATGGCGTGGCGGGTGACGGTAAAGCGCAGCGGCCGCAGACCGTTGCGGTCGAGGCCGGCGATCACCCAGCGCCCGTCGGTGGCGGCGATCGCCGCCGGCCCGTCCCACGGTTCCATCACCGCGTTGCAGTAGAGGAACATGTCGCGGTGCGACTGCTTCATCGTGGCGTCGTTGATCGGCGAATCGGGGGACGAATCGGGGCCGGTGCTGGCCGGGATCAGCATCGCCTTGGCCATCGGCGCGTCGCGGCCGGCGCGCACCAGCACCTCGAAGACGTTGTCGAGCGTGGCGGTGTCGGAGCCGCCGGCCTGCACCACCGGCTTGATGTCCTCCATCCAGGGATCGAGCGCGGCATCGGCCAGCCGCGTCTCGTGGCTGCGCATCCAGTTGATGTTGCCCGACAGCGTATTGATCTCGCCGTTATGGGCGAGCATGCGGAACGGTTGGGCGAGCCGCCAGGTCGGAAACGTGTTTGTACTGTAACGCTGGTGGTAGATGGCAAACCGGCTGACGAAGCGCGGGTCGGTCAGGTCGGGATAAAAATCGGACAGGTTCTCGGCCAGGAACATGCCCTTGTAGATGATCGACCGGCACGACAACGAGCAGAAATACAGCTCGGGGATCTGCGCCGCGATCGCCTGCTTCTCGATGCGCCGGCGGATTACGTACAGGTCGCGCTCGAACGCCGCGTCATCGGAGCCGGCCGGCTCCGCATGCGGGTTCCAGACCATGATCTGCTCGATCTCGGGCCGGGTGGCGTTGGCCTTTTCGCCGATGCAGGTGACGTCGATCGGCACCTGCCGCCAGCCATAGATGGCATAGCCGAAATTGAGAATCTCGGTCTCGACAATCTGCCGGCAGCGCTCCTGGGCGCCGAGATCGGTCTTGGGCAGGAACACCTGGCCGACCGCGATCGGCCCCGGGTGCAGCGTGCTGCCGCCGCGCTGCACCGCATCGGCGAAGAAATCCTGCGGGATTTCCACATGGATGCCGGCGCCGTCGCCGGTTTTGCCGTCGGCATCGACCGCGCCGCGGTGCCAGACCGCCTTCAGCGCGTCGATGCCTGCCTGCACAATGTCGCGCCGGCGGCGTCCGTCGAGTGCGGCGATCAGGCCGACGCCGCAGGAATCATGTTCCTGCGACGCCGCGTAGGTGCCCGACAGCGCATCGGCGTTGCGCTGCCAGGCGGTGACGAATTCCGGTCCGGCTTCATTGCCCATTCGGTCTTGCTCCCTCCCCCGGCAGCGTCAGGCCATGCTCGCGCAGCGCGTCGGCATGGGCCGCCACGGATTTCTGAAAGACGCCCTGCGCCCAGGTGCCGCCATCCCTGGCGACCTGCTGGCCGATGCCCGGGGCGGTCTTGAGCAGCTTTTCGCCGAGCGGGGTGGTGTAGAAATTGTGCAGGCTGCGCAGTTCCTCGACGGTGAAGCTGGTCGCCCAGAGGTCGATGATGGCGTCGGCAAGTTCCTTGCCATGCGCGGTGAAATCCGGAATCAGCAATTCATCGACAACGGGCTGCACCTGCTCGGGCGGCTTGCTGCTGCTGCGGGCCAGACCGATGATGATCTGCGGCCGCACATTGGCGATGATGACGTTGACCTGATTGGTGAACTGCAGTTTCTCGTTGAGTTCAATCGCCGCCTTGCGGGCCGCCTCGCTGGGCTTGGCGGGGGCGACGGCATCGGCAGCCGCCAGCGGCCCGGCTGGCCTGGCGCCCGGGGCGGGATTGGCCGCGGGCTGCGCGGCGGCGGCGAGCGGCAACAGCAGGCAGGCGGCGGCAAGGGGGATCAGGCGCATGACGGTCACTCCGCGGCGACCGCCGCGGGGGCGGTCTGTTGAATATTCTGTTGCATAAGAAGGTGCATCTGCGCGGCGGCGTCGCGGCCGTCGCGAATGGCCCATACCACGAGCGAGGCGCCGCGCACGATGTCGCCGGCGGCAAATACGCCGGGCAGACTGGTCATGAAGCTGCGGTGGTCGATCTTCAGCGTGCCCCAGCGCGTCACCGCCAGCGCCGGCTCGCTGAAGGCGGCCGGCAGGTCCTCGGGATCAAAGCCGAGCGCCTTGATCACCAGGGTCGCCGGCACGGTGAAATGGCTGCCCTCGAGCGGCTCCACGCCCTGCCGCCCGGAGGCGTCGGGCAGACCGAGATGCATGCGCACGGCGCGCACGCCGGTGACCGCCGTGTCCCCCAGGAACGCTTCCGGGGCGGACAGCCAGAGGAACTCAACCCCCTCCTCCTCGGCGTTTTTCACCTCGCGCTGGGAGCCGGGCATGTTGGCACGGTCGCGCCGGTACAGGCACTTCACCGACCGCGCGCCCTGACGCACGGCGGTGCGCACGCAGTCCATGGCGGTATCGCCGCCGCCGATCACCACCACGTCGCGGCCGGCAGCGTCGAGCACGCCCGAATCGAATTCGGGCACCGCGTCGCCGAGACCGCGGCGGTTGGCGGCGATCAGGTAGTCGAGCGCCGGCACAATGCCCGGCAGGCCGGCGCCGGGACCGCCGAGGTCGCGTGCCCGGTAGACGCCGGTGGCAAGCAGCACCGAGTCGTGGCGCACCCGAAGCGCCCCCAGCGTCACGTCGCGGCCGATGTCTGTGTTGAGATGAAACACGATGCCGGCCTGGACCAGCAGGTCGTGGCGGCGCTGGACGATGCGCTTCTCCAGCTTGAAGCCGGGGATGCCGTAGACCAGCAGCCCGCCGACGCGGTCGTGACGGTCGTAGACATGCACCGCGTAGCCTTGCCGGCGTAGTTGTTCGGCGGCGGCGAGCCCGCCCGGGCCGGCGCCGACGATGCCCACCGATAGTCCGTTCTCGGCCCGGGGGCTGGGCACCTGGACCCAGCCATGCACGAAGGCGGTGTCGGTGATGAAGCGCTCGACCGCGCCGATGGTGACGCTGTCGAACCCCTTCTCGATGACGCAGTTGCCTTCGCACAGCCGGTCCTGCGGGCAGATGCGGCCGCAGATTTCCGGAAAATTGTTGGTGGCGCTGCTGACCTCGTAGGCCTCCTCGAGCCGTCCCTCGGCGGCCAGCTTCAGCCAGTCCGGGATGTCGTTCTGGAGCGGGCAGTGAATCTGGCAGAACGGCACGCCGCACTGGCTGCAGCGGCTGGATTGCTGGCGCGCCCGGGCAGTGTCGAAATCGGCATAGATTTCATCGAAATCGGCGCGCCGCGCGGCTGCGTCACGCTTGTGCGGCGGCTGCTGTGGGATTTGGACGAACTGGAGCATGCGGTTGCCCATGCCAGTCTCCTCACGGGCGCAGCCGCTTTGTCGCGGCACGCTGGTGAGCGGCTATAGGCCAGTTCGTCGCGTCGGGCGAGGAGAAAACGGAAGTTATGGCAGCAAGGCTGCCCTGCTTATCCGTCCCGCCCGTCCGTTTGGATCACTCTCATCATTTATCAGTGCCATTTTGGTCCGGAACGGACCTATCTGCCTGCGGCTCCCGTGTCCCGCCACCCGGACGGAACCGCCGCAGATAGGCCGGCACCACCAGATCGATCGGCGTCGGCACGATGCCCAGCTCCGCCAACCCGGCCGCCCCGGGCGAGACCACGTTGTCGCGCCCCAGCATGCGCAGTTGGTCGCGGGTGAGCAGCCGGCCCGGCAGGCGTTCCATCAGACCGGCCTGCAGCCATGCCAGCCAGTGCGGCAGACCGATCAGCGAGCGCTTGCGCTGCGTCTCGCGCAGAATCCACTCCAGCAACTCGCGGAAAGTATACACTTTCGGCCCGCCGAGTTCGAAAATGCGGCCGGCCGTATCCGGGCGGTCGATGGCCGCCATCACCGCGTCGGCGACATCGCCGACATAGACCGGCTGGAACCGCGTGGCGCCGGAAATCACCGGCATGAAGGGCAAGGGCTGCACCAGACGGGCGAACCGGTTGAAGAACTGGTCCTCGGCGCCGAACACGATGGAGGGGCGCAGAATGGTGGCGGTCGGGAAGGCGGCCAGCACCGCGGCCTCGCCCGCGGCCTTGGCGCGGCCGTAGCCGCTCGGGCTCGCCGGGTCGGCGCCGATCGCCGAGACATGCACCAGGCGGGTCGCCCCGGCGGCGGCGGCTGCCTGCGCCACGTTGCCGGCGCCCTCGGCCATCACGCGGTGGAAATCGCCCGGCTGGCGTTCCGCCAGGATGCCGACCAGGTTCACCACTACGGTGGCATCCTCGACGGCGCGCGCGACCGCCTCCGGGATGGTCACCGGCGCGCGCAGCCGCACGATCTGGCCGACGCTGCCCATCGTCTTGAGCGCCGAGGCCGCCTCGGGATCGCGCATTGCGGCGCGCACCACGTAGCCCTGGCGGGCCAGCCGCTGCACCACGTAGCGCCCGATGAAGCCCGAGCCGCCGAACACCGTCGCGACTTTGCGCGTCACACCTGACATTGCTTCCTCGCCCGTTCCTGCCATGGGGTATTTCATAGGCTTGCCCTCCTTCTGTCTCAAGCGGCGGCCGGGATTTGACCTTGCGCCGCCCCATCTTCCGCCGCCGCCGCTTTTGCCAGTTGACGCCCCGGTGACCGGGGTCTAAATCGCCGCCTCCCGTTGCCCCGGCGTGTCCGGGGCGCACCTGCCCAGGTGGCGGAATTGGTAGACGCGCAGGTTTCAGGTACCTGTGGCCGCAAGGTCGTGGAAGTTCGAGTCTTCTCCTGGGCACCAAATTCCGCGCTCAAGCCGGCCAGCAAGGCCGTAGTGAGCTTCCGGGCGCCAGAGCCTCCGGCGAGGCACAGGTCGGCGGATGACATGTTTTTCAGGTTGGGTCTCGTCGTCCGAACGTTGCGGTGACGGCCCGCCTCCCCCAACCAGACCTCGCCCTGACTACCATGCCTGCGAGGCCTGGCGCATAATCCGAACCAGGCAACGGTGATGAGCAGGACCCCACATGATGCGGCGCGAAACCGCGGCAAATTTGGCGCGTGGCTGGCAGCGCATTGTTGGACCAGCAATTGCGGTCAACCTTGTACTCTTTGGCTATGTTCTATTTGAACCACTTCTCGTTACTCGGATTTCCTTCATTCGGCGCCAGGAAATTGTGTTGGTGCAGGCTGCATACGATCTCTATCAGACGGATTTGTTGCTATTCATGGTGGTTTTCTTTTTCGGAATCGTTGCACCCAGCATAAAATTGATCGCTTCGGGCTGCGCATGGTACTTTCTTGATGTGCGCCGCGCGACCAAATTCCACAAATTGATAATTCTTCTCGGAAAATTATCCATGTTGGACATCATGTTAATCGCGATATTTGTCGTAGCAATTAGAGGGGTTGGCATTGGATCTGTTGATATACTGCCAGGTCTCTATTTTTATGTCGTGCTCGTTGTAAATTCGTTCTTCGTCTCGCTGGCGATGGAGCACTTGCTCGACCGGTTCGGGAACGCGGCGATACCGTTGAGACCCCGGGGGAACCCGATCGGCCGTCACCTGCGATAATCGTTATGGCGGGTCATCCCTTTGCCCTTTTGGCTGGCGGCGACATGAAGACGGCGGCCGCGCCGCGTGCTGTTTTCTCAAGGCGGCGATCCCTGGCTGTCGAGCGGCGCTATGGCAGGCACCCAACCGGAACGTCGGCGAGCGAACGGGCGACCTTGCCGCGCTGGCGCGGGTCGGGCAGGTCATTGAAATGGCGAAGAAGGGCCGCCGCTGCGAAAACCGCCGCGTCGTCCGCTGCTGCGCCATCCCTCGCCGTCCTCCGCCAATCAATTCATAGGACCGCCACAGATTCGCCACTCTGGCGTCTTGTCACGCACTTCCTTCCCCCGATTGCCTTGGGGGGGATGGCTTGATGTCCGGAAGGGAAGGTCGTAGAAGCCACCCGTCCGCTGTCCCGTTCGTCTAGAGGCCTAGGACACCGCCCTCTCACGGCGGTAACAGGGGTTCGAATCCCCTACGGGACGCCAATCCATTTTGTAGGGTTCGGCACGATTTTGGGGCGACCTTCGGGCCGCCTTCGTCGTTTTTGGTGGGTTTCTCGGTCGTATCCGCCCCCGATCACAGGCGTTCGGCTTCGCAGCGACCATCGGAAGGGCGCGGTGCCGCCGTTGCCTGCCTTTCCCTTCACCCTCCGGCTGGCGGAATCGGCATACGGGGCGGCGCTGTTCGCCAGACAAGGGCTTCTTCCTCAGCCGTCAGCCCGTAGGCGGCGTTCACCGTGGCGGATAATTCGCGTTCCAGGCGCGCGGCTTCCTGCAACCTGGTTGCGACCGGCGCCACCGTCTCGGCGTGCGCCTGCCGGATTGCGGTGACTGCGGCGACGCTCAGCTTGCGCGACCTGGGCAGGGCCTTCCGGACAGCATCGGCGAAGGCATCAGCCGACAGAGCGAAGGGCGACTGCGCGGCGTGGGGCGGGTCGGCGAGTCCCAGTTCCAGGCGCATCCAGCCGGTCAGGGCATGTTGGGCGGCGAGCCGTGCCTTGTGGATGTCGGCGAGGCGGACGGTCAGGTCGGCCGCAATGTCCGCCTGTTGCTGATCCGGCCGGGCGACCGGCAGGGTTTCCATCTTGAAGCCTTGGGGGGTCAAGGCGTCGTCCTTCATGTGTCCCAAGTGACGCCAGCTAAACCACCAAAGCAGAGGGCTATTAAGAGCCGCCAGCAGGAACGGATCGGCACTTGCAATCATGAAGCCCTTATCGTTCAAGAGTCGCCCGTCATGTTCGATGCTGTATGCTGGGTAGAATTGGATGACCTGATATATGATCTTCGGTGATCCAAAGGCTTCATAATACGCAACACTATCCTGAATCTCCCACCACTTATACTTTCCAGGCTTGCGTCCAGTCCAGTCGGAGCCGGTCCAGTTGTCCGGTTTGGGTTCAAGTGAGGCCCGATACGGCAAGAGGTGCGCTTTGAGGGCGGGGTAACGCTCGATGTCTGTTCCGTGGCGGGTGAAGATCAGCCACTGACCGGGCCAGTCAGAAGCCCAGCGTCCGATGTCCTGGCCACGAAGGAACGGGCGGATCAGGTCGGCCGCTGCCGGGTCGGCTGTCACCAGCCGCTCGCGCGTGGCTGTATCCACTACGAAGGCTTCGTTAAAGCCGGTCTTCACGCCGTATTGGGGTGCGCCGCCCGCGTATTCGGTCAGCGAAGGATGTTCCCGCGACAGCCGTTGCATCAACGCCAGCACGGCGGGTGGCTCCAACACCCACCCCGACTTTGCCAGCGCCGGCAGCGGAATCGGAAACCGCAGCGCCTCCACCACGCCCGTCAAGTGCTCCTGTATCACCCGATCTGGCGGCACCACGGCGGCGGTGGCATGGGTCGGCGGCTCTTCCGCCGGATTCTGCCGCCGCGCCACCAGGACACAGGGAAACACATCGGCTTCGGGGAACAGGTCGCGGTTGTGGCCGAAATCCACCACCGTCTCGACCCACGCCGCGGTGCCGAGAAAGTCGCGCAGTGGTTCGCCATATTCGGCCTTGAAGAACTTGTTCGGCAGCACGAACCCGACGCGGCCGCCGGGATGGACCAGCCGCATCGCCTGTTCGACAAAGAAGGTGGACAGGTCGGACTTGCCTTCGTAGGTCCGATACCGCTCCTTCAGGACGTCCTTGATCTCATTCAGCGATTCCTGGCGAACCCAAGGCGGGTTGCCGACCACGGCATCGAATCCGCCGCGCACGTCCATGCCTTTCCACGCGGTCCAAACGCCTGGGAAGGCGGGCTGCCAATGCAGCAGACAGCGCCGCCGCGCAATCGCGCGCAGATCGGCCAGCAGGGCGGCGACCGCACGGGCGTTGCGCGGAATGCCAGAGGGCGGTTGCGTGCCCGCAGCGAGCGCAACCGGGTCGCCGCACAACCCGTCCAGCCAGGTGTTGACGACCCGCTGCCGCTCCGCCTCGGCTTCCCGGATGGTGCGGGCGCGGGCCTTCCGGTCGGCGTTTGCCGGAATTGTGTCGGCAACGGACGGCAGCCACAGAAGGGCATGCCAGCAGTCCAGAAACGCGCGCAGCTTGGCGGTGGCTTCCTCGACCGTCTCGAACACGGCCACGCTTTCCTTCACCTGCGCAATGTCGGCATCCGCCAGGTCTTCAATGCGCGCCATGCCGGCGGCAGCGCCGCGCGCGCTTTCCACGGCCTGATGCAGCATCATCGACCCGCGCTTGGCGAGTTGGTCCCCGGTATCGGCGACCCAGGCGCCAAACAACGAATCCCCGTGGCGCAAATGGTGGTCCAGGAAGGACAGCGGCGCCCCGACCGTGAAGCTGTGCAACCACAGCGACAGTTTCGCAAGCTCCACCGCCAGCCTGTTGCGGTCCACACCATAGACAGTGCGTTTGAGGACAAGCCGGCGGACGATGTGCCGGTCATCAAGTTGTTCCGGTCGATAGGGCCAGCCATGCGAGCGGGCGGCGCTTTCAATCCTGCCACGCTCCACCTCGATGCGGTCGGCGATCGGGGACGTGTAGGCCATCAGCCCGCCATCGGCCTGCGCGATGACCGCCGCCTCTTCCATCGCCAGCAGCACGGCATCGGCCAGCCGATCGACAATCGAGACCAGGAAATGGCCCGAACCCATCGCAGGGTCGGCCAGTTTGAGGCCCAGCAGGGCCTCGGCGGGATCGAAGCGGCGCAGATCGGCGATACGCTCCGCGACCGGCCGCCGGTCGCGTTTCAAGCTGCCTGCCTTCGCCACGAAATCCGCCCGTCGCCCGGTGATATGCGGCCCGATGACCGAATCAAGGATGAGGCGGACCAGCGCCGGCGGCGTGTAGAAGGACCCACTGACCTTTCGCGCCATGCCGTCCGCCGAAAGCACGACGGCACCCTCGGCATCCACGGCCACATCGAAATCCAGCAGCCGTTCGTAGATCGCGCCCAACTGCTGCACGGACAGGTCGCGGTAGTTGACCCGCCGTTTCTCTTCTCCCTCGGATCGGCGTGACAGCCCGTCGAGGACACGCGCCAGTGCCGCGTCCGGCAAGTCGGCGCCGTGCAAAACCGGCGCCTCCCGTGGATCGAACAGGCCGCCGTTGTAGGCAGGCAGCCCCATCGCGTCGCTGCCCTTGTCCACCGCCTTGAACAGGGTTTGCAGGGAACTCCACCAGAAAGCGTCGGTTTGCGACAGCGTTCGCCCCGAGTCGATCGCCTGCGCCACTTCCTCCCGCAGTCGGCTCAGGGAGCGTGGCTGGTAGCCCGCATGGTGCACCGGCAGCAGGTCCCGGTCTTCGGCATAGAGCAGAAACAACAACCGGTAGAGCAGCACCACCGCACTGTGCCGGATTGTTTCGGCCCACGCAGGATCGGACGGCCGGCGCGAAGGGTCCGCCATGCCAAGCGATTTCAGCAGTTCCGGATAAACCGTGTTGAAGATATTGCGCGACAGGTCCGCCGTGACCTTCTGCTGCCACGTTCGGCCTTCCTCCATCGCCCGCAACAGGAAGGAATGGCCGGTGGCATCGGGCGCAAAGGCTGCGCGTCGGAACAGCAGGACGAATGTCTTGAGTCGGGCCAGGCCCTCAGACGTCGCCGCATCGGCAACCAGTGCCGGCAAATCCGCTTCCAGGAAGCGGTCGGCGACGGACGACGCACCCGCGTAATAGAGCCGCCACCATCTGCCATTGGTCAGCAAGGCCCAACGCACCAGGCCGAGAGTATGTTCGTCAGCAAGGCGAAGGTAGCGCAGGGCCTGCGAGGCGGGCGTGCGGATCGCCTTCCCGGATGCGCGATCCAGCGGCAGGTCCCATGCCTTATTCTCGTTGACGACGGCCGCTTGCTTCCAGCGCTCAGGGCCTGCCGGACTGGCGAGGGCATGTCGCTGGGCTTCAGCATCGAGAAACAGCAGCGCGTCCGGGACATCGTCGCGCCGCTTGGCGGCCTTCTGCTGTGGAAGGTGCAACCAGCCGAGAGCCGTCAGGAGTGGAAAGATGACAAGCGTTTCGGTTTCCGCTTCACCGAGTCGCTGGGCCTCGGGGACCTTGTGGAGGTGTGCAGCGGCGGTCGTCGCAAAAGCTGCAACCTCCGCGTCGAGCAGTTCGCCCCAGGCAGAATCTTGCCGGACGCCCTCGTCGAGATAGTATCGGCTGAACAGTCCGCCGCCGATCATGGGGTTTCGACTATGAGCACGAGTGTCTCCATGCTGCCATCGGAAGATTGCGGGCGCGCGGGCATGGCGCGATTCCACCACGTTCCATGCCCGGGCGCCAGCCGAACGATCCGGGAAGCGTCCGATCACCCGTATCTCCGGCTGTCTTGCCTGCTGCCGCACAAGCGCCACAGATCATCCGCCCCATCACGTTAACCACACCGAATCAACCGGGAGCGCGTTCATCAACGGGCTGGTTCGGGTCGGTGGCGCTTGCCCGTTGCCCCACCCGCGCGTACATGCTCGGCGCATGTTCTTCGTCACCGAGACCGAAGCTGCCGCCTCCCGCCGCACGTTCGAGAAGGAGGAGGGGGAGCTATCTGCCATGATCGAGGTGCGCCGGTTGTTCCCGGGCATCGCCGCCAATGAGAAGGCGCGGGAATGCGCCCGCAGCATCGCCGGGGGGCCGAAGCTGCCGCCCCCTCACCCGATTCTGGCGAATCGCACGCCGATAATGCATCACATCTTCGCGGCCCTGCTGTTGCTGCTCGGCGGGTGCGAAAGCACAAGTTTCAACCTGCCCGGTGCACCGGACGATCCTGCCCTGTATGCCACGATTTATCCTTTTTTCATTGAGACATGCGCGGTCTCTGGGATGAAAAAGAAGCATGGGTTCGGCTTCGAATATCAGGGCGGGTCGGGCGGCCATGCTGTGGTTTATCTGAACGGAGTATGCCGGGATACGAAGAGTTCACATCCCGCTGTCCAAATGTGCGACGAGGCCGGACCATCGGCAGAGTCTGGTGTGGGGCTCAGCGCAAATGGCCATTTCAGCAATGCCGCCTGGGTCGCCACGCCCGGCCGGGACTTCTTCTTCGACGGTGATTTGCGACAAGATGAAAGCGTCAACAGCACCTCCTACGCTCGAACCCAGGCTCGGGCGAAACAACTCGGTATCCTGAACGGTATCCGATTCCACGAAGCAGTGTTTGATGATTTGCCAACCGGCATGACGCGCTACGACTTCATGTATGAAGCATCAATTGCCACCGACTACGGCATTTCCCTCGGTCGCGGTCGCTATTGCGCCCGGCTGCCGGTAAGCCAGGCGCAGATGCGACGTGTGGTCGCATATCTCAATGCACAAAACTTTCAATACCGCGATGGCCAACGGATGTCGTCGATGACAGTCGTGGGGAATAACTGCTCACATTTTACCCATAATGTGCTCGCTTCGGCAGGGTTGTGGGAGGAGTGGCCGACCGACCGGTTCTTCCTGGTTTCGGCTTTGTCATTTCCGGTCCCAAAGAACGAGTTCGTCAACCAGATCAGGCGATCCAACGACCTGCCGCTTGACAATCCGTTGTTGCTATTTCGTGATGAGGCCGCCCGCCAGGCTCTGCTGCATGATGACTGGCTGCCGATTGGTCCAGGGGCGATCGCCATCGCGGAGCCGATACGGGAAGCCAATGATCTATACGATACCGATGTGAACCTGATCTTCTACGACATCCCCATTCTCGGATCGTTCCCGAGTTACTTCAACCGCATCACCGCTGATCGGCGGTACAGCGATCTCGCGGAGAATCTGCGCCACTTCGCCGCGGTTTATGACCGGCTCAGCGCTGAGCGGAGACCGCTGGAATGGTGGCTGAACCGCGCTGGTCTTCCGTCCGGGGACGGACCGTCGTTCGTGGCATTTTACAAACGGTACTATAGCCATGTTGATCGCATGAACGACCGTGTCAAACTCAGTCTGCTGACCTTGCAGCAGACCGCTGGAGTTCCTGCGGCAATGCCCGCCTCGTTCGCCGCACCGTTGCCTTCCTTCCGCCAGGCCTGGAAGCTTGGAAATTCTGCGCTGGAATCGGAACATTAGACTCAATTCGGACAACGAGCTTTTCGAACGTCCTGATAGAGGCAGCGAGTCTCGCAAACTGCCGGCAGTGCCCATGCTCCCCCGCGTTCAGCGTCAAAGAGATCGAAGCCGCCGCCATCCCTGCGTGTTCGACTCAAGTTGGACAGTGAGTTTTACGAACATCATGATACTAAACGCGAATCCAGGAAATTCAGAGCAGCGTGGCACCACGCCGCGGGCGTCCGCGGCGACGGGGTGGCGTTGGCAGGGCCGCAGGTTTGGGTGGTGGCGTGCTGGTCGGCACCTGCCGCACGAGCGGCGGCAACGCCACT
>CAIXDS010000040.1 GCA_903918195.1 uncultured Acetobacteraceae bacterium | reverse complement strand
TGTCAAAAAATACTCGCTGCAAACTCGCCACGAACCCGTTCCAACTCCGAATTCTGCAACAGGCTCCTGGGCGCGCAAATCCGCCGCCGACAGATCCCTCCGAGTGATCGCCACCGCCATCGCCAACCCCGCGAATCGATATCAGTAGACATCGAATCGCAGATCGCGTCCTCAGGATAGCCCCCGCACAGAGTCATACTCACCGGCCGTTGGTATTAACCCGATCAATCATGCACTGACGCAAGCCGATGTCGCTCGCTATAAGACCGAGCCTTACGTCGTCGTGGCAGACATCTACTCTCAACCACCTCATGTCGGTCGGGGCGGCTGGTCCTGGTACACGGGCTCGGCCGGCTGGATGCAGCGGGTTGGGGTCGAGAGCATTCTCGGTGTGTCCATTCGCGACGGATTTCTGCTGCTGGCCCCCACGATTCCCCGCGCTTGGCCCGGTTTCGAGGTCACGATCACCTGGCGGTCGGCCTGTTATGTGATCACGGTCCAGAACCCGGCTAGGGTCAGCAAGGGGGTTATTTTGGTCGCGCTGGATGGCATCGCACAACCAGCGACGCAGGCGCTGGCTCTGGCGGACGATGGCGCCACCCACAAGGTTCAGGTGGTGCTGGGATGACCCCGCAGGCGAAACGGCAATGGTCGTGTTAAGCCCACTTGCCGGCAAGCCCCTCGAGCCGTCGCGCCTTGTCGAGGTGGCACGGTTGATCATCGCATATTTCACCGACAAGCCAGACCCCACGATTGCGTCCCAACGTGTCAGCTTCGGCACGTCCGGCCATCGCGGATCATCGTTCAAGCAAAGTTTCAACGAGGCGCATATTCCGGCGAGGCTCATACTGGATTCCAGGGTGGTGGCAATCTCCTTAAAGATTGCGCGCGAGCTTGGCACGCCTTTCTACGAAAGGATCGATGCCCCCGCGACACCGGCTGAAAAGGCACGGTTGCTGGCGCTGTCCCCGGATCAAATCGACATGCCTGAACTGGCCGACGGGGCGGTTCGTCTCAAGCTTAGCATGGCACTCGGCAACGGCGCTCCGATCGGAGAGTTGAAGGTCGTCGCGGACAATGGCTGGTTCGCCGTGCGGCCATCCGGTACAGAGGGTATCTACAAATTCTATGCGGAGAGCTTTCGGAGCGAAGCCCATCTCCAGCAAATACAACAACAGGCGGAGGCTGCCGTGGCTCATATCGTCAAGGGAGCCGACGCGCAGCAACATGAGTAATGCGCGCACCCGATGGTCCGCTTACCTGCTCGCTGTCGCCAAGCCGGCTTGCTGCGACACATGGCGATAAAGGGGCAATCGAAAGACTTCCCGATCGTCTGCGTCGGCGGTTCCGCCGGGGGGCTTGACGCGTATACCAGACTGTTGCACCACTTGCCGAACAACATGGGTGTAGCCATCGTTATCGTGAACCATCTCAGAACCGTGGCCACACTGCTTCCTGAGATACTCCCGCGCCACACGAAAATGCCGGTAGACCTTATCACCGAAGGATTGCCCGTCACGCCCAACCGGGTCTTCATCATCCCCGAGAAACGCGACCTGCACGTTCGTGACGGGGCGTTTCAATTAAAGCCGATATCGAAGCCTCGCGGATGGCCGGATGTGATTACGGTGTGCCTCGTTTCTCTGACGCGACATTGGCACGGGCAACTGATCGCCGTCATCGTTTCAGGCTATGACGGCGATGGGGCGGCGGCTTTGTGCGGCATAAGGGGCGCGGGCGGCATAACCATTGCCTAGGAGCCCGATACCACCGATTTCCCCGACATGCCGGAGTCCGCGATCGCGAGTGGCTGCGTCGATTTCGTCCTATCGCCGGAGGCGATTGCGCGGAAGATTGTCTGCATAGCTCGTCGCGTCAGCCATCGGTCACGTTAGAAAGAGCAGCGACGTCGCAGACACGGCGATCGGCAGAGCGGCCGTCCGTGCGAGCGCCGTCACGATGAAAGGCGTACCGGCGCCAGCAGCGAAACTCGCGGCCGACGCCAACGCAGCCTGAATCGGGCGGTACCGCGTTGCTTCGGAGATGCCGAGTTCGGCGCGGGCATGCGCTCCAAGGGCGTCATGCGCCGTGAGTTCGTCGGCGATCTGTCTTGCCAGAGCCGCATCCAGGCCACGTTCGACGTAGATCGCTGCCAGCTCCGAATGCTCGCCGCTGGCGCCCGAATTGAGTTCCGTGCTGCTTCGGCCTTGCGGATTTCCGCCAGGGCGGCGGCGAATTTCTGTTCCTTGACGAGCCCCTCGGCGGCTTGCCGACTTCCGGGCGAAGCGCGTTATCTTCCGCGGCGGCCCGGATGGGCGCGGGCACGGCAATAAGCAGTACGACGGCCAGCGACAGATGCGAGCAACGAACCGGCATCACGCCCCCCTCAGTCGAGAAGCTCTTTGCAGCCGATCAGGCTGATCTTGGTCACCCCAAGCCGCTGGGCCGAGGCCAGAACGGTCGCCACATATTTGTAGCTGGCCAGCTTGTTCGGCCGCAGATGCAGCTCCGGCTGAACGGGCGCGCGCGCGGCGGCAAGAAGCT
>CAIXDS010000039.1 GCA_903918195.1 uncultured Acetobacteraceae bacterium | reverse complement strand
GTCAAAGGCTGGCCCGACGATACGGCCGAGGACCGCCAGGAAGACGCCCGCCTCGCGGATGTCGTCGACCAGCACATCCGCTGGCGCCTGTGGCACGGCCAGGTACAGCGGGCGCTTGATCTCATCGGCGACACAATCGGTTCGCTCGAGGCCACGGCGAACGACGCGACATCGCCCGTTGCCGCGCCAGCGGGCAAGGTTGCGGCTGTGCTTCGTGCTCTGGAGACCTACGTGTCCGCTTAGGTATCCCCTCATTTTGAGAATGGCCAACGATATCAAGAGCTTGCGCCATCGCCTCCGAACGGCCAACCGATTGATATTGCTGCGGCTTTTCAAAATGAGGGGATACCTGAGACGTGTCCGGGCAATCCGACATCATCATTGACTACGCGACGGCCCGCCGCTGCGAGCAGCCGATCTCGACGGCCACTACGGAGAGCACGGTGCAGTGGCTGCTGCACCGCCGGATGAATGCCAACCAACAAATGCGATGGTCGCCCCATGGGGCACATCTGATGCTCAAGGTTCGGACCGCGGTTATGAACGGCACCTTCGACAAGGACCATGCCGCCGCTGAGTGGCGGGCCAAACGCCCATATCGTCGGGCCGCCTGACCCCCCCCACAAAATGGACGGTCTCTGTGCCATCAGCGGATCGAGGCCGGCCCAGGCATCGACATCGCCCTTGGCCAGCGCGAGCCGGCCGTCCTGGTGCTGCAGCAGCACCACCCGCACGTCTTTCTCGGTCAGGCCGTTCGCCGCCAGGGTGCGGATCAGGAAGATGTGCGGATCGGTGCCACGCGTGGCGACGATGCGCTTTCCTTTGAGATCGGTGACTTTCCGGATGGCCGAGCCGCCCTGGGTCAGCAGCGCCGTCCATTCGGGATTGGACGTGACATAGACCGATTTCACCGGTTGTCGTTGATGCGGGCCAGCAGGGCGGCAGCACCGGCGGTCGAACCAAAATCCAGGCTGCTGGCGTTCAGGTATTCCAGCGCCTTGTTCGACCCCAGCGACAGAACCCACCGGACCCTGATGCCGTCTTTGGCCAGATCCTGCTCCAGCCAGGTCTTTTCCTTCAGCACCAGGCTGACCGGATTGTAATAGGCGTAGTCGATCCGGATTTCCTCCAGCCTGCCCGCAGCCCTGGCGATAAGCGGGCTGAACACGGTTGCGGCCAGCGCGCCCGCACCGAGAGCACCCATCAGCGACCGCCGGCTGACGCCGCTGTCGACGCCGGTTCGGGCTGGCGGATGCGGTGCGGGTTCGACGTCGCAAGCGGGCATGCAATACCTCGAGTGGGTTCTCGCGGACGGAAAGGGCGGCGGAAGGTGCCGGACCCAACCACCTTCGCCAACGGTTGTTCCAGTATTAACTACGATCAGCTACGATCGTATATATCGCAGCGTCCATTGCGCCTCGCGTCCCCCAGTGAATTTGCCCGTCGGGACAGCCCTGGCGGTGATCCTGTGTTGGCCGCCGCTTCACCATCGGACGCCCTGGCCCGGTTATCCCATCGTGCTCGCGCGCACCACGGTCGTGTAGGTCCGCTCGATCAGCGCGAGCGCGCCCCGGTAGCCGACATAACTGCGCGACAGCACCACCTCGTCGGTGCTCGGATAGCCGATCTCGACCAGCGGCGCCTCGAGTTGCCTGGCGACCTCGCCTTCCCAGGTGGAGCCGAACACGATCGGCAACTGCCCGGTGAAGTCGGTCTCGCCAATCAGGCGACGGATGAGATGGCCATCCTCGGCGAAATCCACCTCGGCGCTCACCCCATCGGCAACGCGACGATACTGCGCGCGGATCGCGTCGCGAAACGCCTGCGGCGGGTTCTCGGTGATGACCTGTCGGCCCGGCACCAGGCCGAGCTGGTCGACCATGAACCGCGTTACTGCGAGGTTGTAGGCGCTCTCGCTGACCACCACGAGCTGCGACGGCAGCCGGTACTGGCTGGTGCAGCCGGCATAAAAAGCTGAGAAGTCACGCAGGTAGAGATAGTATTCCTTCTCCTCGCGGGCGATGAACGCCTCTGCCCGTTGCGGGTCCAGGCCGGCGAACGCCGTCACCTGGCGCAGGAATGCACCGGTCAGCTTCGCGCCGATCGGAATCGCCGGGACATGCAGGAAGGGCTGCCCGTAGGTCTGCTGCAGATGCTGTGCCGTGGCGAGGCCAAGCCAGGGCGACAGCACGAGATTGAACTGCGCGCGCGGGATCGCCTGCCATTCGGCCACGCCTTCGCTGGACGGGCCGAACAGGATGTTCACCCGCAGCCCGATTCCCTCCAGGATGCGGCGGATCTCCCCGAGGTCGCCGCGCCAGAACGGATTATGGTACGGCAGCAGCGACCAGACATTCACCAGCCCCGCCTCGCGCGGGCCGTCATAGGCGCCGACATACTGGTCGATGATGGCGCGAATGATCGTCTCGTGACCCGTGAAGTTGTTGCCGCGATAGCCGCTGGTCTCGGCGAACACGATCGGCACGCCGCGCCTTCGGTACTTGTTGACCACGCTGGCCACGTCGTCGCCGACCAGCCCGGGGATGCAGCCGGACTGCACCACGAACAGCCCGGCCTCCATCACCTTCAACGTGGCCTCGATCAGCTCGTCGAGCCGGTCCGTGCCGCCGAAGATCACCTCGCGGTTGCCAATGTTCGTGCTGGGTACGTGGAACTCGCCGCCCTGATAGGCGTTGAGGCCGGACAGCGCGTGGAACTGCTTGGTCGCGCAGCCCGGGCCGCAATGGGTGATCGGAATGGCGCCGGGAATGGCGATCACGCTGGCCAGCGCGCCGAGGCTGCAGGCGTAGCGGACCTGTTCGATCGGGCCGGACGGGCTGCAGAACTCGCCATCCGCTGCGGCCTTGCTTTCAAGAGGCGACATGCCGGTCAGGCCGGATCAGCGCCGAGCGCAAACGGATTGGTCTGCTCCAGCCACCAGGGCTGATAGGGAAATCGCGAATGGGCGGCGACATCCTCGCAGAACCGCTTGCGTGGCAGAATACGCAGGATGGACCGGCCGATGGTCAGCAGCCCCTCATAGCCGAGCCCGTCATTGGAATAGAAGATCGGCAGCACCGGAATACCCATGCGCGCCGTCAGCACCGCCATGCTGCCGCTGTGCCGGCAGATCACGAAATCCGGCTTGGCCCGCAGCAGCGCTGCATGCGCCTGAAAATGCTGATCGGGGCTGACAGTGTAGTTGGGGATGTCGCCCCAGGTCTCCACCAGATGGCTCAGCGTGTCCTGCCGCGGATCGCCGCTGTCGGTGCTGGGATCGTGATGAAACGAATAGGCGCCGTCCACCTCCACGCCCAGTTCGCGCAGATCGGCCAGCAGCCCATGCGCAAAGGCGGCACCGGCAGCGACAAAACCCCTCTTGCCGGCAAGTGCCTGACGCAGCCGTGCCAGTTCAGGCGCGATGCGGGCACGCTCGCGGGCAATCACGTCTTCCACCAGGTGCTCGCGGTGCGTCACCCGGGCGATTTCGCGCAGCCATTCGTCGGTGTCGGCGAGCCCATACGGCAGCGGCGCCTTGATTTCCGGCACGCCGTATTCCTGCTCCAGGCCGGTGGCGAGGTAGGAGAGCACAAAACACATCGTCACCGTGGCCGCCGCTTCCGACAGTTCCGCCAGCCGGTCGAGCGTGTTGCCGCCCATCACCAGATTGACCCGCAACCCGAGCGGCGCCAGCAGCGGGGTGAACACGTCCGGGCCGCCGAGATGAATGACGTTGATCAGGTCGTCCTGTTTGCGCGGCGGGTCGGGGCGCACGAGACGGCGCAGGATGCCGTGCTCGATCACGTCCCAGCCGCTGCTCCAATGCCTGGACTTGAACCCCTCGCAATGCAGAGGCACGACGGGGATGCCGATTTCGTCCTCGAGCTGGCGGGCGGCGCTGTCCACGTCGTCACCGATGATGCCGGTGGCGCAGGAGGTGGCGACGAAGATCACCTTCGGGTGGTGACGCTCCCAGGCCTCGCGGATCGTTTGCTCCAGCTTGGCGATGCCGCCGAACACCATGTCCTGCTCGCCGAGGTTGGTGCATATCGACTGCGGATCTTCGAGCTTCCAGCCGCGGCGGGCGGCGAGGTCGCGGTAATAGCGGCAGGTGGAAGACTGGCTGACCGCGCAGCCGATCGGCGAATGCTGGATGACCAGCGCTTCCTGGATGATGGTGGCGTTGGTGACGGCGATGTGCTCGGCGCACATCGAGGCCTGGGCAAACGGCGTGCTCTGTTCGCACAGCCGCCGGCCGCCGTTGTCGCAGCCGCGGCCGCAGCCATGGGTGTGCGCCGAATCGCGGGCAAGCTGGCCGGCGTTGCCTTCCCAGTGGGTGATGGTGCCGAGCCGCTGCTCCCGGGTTTCGGCCTGCGTGGTCCGCAGATTGATCGCCATGGCGCGCGTTCCTTCAGGCCTGCCCGAGGGCCTGGGTGATGTCGGCGACGATGTCCTCGATATTCTCGATGCCGACGGAGAGGCGGACATAGCCGGGGGTGACGCCGGCGGCGCGCTGTTCCTCGGGCGAAAGCTGCGCATGTGTCGTCGATGCCGGATGGATGGCCAGGCTGCGTGCATCGCCAATGTTGGCGACGTGGTAGAACAGCTGCAGCGCGTCGATAAAGCGTCGCCCGGCCGCGGCACCGCCGGCCAGTTCGAAGCCGACCAGTCCGCCGTAACCGCCCTTCAGGAAGGTATCGGCCCGGCGGCGCACCTCGCCGGTTTGCAGGCCCGGAAAGATGACGGTCTCAACCTTGGGCTGTTGCAACAGGAAGGTGGCGACATGGGCGGCATTTTCGCTGTGGCGTTGGATGCGCAGCGGCAGCGTCTCCAGCCCCTGGAGCAGTTGGAATGCACTCTGCGGTGCGATGGCGGGGCCGAGATCGCGCAGCAGCCCGGCGCGCGCGGCGAAGATGTAGGCCACCGGCCCGAATTTGCGGGCGATGTCGATCCAGCTCCGGCCGTTATAGGACGGGTCGGGCCCGGTCAGCAGCCTGTGGCGGTCGGGGAATTCTTCCCAGGGGAAGCGGCCGCTGTCGATGATGAGGCCGCCGATCGTGGTGCCGTGGCCGCCGATATACTTGGTCGCCGAATGCACGACGATCGCCGCTCCGTGCGCGATGGGACGCGCGAGCAGCGGGGCAGTGGTGTTGTCGATAATCAGCGGAACGCCGAAACCACGGCCGATCCCGGCGACCTCGCGGATCGGGAACACATGCAGCTTGGGGTTGGGCAGGGTCTCGCCGAAATAGAGCCGCGTGCGGTCGTCGGTGGCGCGGGCGAAGGCGTCCGGGTCGGCCGGATCGACGAAGCGGGCCTCGATGCCGAACTGGTGCAGCCGGTTGGCGAAGAAGTTCCAACTGCCGCCATACAGATCGGTGCCGGTGACGATGTTGTCGCCGGCCTGAACCAGGGTGAGCACCGCAAGTGCGGTCGCCGCCTGGCCTGAGGCCAATGCCAGCGCTGCCGCCCCGCCTTCGATCGCTGCCAGGCGCTCTTCCAGCACATGCTGGGTCGGATTGCCGATGCGAGTGTAGACGTAGCCAAATTCCTCGAAATTGACCAGCCGGTCAGCCCGCTCGGTGGTCTGCAGGTCGAAGGACGTGCTCTGGTAGATCGGCACCGCGACGGCGCCGGTCACCGGGTCGGCCCGGTGGGACCCGCCGTGCAGGACGATGGTATCGGCGTTGCTCGTCTCGATCGGCATGGCAAGGCTCCTTCTCGACTGCGGCATCCCGCCTTGACTGCGGCATCCCGCCGCGGGCGGGTGCCGGCATCTGGTGGGCGGGTGCCGATGGCAGCTTAGCAATGGGCGGCGGCATTCCGTAATTCTTTTAATGCACGACCTGGATTGCTGCATAGACACCCGCGCAGGGCGCCGCGTGGTGCCGGCAGGCGGCGGCTCTGTCTCGCCCTGCCTCCTGCTACCATCGCCATGTCGTGGTCAACAGACGGTAACATCGCAAAAGCACTGTCTAAAGAGTGAAATTATATGGACGCACCGTGAACGACAGTATAATAGGATAGCCGGATTCTGGTGAGGAGCCACAGCGCCATGACGGCATCGGGACCACGCCAATTGCCTGATCTGCCAACGCTTCCCTACGCGTCCGCCTTGCACCGGCGCGGCCTGCTGAGTGGCGGCGTCGGTGTCGCGCTCGGCCTGCTCGCCGGGCACGCAAATGGGGCCGAAAGTCTGGCAGCCCCCGCATTGGTGCCGTCGCGGCCGAAACTCACGATCATCTGGACGCCATCGTCCCTGTGCAACGTCGTGATCGGCCTCGCCCAGCGGCAGGGCATCTTCGAGAAGCATGGGCTGGACGTCGAAACCCTCAATGTCGGCTCCGATACCTCGGCGATTCTGGAGGCGCTGGCGCTCGGCAAGGCCGATGCCACCTCGAATTTCCTGCTCCGCTTCCTCAAGCCGCTGGAAGCAGGTTTCGATGTGAAGCTGACCGCGGGCGTGCACGGTGGCTGCTCCATCCTGATCGCCTCGCGCGCTGCCGGCATCGAAACCCTGCAGGATCTGCGCGGCAAGCGGATCGGCATGTCCGACCTCAGCAGCCCGATGAAGCTGCTCTATGAAATCCACCTCAAAAGGAACGGCGTGCCGCCCGAGTCGATCGAGTGGCGCCAGTTCCCGCCCGACGTCTTCAGCATTGCCGTCGAGAAGGGCGAGATTGAAGCCTTTGCCGACAACCATCCAAACGCCTACTACGTCATCAAGCGCAGCAAAGGAAAGCTGTTCGAGATTGCCTCGAACGGCACCGGTGAGCTGGGCCAATACACATGCTGTGTCCTGGCGATCAGCGGCAGGCTGATCCGCGACAACCGCCCCGCGGCCGCAGCGCTCACCCGCGCCATGGTGGAAGCTTCGAAATCGGTCGATCGCAACAACACTCTGGCGATCGAAGCTGCGCAGTTCTATTCCCCGCGGCAGGTCAAGCCGGAGGAACTTGGCGAGATGATTGCAAGCTACCCGTACGACGAGCATCGCGGTTGCCCGACCGGGGAGGAATTCCGCCGCCACGTGCTCTACTTCGCTCAGGGCCTCAAGGATACCGGCATCCTGAAGCCAGGCACCGATCCGGTCCGCTTCACCAATCGCATCACGCTCGACGTGCTCACCAGCTGAAGCGGGCCGTTCGGGACACCAGCGAGGAGGATCGACTTATGAACAAGCCGTCGTCCAGCGGCCAAATTCCGTTGCGCCGGCGCGGTCTGTTGCGCACCGGTGCTGCGGTGGGGGTGATGGCCCCGCTCGGCCTGCTCTCCGGGCCGGTGCGCGCGACCGAGGAACTGGCCGCCCCCGCGCTGGTGCAATCGCGCCCGAAGGTTACGCTCATCTGGGGACCGTCCGCGCTGTGCCTCGTTCCTGTTGCTGTCGCTCAGCGGCAGGGCATCTTTGAGAAACACGGGCTGGATGTTGAAACCGTCAATGTCGGCTACGACACCACGGTGCAAGTGGAGGCCATCGCACTCGGCAAGGCCGACGCCACGGCCACCTTCCTGATGCGCCTGTTCAAGCCGCTTGAAGCCGGCTTCGACATGAAGATGACGTCCGGCCTGCATGGCGGCTGCTCCATTCTGGTCGCCTCGCATGCCGCCGGAATTGAGACATTGCAGGATCTGCGCGGCAAGCGGATCGGCATGACCGACCTGACCAGCCCCATGAAGCTGCTTTATGAATGGCACCTCATGAAGAACGGCGTGCCGGCTGACTCCTACACCTGGCACCAGTACCCGGCCGATGTTCTCACCATCGCAGTGGACAAGGGTGAGATCGATGCCTTCGCCGATGGCGATCCCAACGCCTATTTCGCGGTCAAGCGCAGCAAGGGCAAACTGTTCCCGCTGACCTCCAACGGTACCGGCGAGTTGGGCAAATATACCTGCTGCGTGGTGGCGATCGGCGGCAAACTGCTGCGTGACAATCGTCCGGCCGCCGCGGCGCTCACCCGAGCTTTGCTCGAAGCCTCGAAAATCGTTGATCAGCACAACAATCTCGCGGTCGAGGCGGCGCAGTTCTACTCGCCGCGCCAGGTCAAGCCTGAGGAGCTCGGCGAGATGATCTCCGGCTATCCTTATGACGAACATCACGGTGCCCCCGTCGGGGAGGAATTCCGTCGCCACGTGCTGTTCACCGCGCAGGCGCTGAAGGAGACGGGTGTGCTGAAACCCAGCACCGATCCCGTCCGCTTCACCAATCGCATCACCCTCGATGTACTGGGGAGCTGAAGCGCCGGAGACCAGACCTCGCGGCCGGCGGAACTGCATCTACCGAAAGACTGAAGGCGAGGGCTGGCAAGCCCGAGTTCGGTCTGTCGACGCGAAAGAGCGTGGCTTCAACCTATCGCATATCCTCCACATTGTCGGCCATACGATCCGGAATCGGGCGGCGTCCACTGCGCATCAACGGCAGCACGAGGAGCGGCAGCAGCGCCACCGCCATCAGCAGCCGGAAATCGTCACTGTAGGCAATGCTCGCTGCCTGCCGGTTGATCGCGGCATCGAGTAACCGGGCGCCGGCCTGTGTGGTCGGGTGCAGTCCCTGCAGGACATGGTTGAAGGGCGTGACAGTGGCGGCAAGCCCGGCATGTACCACCTGGGTCAACTGCGCCAGCAGAGCCGCCGTGAGCGACACCCCGATGGCACCGCCGGTATTGCGCAACAGACTGATCAGCCCGGCCGCGTCGCTGCGCCAGCGCGATGCCAGGGTGGCGTATGCCAACACCGAAAGCGCATTGGACGTAATGCCGGTCGCGAATCCCTGCACGACGATGGTCGCGAGCAGCCGGTCTCCTGAAATGTCCGGCGTCCAAAGGCTCATGTCGTAGAGAGTCCAGCTCAGCATCAGCGTGCCCACCGCCATGAGCCTGTGCTGGCCGATGCGGCTGCCAAACCAGCCGGCAAACAGCATGCCCGCCATGGTACCAACGCCTCGGGGCGCCATCGCAAGCCCCGCCGCCTCGACCGGAAAGCCGGCAAGCTTCTGCAGGTAGGTTGCAAGCAGCACGGTGCTGGCCAATTGCACCAGGCCGGTCAGGAACGTGGTCGTCAGCGCTGCCGCCAGGTTGCGGTCGCGCAGGACACCGGGCGGCAGGAACGGCCGCTCCGCGGTGAGCATGTGCACGACGAACAGATAAAACCCGAGGCCGGCCAGGACGGCGTAGGCGATGATTTCCCGCGAGGCGAACCAATCCTGGCCCTGGCCGCGGTCGAGCATCACCTGCAGGGCGCCGATGCCGAGAGCGAGTACCAGGAAGCCGGTCCAATCGAAACGGTGCACGTCATCCCGTTCGCCAGACGACATGAACAGCAGGAGGCCGGTGATGGCGAGCAGGCCAAACGGCAGGTTGACGTAGAACACCCAGCGCCAGCCACACATGGCGGTGAGCCAGCCGCCGAGCGTCGGGCCGAGGATCGGGCCCACCATCACGCCAATGCCCCAGATCGCCATTGCCTGGGCACGGCGCTCGATGGGATAGATGTCGAGCATGGTCGCCTGTGACAGCGGCACCAGGGCAGCGCCGAACGCGCCTTGCAGCAGGCGGCAAAAAACCATCTGCGGCAGCGACTGCGCTGCACCGCACAACATGGACGCCAGCGTGAAGCCGGCGAGGCAGGTGATGAATAACTGCCTGCGGCCAAACCGGGCGGCAAGCCAGCCGACCGGCGCGGTCATGATCGCCGTGGCGATGACATATGAGGTCAACACCCAGGTGACCTGTTCGGCGGTCGCCGACAACCCGCCTTCAATATATGGAAGTGCTACGTTGGTAATGGTGGAATCGAGGCCTTGCATCGTTGTTGCGACCACGGTGCAACCGGCGATCAGGGCGCGGTGGCCGGCCGGCTTGAGGGTCAGGCCCCCGGGTCCACCGGTTCTTCGGGCGGGGAGGGGAGGGTGCTGGGTCAGGACGAAAGGGTGGCCGCTCATTCAACCCAAAAATAATGGTATATAGCAGAATGTCACTTAGAAAATCGCTAATACGGTAAACTACGATCACGGCGCGTCGAGCGGTTTCCCGATCGAAGCCATTGCGCCCGCCAACGTTGCGCGGCCAACGCGGCATTTTGCGACAACTGGCGGTATCGACACCGCACCACAATCCACTGCCCGATGGAGCCCCTCTGGCGCGGCCACGGCGCGCGCGAAGTGCGACATGCAGTATGTCCGCAGTCAGACCGGCATCGGGACGGTGCGTGCTTCGTCGTACAGACGCAGGCTCGCGATGGGACTGCACCGAGGTGGCATCCGGCTTTGGCCGGACGCCCTTTTCGTGTGTCTGCCGGCGTTACCAGCGGATGCTCGCGCTCAGGCTGAGTCCTTGCGCCAAAGTATTGTTGTTCGTATGCGCGTTGGTGACGCCGGTGAGCAGGTCCACGCCCGACTGGTGCCGCTGGCCATACAGATAATTAAGGAGCAGGAAGGTGTTCGGCGCAATGTTCAGCGTACCGCCCGCGCCCACGCCGGATTCCGTCCGCGTTCGTCCGGTGTTGATCGCGGAGGGCGTCCAGGCGCCGGCGCTCTCGAAGTTGACGTACTGCACGCCGAAGGTCAGCGGTCCGACAGTGTAGGACGCGCCCGCGTTCCAGTCCACCGCGTCGCGGCCGCCCTTCGGGTCGAGCGACCAGGCGCCGTTGATATGGCCGGTGAGGATGTGGGCGCCGACCTGGAACCCACGATAGTTGAGCTGAATACCGGAATCGAGGACGCCCAACCCATCATAGTGCGTCACGGCGCTCGTGCCGTCATATGCCACGTGGCCCGAGGTGGCACCGCCCAGCGTGCCGGCAATACCGACCGGGCCGATCGAGCCGATCCCGCGCGCGACCGCTTCGATCGTGTTGCGCCGCCGCCCGGTTTCGGCGGCCACCGAGGTGGAAGACGTCGTGTCGCACCCGATGGCCGCGCTGCCCGTCCCCGCCACCGTGTTCGCGTACGGGCAGTTGCCGATGGTCGGGCCGTTGCCTCCCGTGTCCGGCTCGAACGAGACGCCGAAGTCGAACGTATCGGCGTAGCGCGGCGACACGTAGACCACTTTCCCCGTGTTGATTTCGTTCGGGTAGTTGGCGAAGGGCCAGACCGGAATGGTGTTGGTGGTGAAGCCCACCTTATCGCCGTTCCAGCCGCCGGTGTTGAAAGCCTCGTTGGTGCCGGTGGTGAATAACGACAAAGGTCCATCGGTTTCACCGAAGCGGACATAACCGAAGCTGGGTGAACCGACATACCCCGTCTCGCGATAGAAGTACATCTGGCCGCGCGATATATTGGCAGCGGAGACCGACCCGTTGGCGCCGCCACCCGGCGCGGCGCTGGTGTCTGCCCGGATCTCGAGAAAGGCGCCGTATCTGATGCCGTTCGCCGCCACGGCATCCAGGCTTGGATAAAGACGGGCGTAGTCCATGATGAGGTAGTTTGCCAGTTTCGTGTTCGTGGCTACCGGCGCCGCACCCGGAGTCAGCGTGACCTGGCTGGGATGTTGGCCGCTGTCGGCGACGGCGCCGATGTCAACGCTCAACTTCCCTTGCAGGCGCACGGTGAGGTTGCCGGGCGAGAGCGGCGGGTTGTTCCAAAAGGCTGGAATGGCGGTGGTGTTTGGCCCGTCCGGCGGGCCGGAACCGGGTCCCGGCGTTGACCCGGGTGTCGGGGCGAAGCTGGTTTGGGTCGGCGTGGCCGTGCTGAGCGGCGGGGTGAGCCAATAGGCCACGCCGGGTGTCGCCGTGGCCGGCCCGAACGGCTGGCCGTAATTCGGCACTGGCGTCGCTGCGGGCGGGGGGGTGGTGGGGGTCTGGGTTTGCTGCTGGGCAGCGGCAGGTGCCGCCCAGGCCAGCATTCCGCCGATCATGGCCGCACTGGCGACCAGGGTCTTGCGCATTCAAGCCACTCCTTGCCTTGCCGCCATTGCGGCAGAGTTGATGGATACTGTCCCGTTGCCGCAACGGGTCCCCATGCGTGCCGCTCTCGTGAAGCCGGTGTCGTTTGCGCCGACACCGGATCGGCGGGCGATCGAACGGATAGTGGATTATTCCTGGTCAGGCGATAAGTTACAACAAAAAATCGGTGAAAGCTGAAACAACTTTACAACTTGGTATTATGAGAGTTCGCACGAAAAATTTTGTTGAAAGCTGCCTTCGCGGTCCGGCGAAGGCCGTTTCCGCGCGCCGTTCCACGGCTTTCGCCGTCGTCTGCCGGCCAAGGTCGCCGAGACCGAGGTGATGGGGACCGTCGCGCTACGCGCCCGAATGCCGGGTGCAGCGGCACGATACTGAACCCTGTCCGCAATATTCCGACGTCGGGAAAACTAACGATTTAGCGTCGGTAATCGGACGGATAATCAAATAAAAACGTATATTATACCGTATACGTGAAAATAAACCGTGGAAATATGCCGCCTAAAAGCCGACGAATGTGTGACCCAACGTTGACCCGCCGGGTGGGCTTTCGCCCGACCCCAGCCACACCGATGGCCACCCGGGTCGTGATCGCCTTGGAGTACATGTTCTGCGACTGTCCAGCTCTCAGCGTTACGCCGCCGCCTCGCCGCTGGTTCAGCGCCAGATGCTGGTTGCCAGGCGGGAGGTGCGCCAGGTGCTCGGCGCCGCCCCGGACCCGCCAAGGCCCGATTCCGTTGGAACCCGGGATCGGGTTGGTATCAATCGGCCGTCGCCTCCATCTTCTCGGCGAGCGCGGGGATGCGACGGCTGCGCTTCGGTGCCAGGAAGCGCTGCAGGCGCTCCAGGTACAGGTAGATAACCGGCGTGGTGTAAAGCGTCATGATCTGGCTGAGCGCCAGCCCGCCCACCATCGCGAAGCCGAGCGGGCGGCGCAGTTCCGAGCCGGCGCCGGTGCCGATCATCAGCGGCAGACCGGACAGCAGGGCGGCCATCGTGGTCATCAGGATCGGCCGGAAGCGCAGCAGGCAGGCCTGGCGAATGGCATTCAGCGGCGTCTCGCCGTCGCGCCGTTCGGCGGTGATGGCGAAATCCACCATCATGATGCCGTTCTTCTTGACGATGCCGATCAGCAGAATGATGCCGATCAGCGCGATCACCGAAAGCTCGTAGCCCGCCGCCATCAGGATAAGCAGCGCGCCGACGCCGGCGGAGGGCAGGGTGGACAGAATGGTCAGCGGCAGGATGTAGCTTTCGTACAGGATGCCCAGGATGATGTAGACGGCGATCAGCGCCGCCGCGATCAGATAGGGCTGGCTGGCCAGCGAGGACTGAAACGCCTGCGCGGTGCCCTGGAACGTGCCGTTCAGCGTGATCGGCGTCTGCAGATCGCGCATCACCGCAGTGATGGCATCCACCGCCTGGCCGAGTGCCGCCCCCTGGGCGAGGTTGAACGAAATCGTCACCGCCGGGAACTGGCCCTGATGGTTGATCGACAGCGGTCCCGTCCGCGTGGTGTCGATCCTGACGAAGGTGGAGAGCGGCACCGCCTGGCCGGTGCGGGAGGTGATGAACAGCTTGTCCAGCACCGACAGGTTCTGCTGCTGGTCGGGCAGCACCTCCAGGATCAGATGGTAGGTGTTGATCTGGGTGAAATACTGGGTGATCTGCCGCTGGCCGAGCGCGTCGTACAGCGTGTCGTCGATCGCCTGCGGCAGAATGCCGAAGCGCGCGGCGGCGTCGCGGTCGATGGTGAGCACGGCGGTGGTGCCGAAATTCTGCTGGTCGGTCGCCACGTCGCGCAGCATCGGCAGGGCGGCCAGCTTGTCGAACACTTTCGGCGACCACGCGGTCAGCTCGGCGGCGTCGGCGTCCTGCAGGGTGAACTGGTACAGCGTCTTGGACGGCCGGCCGCCGACCCGCACGTCCTGGCCGGCCTGCAGAAACAACTGGGCGCCTTCGACACGGGCAAGCGCCGGCCGCAGCCGGGCGATCACCCGCTGGGCGGTGGCGTGGCGTTCCGCGAACGGCTTCAACGAAATGAAGTAACGGGCATTGTTGCCGGTCTGCCCGCTGGAGCCGGCGCCGATGGTGCTGGAATAGGCGGCGATGTCGGGGTCGGCCAGCAACACCTCGCCCAGCTTGAGGTTCAGCTGCATCATTTCTTTGAAGGAAACATCCTGCGCGGCCTCGGAGGTGCCGATCAGGATGCCGTTATCCTGCTCGGGGAAGAAGCCCTTGGGGATGATGATGTAAAAATAGACGGTCAACGACACGGTGGCGAGGAAGGTCAGCAGGGTGATGCGGTGGTGCTTCAGCGCGATGTCGAGCGTGTGCCGGTAGCCGCCGATCAGCGCGTCGAAGCCGCGCTCGACGATGCGGTAGGCCAGGCCGTGCTTGCCGTGGTCGTGGTGCAGGAAGCGCGAGCACATCATCGGCGTGAGCGTCAGCGACACGATGGCCGACACCACCACGGCGATGCTGACCGTCATGGCGAATTCGCGGAACAGCCGGCCGACGATGCCGCCCATCAGCAGCAGCGGGGTGAACACCGCGATCAGCGAGGCGCTGATCGAGACGATGGTAAAGCCGATCTCGCCCGCCCCCTTGAAGGCGGCGTCCATCGGCTGCATGCCCGCTTCCATGTGCCGGAAAATATTCTCCAGCATCACGATGGCATCATCGACCACGAACCCCACCGCAATGGTCAGCGCCATCAGCGACAGGTTATCGAGGCTGTAATCCAGCACATACATGACCGCGAAGGTGCCGAGCAGCGCGATCGGCACCGTCACGCTGGGGATGATGGTGGCCCAGAGATTGCGCAGGAACAGGAAGATCACCATCACCACCAGGGCGATCGACAGCATCAGGGTGAACTGCACATCATGCACCGAGGCGCGGATGGTCTGCGTGCGGTCCATCACCTCGGTCACCTTCACCGCCGGTGGGATGGCGGCCAGCAGCCGCGGCAACGCGGCCTTGATGCGTTCGGCGGTGTCGATGATGTTGGCGCCGGGCTGCTTGAAAATGACCAACTGCACGCCCGGCTTGTTGTTCTGGAAGCCGGCCTGCAGCACGTTCTCGGCCTCGTCCACGGCGCGGCCGATATCGCGCACCCGCACCGGCGCGCCGTTGCGGTAGGCGATGACCAGGCCGTCATATTCGGCCGCGCGGGTCAGCTGGTCGTTGGCATAAATGGTGAAGCTGCGTCGCTCGCCATCGACCGTGCCTTTCGGCGAATCCACGGTGGCGTTCTGCAGCGACAGCCGGGCATCCTCCAGGGTCAGCCCCATGGCGGCGAGGCGGGCAGGGTCGATCTGCACCCGCACCGCGCGCTTGCGCTCGCCGCCGATGAACACCTGCGACACGCCGGCGATCTGGCTGATCTGCTGGGCCAGAATATTATCCGCGTAGTCATCGACGGCAATCATCGGCAGCTGGTCGGACTGCACCGCATAGATCAGGATCGGGCTGTCCGACGGGTTCACCTTCAGGAAGGTGGGCGGCTGCGGCAGGTT
>CAIXDS010000038.1 GCA_903918195.1 uncultured Acetobacteraceae bacterium | reverse complement strand
GCTGCGTGGCGCTGACGAAAGCGCGCGATCACCGTGTGGTCGGGGATGCCGTCACCGACGATGAACCGGTAGCCAGCGTCGCGACGACACAGCCGCTCAATCGCCCGGCTGGAGCGCACGCCCTGTGAATAGGCATAGATCAGCAGTGCCAGCAGCATCTGCGGCGCGAACGGCGCCTTGCCCGCTCCGCCGAGCTTGTAGCCAGCCTCGAACTTCGAGAGGTCCATCATCGCCACCGCCTCGACGATCAGGTGCACGATGTCGTCCTGCGGCAGCCACTCCATCATGTCGGCCGGCAGCAGGGCCTTCTGGCGGCGTTCGGGTTCGCGGAAGTGCTCGGCCATTGCTCGATCCGTGTCGGTGCGTCGGCCCGAGTGAATCCTGCCCAGCCAGCGGTGTCAAAGACTACCTGCTGCAACCGCGCCACGAACCCGTTCCAACTCCGAATTCTGCAACAGGCTCCTTAAGCGCCTTGAGGCCGGGCGAGGCAGCGGCGCTGCGCGGCGGACGCCGCTGCGTGGAACGGCGGCCGGGCTCGATGGCGAGTACGTCACCCATGGGCGAATTCCCCCGTGTTGGTACCGGTTGGCTGGCCGCTGGCGGCCCGGGAAAGAGCGAGATCGGTGCGGCGGTCCTGCAGGACTTCGATGAACGCTTCCAGGCGGGTCTTGAGCTGGCCATGGTCGCTTTGCGAGTAGTCGCTGGAGATTTCCAGCACCGGAATGCCGCGGGACTGCAGCCGCTCGATGAACTCCAGCTTGCTGACGCCGTAGCAGGCGCAGAATTTCAGGTAGACATAGACCACGCCATCAACCGCGTATTCCTCGGCGAGCCTGGCGGAGAAATCGAGGCTGTCGTCGAGCGGCTTCATGCGCGCGCAGGGTGCCTGGTCGAGATAGCCATCGGCCAGCGCCTGGAACGGATCGCCCTCCTCCGGCAAAGTATGGGCGAACGGCTTCAGGCCGGTGCAATGATCTTCCACCACCACGCGCGCGCCGATCTCCTGCTCGATCAACTCGACCAGGCGGCGGTCGCCATCGGCCATAATGCTGCCGGAAATCATCAGCCGCACCGGTCGCGCGCCGTTATCGCGCACGCGGGACAATTTGCGGTACAGCTTGCCATAAACGTCCAGCAGCTTCTCCGGCGGCACATAATAGAAGCCGCGCACCAGTTCGAGAAAGTCGCGGCCGGTGAGCGGTGGGTTCACCCCCTTGCGCAACTCGGAGAAACGGCGCAGCAGGGCACGCACCTTGTTGTACAGCACGATCTGCGCGGTGATCTCGTCGTCGGTCACCGGCCGTCCGGCGAGTTCCGCCACATCGTCACGGTAATGCGCAATCTCCTCGCGGAAGAAGGCGCGCGAGGCCGGCTCGCCGCGCAGTCGCGGCAAGTTGAGCAGCTTGGTAGGCACGAAGCGCTCGATCACTTCGGTGGCGCGCTTCATGGAGGCGCAGGTATGGAACGTGTAGAGCTTGTCGACCGCCCGATAGAACGGATCGCCACCTTCCGGATCGAAGCCGCCGATGCAGCTTTTCGAGAAATCGCAGAACACGCTCTGGGTATAGCGCTCGCCCTGCGACACGATTTCGGGGCTACCGGCCTTGAACAGCCTCGCATGTCGCAACCCGGCCGCGTTCAGCACCTCGGGCGGGGTGTAGGCACAGAAATAGCCGGCGCGCTTGCGGCCATCCGCACCTTCGGTGAAATCCTGCTGCTCGGCCTCGATCAGCGCCTGGATCGGCAGCAAAGCCGGGCTAAGCGATTGGTCGGTGGTCGGTCGCGGTGCCATCCTGGTCCCCCTGTTGTCAGCTATGAGCCGCGGCCGTCTTGCGGCCGGCGGTGGCACGGGCGGCTGCCTTGCGCGTCGGTGACGCCGTCGTGCGCGCCTGGGCCCGGGCGTTGCGGCGCGCCGTGCCGGCCGCCACCGCGGCGGCGTGATGCCGCCCGGCGTGCACGGCCGCGCCAAGGGCGCCGGCGTAGATCATGTCGATCGGCGAGCGCGCGAACTTGGCGCCGATCAGCGTCTCCAACGCGTGCCACATGCCGGCATTGTTGGCGACGCCACCAGTGAACACCAGATCCGGTTCGGTGCCGATGCGCCCGAGCAGCGACTTCACCCGCCGGGCAGTCGCGAAATGGATGCCGGCAGCGATGTTGGCGCGTGCGGCCGTATCGCCAACCCGCTCGCCGCGGGCGCGCAGCGAGATCATTTCGGACTCTGCGAACACCACGCACTGGCTGCTGACCGGCGACGGGTCGGTCGCCTCCAGGGCCACCGGTCCGAGCTCATGCAGGTCCAGCCCGAGCAGCACGGCAGCTTTTTCAAGAAAGCGGCCGGTGCCGGCGGCGCATTTGTCGTTCATCACGAACTCGACGACTTTGCCGGTCGCCGGATCAATCTTGATCGCCTTCGAATCCTGGCCGCCGATATCGATGATGGTGCGCGTGCGCGGATTGAGCACGTGCGCCCCCATGGCATGGCAGGTAATCTCGGTGACCACCTGGTAGGGGATGTAGTCGTATTTCAGCGAAATCCGACCATAGCCGGTGCCGACCACGAAGGCGATGTCGCGCCGGCGCACGCCGGATTTCTGCAGCAGCCGCGCCAGCAGATCGTCGGCGGTCTCCTGCATGTAAAGGCCGGTCGGCACGAATTCCGTGTGAATTTCGTCGGCGGTCAGCAACACCCCCTTCGATCCGCGCGATCCGATGTCCAGACCGATCACCGGATCGGAGGGCGTGAACCTGCCGAGCGCCTCGCCTTCAATGCTGCTGATCTTCATTCCATGCTTCCGGTCGTGGTTTGGCGGGAGGTGCGCATTCAGCTCAGCACGTCGACGACCACGCGGTCGGCGAGTTTCACCGGGTGGGTCGATGGCTTGATGATGCGCGCATTCTTGAGGTCGGTGGCGATCTGCACGACCTCGCGCCGCAGATCGGCGCCGGCCGGCGTGTGGTCGTGGGTATGGCTGCGCAGCATCACCGCGAGCGCAGCGGCCGGCACCTTCGGCGTGTAGGACGAGAACACCGCAGCGGCATCGTCCGGCTGGGTGGCGACGTGGTGGGCGGCGTCGCGAATGGCGCGGGTCAGCGCCGCGACAACCGGCTTCTCGTCACGGTACAACGCGGCCCGCACGCCGAGTGTGCAGCAGGCGAGATGGGCGTAGTCTTCCGACAGGTTGGAGGCGATCTCGACCAGCTCGCCGTTGCTGCGCAACCGGGTCAGCCACACGGACGGGTCGGAATCGGCCAGCGCCTGCACCTCGTCGCGCTGCAGCTCCAGCGGCAGCATGTCGGCAGGAAACTCGCGCCAGTTGACCTCGGTGTCCGGATCGATGCCATGCCGCGATAGCAGGATCGCAAAGAAATGCCGCGGCGAGCCGGAAATGCTGGAAACGCCGATGGTTTTGCCCTTGAGCCCGGTAATGTCGGTGATGCCCGATTCCCGCCGCGCGAGCAGACGGGTGCAGCCACCATGCAGGCCGGTGGTGAGCTTTACGTCGAAGCCCTGCTCGAGCGGCTTGAGCCAGTTCAGCAACATGCTGCCGCCGGCATCCGCCTTGTCGGTGGTGAGCGCCTGCAGCATCTGGTCGGTCGAGCCGGCCAGCGCCACGAATTCGACATCGAGATTATATTTCGCGAAATAGCCGCGATGCAGTGCCACCGGCACCGCCGCGGTGCAGATGCCGGTACCGTTATAGGCGAAGCGCAGATACCGCGCCGGCCCGCTCAGCGGGTCAGCGGTGCCGGTCGCCGCGGCCGCCCGGCAGATCGCCCCCTCCGCCAGGTCGCGCGGCAGCACCGCCAGGCCGTGATTGCTGGCAAATACCTGCGCGGGCCGGATGCCGATGCCCGCACCGAGGCCGAAAGCGGCGAGCGTGCCGGCAACGAAGTGTCGGCGCCGTACCGGGTCGGCCGACTCCGATCCCGGACGGTGGCACAGGATAGGGGGATTGTCCCGCTTGAGCTGGCTCGTCATGAGGATCCCTTCCGACGGCGACCGCCCGACACTTGCCGGCCAAGGCCAGCATCAGGGTCAAAATGCACCTTTTCCGCCAGTGCATCAATATCGAAAACGCCGCTAATTCGTGATATCCAATAATCAATACGCCAACGCAGGAAAGAACCGCCAACGACACAAGGCCGGTGGCAATCCCTGCCCTCGCCTTACCAACTCGCCGCCATGCCGAGCAGCCCCAGCGCCTCGCGCCGCAAGCGTAGCAGTTCAGGGTCGTCACGTTGGCGCGGGTAGGGCAGGTCAACCACGAGGTCGGCACGAATACGCGCCGGCCGTTCGCTGAACGCAATGACCCGCTGCGCCATCAGCAACGCCTCCTCGACATCATGCGTCACCATCAGCACGGTGAAGTTGCGCTGTTGCCATAGCCGGGTGATTTCGCACTGCATGGTCAGCCGTGTCAGGCTGTCGAGCTTGCCCAGCGGCTCGTCCAGCAGCAGCAGGCGCGGCTCGTTCACCAGCGCGCGGGCCAGTGCTGCGCGCTGCGCCATGCCACCGGAGAGCTGGTGCGGGTAGGCATGGTGAAATTTGTCCAGACCCACCAGCGACAGCACGTCATCCACGCGGTCGCGCCCATGCTTCAGTTCGCCACGGGCCTCCAAACCAAGCGCCGCGTTGTTCCACACCGTGCGCCATGGAAACAGAGTCGGATCCTGGAACATGACGACACGCGAGGGATGCGGACGGTCGATTTCCTCGCCGTCCTCCAGAAGCCGGCCGCGGCGGGGCTTTTCCAATCCGGCCACCAGCCGCAGCAAGGTGGACTTGCCGCAGCCGGAGGCACCGAGCAGGGCGACGAACGCGCCCGGATCGACCAGCAATTGAATGTCCTGCAGCACCGGCAGGAGAGCCTTGTTCAGCACATATCCATGGCTGACATGCTGCACGTCCAGCATCGCGCCGGCCGGAGCGGATCGTCGCGGCGCAATCGCTGCGTCTGGGGCCAGTTCGAGGGAAGCGCTCACCACTGCACCAAGCCCTTCTGCCAGGCCAGCATTCGGTCACGCACCCGGAACAACAGGGTGATCAGCGAAGAGCACAGCAGCGCCATGACGAAAAGATCGGCATACATGTTGGCGTAAGCGGCCCAGCCCTGCGCCCATTGCAGGTACCAGCCGAGACCCGACTTCACGCCCAACATCTCGGCCACCACCAGCACGGCGAAAGAGGAGCCGAGGCCCATGAACAGACCAACGAACACATGCGGAAGCGCCGCCGGAATGGCCACTTTCAGCACCAGGAAGCGCTGGTTGGCGCCGAGGGTGCGAGCCACGTCGTAGTAGGCCGTCTGCACAGCCGAAACGCCCGACCAGGTCAGCACCGTGGTGGGAAACCAGCAGGCCAGGCCGATCAGAAAAACACTGGCGCTGGCACTGCTGGGAAACACGAAGAACGCGAGTGAAATCCAGGCGGTCGTCGGCAGCGGCCCGATGAGCCGCAGCACTGGATGCACCCAGTATCCGATCCGGACCGACATCCCGAGCCAGATCCCAGAAATGAAGCCCAGAAACGGCCCAATCGCGTAGCCCTTCGCGTGCAGCAGCATCGAACGCCAAAGGCAATCGAACAGACGCACGTAATGGTCGGTAAAGACTTCCAGGAACGCCTGCGGCGAGCAAAAGAACGGTAGCGGCAGGTAATCGAGCTTGGCCGTCACCGTTTCCCAGACCGCCAGCCACACCGCCAGCACCAGCATCCAGGGCACCCAGTAGCCGGTGGCGCGGGCAACCGACGGAGCCATCCAGCTAAGCAGCCAGAGCAACAGAAGCACCCCGCACCGGCGGCCTCCAGCGAACCGAGCACGTCGGTGCGCTCCACCTCCTATGCGTCCGGCTAAGCCACAACGAAGACGGAAGCGGCGAGGCAAGCCATGCCTGCGACCGCCAACAACGGCGCTGGCCTCGGCACGTCCTCAATCAGCACAACGATGCCTTGATCGGCAGCGGGGCTGAAACCCGCGGTTGCGCTCGCCATCG
>CAIXDS010000037.1 GCA_903918195.1 uncultured Acetobacteraceae bacterium | reverse complement strand
GGGGGTTACGAGCGGCCGCTGGTGACCTTCTCATCGAGAGTTCAATTGGATGGCCTGCCGTTGTCCTGGAGCGCGGTTTGGCGCGTTGTGGTCCACCGCTAACGTCCGGATATCACACATGAACTTTCCGGACGGACACTAAGACCACGATGCCCAAAATTCAGTTCGCAGATCCTGGGGGCGGCGGGTGTTTTCAATGCCGCAGGTTTGGCGGTAGCCTAGCCCATGGACTGCGCTGATTCCCTGAAATCCATCGCCGGTTTGTTGCTCAGCGCCCCCGACGAAGCGGTCGAACCGCTGCTGGTGACGTTCGCCGCTCTGGTCGACGTGTCCGGGCCGTCATGCCGTGGCCAGGCGGCACAGTTTCTGCGTGATCAGGCGGCAGCGAGCGACAATCCGCTGCGACGGTCGCGGCTCAGTGCCGCCGCGGACGAACTGGTGGGAGATGGTTGCCAACCGCCTGGACGCGGCCGAACGGGCCCTCGATGCCCAGTATGACCCGGATCAACTGGACGGCGATATGCTGCTGGCCCTGCGTACTGATGTCGATTCCTGCGGCGACTGGTTGCTTGGCGAGGCAACCGATCCGCCGCCGCGGCCGGACTGCGAGCCGGTGGCGACAGAATATTTTGGTCGGGACAGCGATATGGCCACCCGGGTCGCGCAACTGTTCGGCGCGATCCCACACTGCCAGCCAGAGTGACCGCCGTGGCGTCTTCTGTTCCCCCCGCATTGCCCATCTTCCAGATCGCTCCCGCCACTCTCGCCTATCTGGCGATGATGAACTTCGCGGCGGCAATGCCACGGCTGGAATCGATCGATCAGGGTGTGGCCGGTATTTATACGTTGCTTGCCATCGTGGTGTTGTGGGGGCTGCTGGTGGCGATGCAGGTCCGCACCGGCAGCGGCATTGCTGCGATTCTGGTCATGCTGCTGGCGGGATTTGCCGCTGTGTCCGCGCTCATGCAGATCCCGCCGCATGGTCGGCCTGCTGCCGCTGCTCGTGATTGCGGAAGCGCTACGGCCCTGTTTCCCTTGCCCTGCAGGCATCTCTGCCAGTGCCAGGCGCCAGCATTGTCCTGCTCGGCGTCACCGTGCTCCTGTCGATCGTCCCGCTGGTTCCGATGGTGCAGGACTGGCGCGCGCAGATGGATCGGCGCGCCAACCCGTCGCCGGTGGTGGAGTTTGACCGCGCCAGGGCGCAGGCGGAGGCGGAGGCGGACAAGGAATTGACTGCGCGGTTTGAGGCGCTGACCGCGGAATCGCCACTCGACGACTACCTGCCCTCCCTCACTCCCGGCAACATAAAATCGCAGCGCTGCTGGAGGCAAACCATCTGATGCTCAAGGTCCGGACTGCGGTCATGAACGGCACATTCGACGAGGACCATGCCGCCGCCGGGTGGCGGGCCAAAAGCCCATACCGACGGGCCGCCTGCCCCCCAAATTTCACACGGTCTCATCCGCGCACGGTGCATTCGCCCAGGGCCTGCGCCACCGACACCGCGATCGCGCGGCCCGGATCGGCGGCGATGCGCGCGACGCCTTCCTCCAGCACCCAGACGATGGTGGCGGGATGCACGCCCAGGGCGCGAGCGGCGTGCTCGCGCACAGCGAGTTCCGCCAGCATCGCGGCGTCGGGAGCGCGGAAGGCGTCGCCGGTAAGCCCGTAGGCGGTGGCGATTGTGCCGGGGCACCAGTTGTTCGCGGCAAGATCGTCCATCCGTGCCCGCGTCCAGGCCTGCCCGGTTGCGTCGCGCCCGGCGCGGAAAATACCCGCGCCTGACACGGCACGGCGGTCGCGCAGGAACGCCGCGCGGGCGGCAGGCTCCAGGCTGCCCAGGGGGCCGGCGGGGAGGAGCCCGTAGGCAAGCACGCCGGCGGCAAGTTCCTCCCCTGCGGTGATGCGGAAGCTGATCCGGATCGCGCCGGCCGGACCGGGCAGCAGCCAGACAACCGCGTCGGCCTCGCGCCAGGAAGCGGCGCCGGGCGCGACGGCAACGCACTCGAAGGCCAGCGGGTAGCCAATCTGTCCGGTGCCCGCTTCGCCCACCCAGGCTGCCATGTCGTCGTTCGGCACGGCCTGCGTCACGCCGTCCAACAGCAGGCAAAGTGCCAGGACGTCATCGACGCCTGCGGGGCGCCGCAGCCGCGCGAACGAAGCGCGCTCCGCGCGGGCCAGGCGTTGCAGCACGCGATAAGCGGGACCGTGGAACAGTCGCCCCGCCGCGTAGAGGTCTGGCCCGCCGCCCGCCGGATCGTGCACCACGGTAGCCGGGCCATCGGAATCCGGCGGCGTCGGTGCGTCCACCGCCGGCGCGCGGCGACCGGTCGCGATCGTCTCGAAGCGGCTGCGTTCGGGATCGGCGCCTTGCCGCCATGCCTGCAGCCGCCACTCCGCGCCATCCGCGGACGAGAGCACGCGCGTGGTCAGGCCCTCCGGCGGCGCAACCGCCCATCCATGCATCCGCAAGCTCTCAAACGATGCGCCGCCCGCATCGGCGGCTGCCTCAGCCAGCAGCGTGGCGGCACCGGCCAGCGGCAGGGCGGGTATGGTGTACGTGGGGCAATGGTCGTTCAGCCACGGCCCCGCGATGCGGCGCTGCCGCCAGGTGATGCCCGGCCCCGGCGCGTCGCGCACGGACAGCGCAAGCTCCGCCTCGTAGATCTTCCGGCCGTCCACCCACAGGGTGCAGAGCGCACGGATGGTGGCCGCATTCGCTGCGCGCTCGCGCTCCAGGAGCTCCGCCGTAACAACCACCATCAAGGCCGACGGCGTGACCTGCCCGCGATAGCGCCAGGTGAGCTTCACGTTTGGCCGCACCGGATCGAACACCGGGTTGCGCATGCCGGCATCCAGCCCGAGGCCGGTCATCGCGTGCCGCAGCACCTCCATCATCGCGGCGATCCCCAGCGAGCCAGGCTGCACCGGGTCCTGGTAGAAATGCGCTTTGAAGAACCAGGCGGCGGGATCAACATCCATCTCCGCCCGCGCCATCCCCAGCCCCGCGCGCCCGCCGTCCGGCCACAGGCCGGTGATGCGATCCAGCATACGCAGGCGGCCCCGCTCCACCTCGGGCGCTTTGGTCGCCGGAAGTGCCTGTGTCGCGTGCTCGGCCTCGGTCGCGGGCAGGCCCACTTGCGCCGCCAGCGCCGCCTCCGGGAAAAAGCCGAACACGGTGTGCATCTCCATCACCGTGCGGCCTTCCTGCCGGCACACCACGTCGAAGGTCACGATCACGATCGGACCGACCTGGGAGTGGCCAACGAGCGTGGTGCGCGTCTGCAGCGGACCGCCGCCGGCGCGCACCTCGCCGTGCACCGTGGCGGTACCGTCCAGGTTGCGGAAGCGCAGTTCGCCCTCGGCGCGCAGCGGCACTCCGGCGAAGGAGACGAGCCAGCCGCAGGGCTGCAGCGCCGCTTCCATCAGCACCCCGAACGGCATCGGGCCGTCGGCGAGGAACCAGGCCTCCGCCGGCGCGTCGCACTCTGCCGTCGCGGCCATGCCGTCCACCAGCACACCGGGCTCGCCGGTTATCGAAGTGATCCGGGAGATCAACAGATAAGGCGGTGCGGGCAGGCGCGGCAGGCGCATTCCGCCGTCGAAACGCGCGAAGCCGGGGCCGAAGGCGCGGCTTGGGGGGCCCAGCGTGCTGGCCAGAATGGTCGGCCGGTCGAACCGCACCCCGCCCGCCGCGGCGGCGCGGGCCGTGCCCTCCGGCGTGTCGGCGGGCGGCACCACCATCGGCCAGTCCGGTACCAGCCGGTAGCCCATTCGGCGGCAATGGAACGCCTTGCGCCCGTCAATGGTGCAGAGCAGGTCCGCATACAGCGTCGGCACCGGGTCGTCGGTGATCTCGTCGACAAAGAGTTCGAATACGAGGTCGCGCGACTCCGGCGTTACCTGTCCCCGGCAGCGCAGGCGGTAGATTTCCTCCGCCACCGGCTCGAACCGCCAGCCGTCGCGGACCAACGTGTGACCGGAGGCGGCAAGGTAGAAGGCCATGGTCTGCAGGCAGCCTTCGAACATCACCGTGCCCGGCATGCACGGGTCGTCCTTGAAGTGCCCCTCGAAGAACCAGTCGGCCGGATCGATGCGGCGCCGCGCCCGCAAATAGCCGCGCCGCCACGGCCCACCATCGGGCTCGAACGCCTCGACCGCCTGAACCAGCAACTCCCGCCCCGCCGGGACCGAGGGCGTGCGCGTGTGGCTGGCCGCCTCCTCGAAGCCGGGCCCGAAGCAGAGATCGGCGCGGCCGGCGGCGAAGGCGGCGACCTGCTCGCGCGGGAAAGCGCGGCGCGCACTGAGGCGCGGCGGCGGCGCCAGGCGCGCCGCGCCGTCCGGCGTGCGCTCGGCGGTCTCGGCCGACCAGAGCACCCCCTCTGATCCGGCCAGTTCCGCGTCGCTGAAGAAGCCGGCCTGCCCGCCGCGCACCGTCAGCAGTTTCCGCGCGTTCGCGGTGCAGTCGTAGGAAAAGAAGAACAGCCCGATCTCGCCCTGGCGCGCGTGTCCGTCCACCCGGATCTGGTAGCGCAGGGTCTCCCCCGCCTCGGGCAGCGGGCCATGGAACGTAAGTTCGCAGCCGAGCAGGCGGTAGACACGCTCGCCGCGGTTGTGCAGGTCGGCGCCGAGCCAGGAGATCAGCAGCAGGTCGGCCTGCCCCGCTTCGATGACGTAGCCCGCCGGCATGCGTCCGTTGTGCAGGTACCAGGCATCCTCGACGACATCGGTCTCGGTGCGGATCGTGCCGGCGCCCATTGCCAGCCGGTCGCCCTCCAACGCGGTGACGCGGTCGGCCAGCAGCAGCGGCGGTGCCGGCATGCGCACGAGGCGGCGGAACCGGTCGAGCGGGGCGAAATCCGGTCCCAGCACGGCGGAGAGCGGCCCGGTCGCCAGAGCTTCCAGCCCGGCGCGGCCGATCAGCGGGCCTGGCGCGGACGGTGGTGAGAACGAAGGCGGCGACGCGAGCGGCGCCCCCTTCCGTGGCAGGGCCGGTGAGACGACGGTTTGGTCCGCCCGCGGCGCCAATGCGGCAGTGGCGCGCAGGAAGGCCGCGAACAGGTCTTCGGCATGCCGCAGGTGCTGCAGATGCGCTTCAGTGACGCCGGCGTGCCACGACGCCGCCAGCGCGCCGGCCCGGCCCGGCGCCGCCGCCACGGCCCGGCGAGGTCCACGGACGGGCCTCGCGGGCGCCAGCACCGGGGCAGGTTCCATCAGTTCGGCCGGGCGCAGCCGCGCGGGATCGATCGGCGGCAGGTGCGCCGGGAGGCGCAGCACGGGGCCGCCGGCCGGGCGCCCTGCCGGCGCCGGCGCCAGATCCGCCAGACGCGCATTCAGCCCTGCAAGATCGAGCTTCGCTCCCGCGGCAGCAAGTTCCGCGGCCGCGTGCAGCACCTGCCGAAATCCGTCGCGTCCCACCTGGTCCAGCGCGACGGCAAGGTGGGGCTTGCCGTCCAGCACCTGCCCGATTGCCTGCGTGCAGCGGTCGCGGGGGCCGTGCTCAACGAAGATCCGCACCCCGTCCTGCCACGCCCGCCAAACAGTGGTGGGAAAGTCGATCGGCTGCAGTGCCTGCACGGTCAGTGCCTCGGCCACGGTCTCGCGGGTCGGCACGTAGGGCGCATTCCAGGCATTGGCATAGAGCCGCACGCCGGGGGCGGCGAAGGTGGCGCGGGTGTGAATGCGCCGCCAGATTTCCGCCGCGGGCCCGGCCGCCGCAGCATGGCAGGCAATGCCGAAGCCGGCGCGGAACATGCGGTTGCCGCCCAGGCGCCGCGCGGCCTCGGCGCAGCCCGCGGCGGGGCCGCCCACCAGGCAGTCGCTCGGCCCCGCGACGATCGTGATCGCAACTCCAGGCAGTCCCGCGAGCGCGTCCCGCACCGCCTCCGCCGGCGCCAGCGCCTGCCAGTTCTCCCAGCCGCCGCCGGCCGCAATTCCCTCCGCCGCCCAATGTGCGCGCACCGCCTCGTAGCGCCCGTCCAGCAGCCGATCGTAGATTCCCGCGCGCTCCACGTCCGCCAGCATCTCTGCCATGTCCGACCAGATACCCAGGGCGAACAGCGCGTTGGTCTCGCCGGAGGACAGGCCGAGCGCGGCATCAGATCGCAGCCCCAGCAGACGGCGGCTGGCCTCGGCATGCACCTGGCAAAGCAGGGAGGCGCCGCAGAGCAGCCCGAAATCGCCGGGTGCGGCGTCCGCCTCGTAGACCCACCCCGCCAGGGTCCGCAGCCCTCGGCATCGCGCATTCACCGCATCCACAAGGCCCGGCATGGCGAGCGCCAAGCCGCGCCCCATGCCGGGGTAAGCGGCGGCAGCGCCGGTGAACACGAACGCCGTCTCGCCGGCAAGCGGCGCGGCGCGGAACGCGGCGCCCTCGGGCCAGGGCGGGGGGGAGCGGCCGGCGATCAACGCCTGCAGACGCGCCAGCGCGTCGTCGCGCAGCGCGGCGATCTCGGCCGCGATCCCCGCCAGCGCCAGCGCCGGACCTGGGCCGCGCGGCGCATCCGTCGGATCGGGCGTGCCGGACTGCACGCGGGCCAGCAACGCCGGCAAATCGGCACCCTGAAAGCGTACGACGTGCAGCCGCTCGCGGACTTGCGGATGCGCCGGCCCGGGCACCGTCACGCCCAGCGCCGTCGTCGCCCCGCCCAGCCCGTCCACCTCGAGGCGCGCGCGGCGTCCGGCGCGGACGGGCAGCCAGGGGGTCTCGCCGGGCCAGGCGCCGTGCCGTCCGGTGGCGATGCAGGCCGCCAATTCCAGCAGCCCGCTGGCCGCATGAGCATGCCCGCACGCCTGCGCCGCCGCTGCCGACGGCCAGACGCGCGCCTCCGGGTCGGGCGCGTCCAGCACCGCCAGCACGCGCTCGCCCCGCACCAGCGCGTCGTCCAGCCGGCACAGCGCCAGCACCACCCCGGCGTCGCCCGGCGGTGGCGCGTCCGGCCGAAGCGCCGCCAGCGCCGCCCGCTGCACCGGCTCGTCCGAGAGATCGCCGGCGCCCGCCAGCACCAGGTCGGCTACCCCGTCGCGCAGCGCGGCCACCGCCACCTCTACCGCGCGCAGGCCCGAAAGTTCCTCTGCTGCGACGGTGAACCCCGCCCCGCCCAGATCCAACTGCGCGTTGACGCGGTTGGCCGGCATGTTCGGCATGCAGCCGATCACCTCCGGCGCCTCCATCGCCGGCACACCCGCGGCGTCCGCGTCCGCCCCGGGCAACAGGTCGGGCAGGCGCAGGCGGAAGGCGTGGCGCGCCGCCTCGGCGTCGCATTGCGCGCCGAACACTACCCAGGTGCGTCTGGTGGGCACGACGGACAGAGCGGACACCGCCTCGCGGGCCAGTTGCAGCAGCAGCGCATGCAGCGGCAGGGCGCGCTGCAGATCGGACGGCGGCACGCGCAGGCCGGCGAGCGGCAGATCGACGGCGTCCAGGCGCGTCGTCCCGCCGCCTTGCAGAACACGCGCGGCCAAACCCACCAGGTCGGCAGCCCCGCCGGCGCGCAGCGCGATCCCGACCACTGCGACCGGCGCCGGCTCCGGCCGCCAACCCGGCACCGAAGCGGGCGGGCCTTCCGGCGGAGGAGCAAGGATGAGATGGGCGTTGGCGCCGCCGAAGCCGAAGGCGCTGACCGACGCCCGGCGCGGCAGGCCAGCCGGCCAGGGGCGCGGCGCCTTTTCCAGCACGAAAGGTGAGCCCTCCAGTGCCGCCAGCAGTGGCCGGCCGGGGGGCGCTGGCGGCAGGATGCCCCGCCGCAGCGCTTCCATCGCCTTGATCAGCCCGGCCGCGCCCGCCGCCGTGACAGGATGGCCGATATTGCCCTTGATCGAGCCGGCCGGGATGCCGGTGCGCCCGGCATGCACCGCGGCGAGCGCCTCCACCTCCACCGCGTCGCCACGCGCGGTGCCGGTGGCGTGGCACTCCACCAGCCCGATTTCCTTCGGCGTCACGCCGGCTTCTGCCAGCGCACGCTCGATGGCACGGCGCTGTCCCGAGGCGGCCGGTGCCAGGACGCCGCCCTCGCGCCCGTCGTTGGAAAGGCCCACGCCTTCGATCACCGCCAGCACCGGGTCCCCGTCGGCAAGCGCGCGGTCGAGCTGCTTGAGCGCCACCAGCGCCGCGCCCTCGGCGGGCACGAGGCCGTCCGCCTCGGCGTGAAAGGGGCGGCTGCGGCCACTCGGGCTGATCGCGCCGAGGGCGAAGAAGCCGGTGTGCAGCACCAGCGGGTCGATCGCGTTCACCCCGCCGGCCAGCATCAGGTCTGCGGTGCCGTCCGCCAGCCGCGCGATGGCGCAGGCGATGGCGTAGAGGGAAGACGCGCAGGCGGCGTCCAGCGCGAAGCAGCCGGCCTGCATTCCGAAGGCCGCGCCCAGGCGATGCGCCGGCAGGCCGGAGGAGAACCGGTCCTCCGCCCGCCCGCCAGGCTCGCCCAGCCACACGGCTTCCGCGAAACGCGCCAACCCGCGCGTCGGGTAGGAGAGGTTGCCCACGACCGCCCCGGCGCGGGCGAGCGCCCGGTCGCCCGGTCGCAAGCCAATAGGCGAGAGCGCCTGCCGCGCAGCGGACAGCAGCCAGCGCAGCACCGGATCTGCGGCGGCAACCTCCGCCTCCGCCAGCAGGTAGCCGTCGGGCGGGTCCTCCGGCCCGCTGACGAAGCCACCGACCGCCGGGATGAGCCCCCCCAGCCCGAGTCGCCTGCCATCGGCCCGCCAGCGCCCTGGCGGCGCGGCGGTGAGCGCGGAGCGGCCCGACAGGGCGAGGTCCCACAGCGCCCCGGGCGAACGCGCCCCTGGCAGGACGCAGCCCGCCCCGACGATCGCGACGGGCAAGGCGGTCATCGCAAGGCGGCCCCGGCCTCCCCTGCGCCGGCGCTCGACAGGCGCCCCGCCACCACCACCACATCGGCCTGGGCCGGGTCGCCGGCGCCGGCCAGCGCCTCGGCGGCGAAGGCGCGCGCCCCGGCCTCAGGGGCAATCAGCGCGATGCCGTCGCGGGCGAAGCGCGCCTTCAGCGCGGCGTCCACCATGCCGCCGTCCCATGGCCCCCAGCCGATCGCGCGCGCCACGCAGCCCGGCCCGCGCCGCCGCGCCTCCGCAGCCGCAACGGCGGCCAGCACGCCGTTCGCCATGGCGTAGTCGGCCTGGCCGGGATTGCCACGCCGTGCGGCCACGGACCCGAACAGCAGCAGCAGGCGGAGATCGTCCGATGCGGTCGCGGCCAGCAGCGCCTTCAGCCCCGCCACCTTCGGCGCGAACACCGAGGCGAACTGCGCGTCAGTCTTGTCGGCGATGCGCCGGTCCGCAAGCACGCCGGCAGCATGCACCACCCCGTCGATCCGCCCCCAGCGTCGCCGCGTCGCCGCCACCGCCGCTGTGACGGACACAACGTCCGCCACGTCGCAAGCATGGTACTCGGCCTCCGCCCCCGCTGCCCGCAGTCGGGCGAGTGCGTCGCGGACCTCCCGCCGCGCCCGCAGTTCGGCCAGTCGCTTGCCGAGTTCCAATGGCGTCAGCGCCACGCCCTCGGCCGCTTCAATCAGCGCGTCGCGCAGCGCGTGCCCGGTATCGGCGATTCCGTCGAACGGCAGCGTGCCTTCCGGTGCCTCGGTGCGGCCGAGCAGGCACAGGCGCAGCTGGCGCCCGGCGGCAAGCGCCTCCAGGCAGAGCGGCGTGACCCCGCGCGCGCCGCCGGACACGACCAGCAACGCATTTGCCGGCAATCCGGGCGCGCGGGCCACCTGCAACGGCAGGTCCACCTCCACCGGCACAGCGCGACCGCCATCGGAGCGCAGCCCCACCGCGGCCTCACGCCCGCCTGTTGTGAGCTCCTCGGCCACCCGCGCGGCGGCGCGCTCCGGCACCTCCTCGTCCACGTCGATCGCCTTCACCCAGGTGCCCGGCCATTCCAGTGCCGCCGTGCGCGCCAGGGCGGCAAATCCGGCAAACCAGGCACGGTCGGGCCGGCTGCCGGACAGGCCGAAATCGCCGCCGCTCCGCTGCAGCACCACCAGCGCCCGCGGCGGCGGCGTGACGGCGCGCAGGGCGGCGAACGCCTCGGCGGCGGCCGGAAACGGATCGTCCCCAGTGGCGGTCATGCCCGAGAGCAGGATCAGCGCCTGCGCATTCTCCGCGACGACCTCGTGCCCCGCAGCGGCGAGCGCCCGCGCAAACGATTCCCGAGCGGCAGAATCCGCGCCGACGAGGGCGACACGGCTGCCGCGCCCGAAGCCCGGCGCCGGGCCGCCCGTCGCAGAGCGGTCGCGCATCGTCAGCCCCAGCCGCAACAGGCCGGGCGCGGGCACCGCTGGGGCGGGCGCGGCGGACGCCCCGAGCCGCTCCACGATGGCGCGCAGCGTGGAGAGCGTACCGAGTTCGTGCGGCTCCACCGTGGGCAGGCCCGGGATGCGCTGCTGCGCCGCGGCCAGGATTTCCACGCGCTTGATGGAGTCGATACCGAGATCGGCTTCCAGTTCCATATCCAGCGCCAGCATGCTCACGGGGTAGCCGGTCTTTTCCGCCACCACGGCCAGAACCTGCGCCGCAATGTCCGCGGCCGGCGCTGCGGGTGTCACGGGAGCCTCGACCGGCGCGGCCGAAAGCCCGAGCCGCTCCACGATGGCGCGCAGCGTGGAGAGCGCGCCGAGTTCGTGCGGCTCCACCGTGGGCAGGCCCGGGATGCGCTGCTGCGCCGCGGCCAGGATTTCCACGCGCTTGATGGAGTCGATGCCGAGATCGGCTTCCAGTTCCATGTCCAGCGCCAGCATGCTCACGGGGTAGCCGGTCTTTTCCGCCATCACGGCCAGAAGCTGCGCCGCAATGTCCGCAGCCGGCGCCGACGTGGCGGCACGCGCGGGGACAACGGCCGGTGCCGGGGGCGGCGGTGCGGGCACGAACGCGGCGGCAGGCGGCGGCGCCATCATCCGCACCGGTTCCGCCACAGCCACGGGCAAGGGCAAGGGCAGCGCGGCCACGAACGGCGCGGGCGCGGCGAGCTTGGCAGCGACGCCCTCCCCGGCGGCCAGCCGCAGCGCGGTCTCGGTGGCGCGCAGATAAGCGGCATGGGACTCCGCAAGCGCCCGCTGCGCCGCCATGTGCGCCTCCGCCATTTGGCGGTGGATGCGCTCGAAGGCCGCGATCGCGTCGCCGCCGGCCGGCGCCGGGGCGGTAGGAAGGGCGGGCGTTTCGGCCACGGCGGCACCTCGCTCGGTGGGGGGCGGCGAGACGGGCGCAGGCTTCGCGGCGGGACGCGGCAGCGCCTCCGACTGCGGCACGTCGCGCGGCGGATAGGGCTTCCCGTAGTTCGCGCCGTCGATCATCACGGTTGCCGGCGACAAAGGCGGCTTCGGCGCGGGCTCGGCGAATCCCTCCCAGACGAACCCCAGGTCGAGCGGAATGCCGGCCACCATCAGCCGCCCAATTCCGGCCCAGAACGGCGCCAGCCGCCGCCCCTCTCGCCCGTCCAGCGACACGGCAAGATGCGGCCGGCCCGCCAGGATCTTGCCCACGAACCCAGTTAGCACGCTGCCAGGCCCAGGTTCGACGAAGACGCGAATACCGTCCTCGTACATGCGCAGCACCATCTCGGCGAAGCGCACGGGTTCGGCGACCTGCCGCCCCAGCGCGGCACGGATGGCATTCGCATCCGGCGGAAAGGGCGCCGCCGTACCGTTGGCATAGACGCGCAGCACTGGCGCCGCGACCGCCTCGCCCGTGAGCGCGCACGCGAACGCGGCGGCGGCCGGCGCCACGACCGGCGAGTGGAACGCGGTCGCCACGGGCAGCCGCCGCGCGATCAGCCCGAGCCGCGCGCAGCACGCCTCCGCCGCCGCGATCGCGGCTTCCTCGCCCGCCAGCACGGTCTGGTCCGGCGCGTTGAGGTTCGCCAGCACCGCCTCGGGCGCTTCCTGCAGCACCGGCCCCAGCGCCTCGGGCGGCGCCTGCACCGCCAGCATCGCCCCGCCGCGCCCGCGCGCTGCCTCCGCCATCGCCCGGCCGCGTGCGGCGGCGAGCGTCAGCAGCGTCGGCGCGTCGAACGCGCCGCCAACGTGCAGCGCTGTCAGTTCGCCGAAACTGTGCCCGGCCACCGCCGACGGGCGCAGCCCGGCACGTCGCAGCAAGGCGAGGAAAGCGAGCGTCGCCGCACCGATCGCCGGCTGCGCCACGTCCGTCGCGGTCAGCACCTCGGCCTGCGCGCGCTGCCCCGCCGCGTCGAAGGCGGGCGGCGGGAACACCTTGCGGTGCAGCCTTTCCAGCCCCGGCACCAGTACCGCCGCATCCCACACGGCGCGCGCCGCATCGAAGCCCATCGCCAGCTCCGCGCCCATCTCCACGCGCTGGCTGCCCTGGCCTGGGCACAGGATGGCCACCTCGCCATCGATCCATGTCCCGCTCCCGAGGCAGGCCCCGCCCGGCAACAGCACCTCGCCGGGCGCCGCCGGCACGCGGCCGGCGATGGCCTTGGCCACCGCGCGCAAATCGGCCTTGCCCGACGCCGGCACAGCCAGGCGAAGCGCCGCGGCGCGGTCGAACCCGCGCTGGCTGTCGCGCGCTGCCAGCGCCAACCGGTCCGGGTCTGCGGCCTCGGTGGCCGCGGCCTGCACCTGCGCCACGAGCGCCCCGGCATCAGCGGCAGAGAACAGGAACAACTCGCCGCCGGCCAGGCGTGTGCGCGGCGGCCGCGGCGCGGAGCCGGCATATTCCTCCAGCGTCGCGTGGAAGTTACTGCCGCCGAAGCCGAAGCTTGACACACCGGCGCGCCGCGTGGTGCCGGCCGCGCGCACCCAGGGGCGGGCGCGCGTGTTGACGTGGAACGGGCTGCCCTCCAGCCCGAGCGTCGGGTTCGGCTTCGCCACCTTGATCGTCGGCGGCAGCACGCGGTGGTGCAGCGCCAGCACCGCCTTGATCATCGAGGCCGCCCCCGCCGCCGCCTTGGTGTGGCCGATCTGCGACTTCACCGACCCCAGCGCACACCACGGCTCCGGCGCCGTGCCATCGCCGGGCGCGAAGACACGGCGGAGTCCCTCCGCCTCAGTGGCGTCGCCGGCAACCGTGCCGGTGCCGTGCGCTTCGACCAGTTCCACTGTCTCCGGCGCGTAGCCCGCCGCCGCATAGGCGCGGCCCATCGCCAGCGCCTGGCCCTGCGCGCGCGGCGCGTAGATGCTCTTGGCCCGCCCGTCCGACGCGCCGGCGATGCCGCGCAGCACGGCATAGATCGGATCGCCGCTGCGCTCGGCGTCCGCGAGACGCCGCAGCGCCAGCATGCCGACCCCCTCGCCCAGCAGCGTGCCGTCCGCATCCTCCGCGAACGGGCGGCAATCGCCGGTCGGCGACATCGCCGGCGTCTTGGAGAAACACATGAACATCAGGACGTCGTTCAGCGCGTCCACGCCGCCGGTGATCACCATGTCGGAATGGCCGGACTGCAACTCGTCCACCGCCATCCGGACCGCCGCGAGCGAACTGGCACAGGCCGCGTCGAGCACGCAGTTGGTGCCGCCGAGGTCGAAGCGGTTGGCGATGCGCCCGGCCACGACGTTGCCGAGCAGCCCCGGGAAGGTCGCCTCGGTCCAGTCGGCGTACGACCGCTCGATGCGGTCGCAGGCCGCGCGGACCTGGTCCTCCGCCAGACCCTCGGCACGCAGGGCGCGTTCCCACACCGGGCGCTGCAGGCTCGACGCCATCGAGGCGGCGAGTTCCGTTGCCGAGGCCACGCCCAGGATCACACTGATCCGGCTGCGGTCCACATGCGCGAAGCTGCCGCTGGCCGCATCCTCCAGCACCTGCCGTGCGACCAGCAGCGCCAACAGCTGCGCCGTGTCGGTGGAGGCGAGCAGGTTCGGCGGCACGCCGTGCTCGATCGGATCGAACGGAACCGCTGGGATGAAGCCGCCCCGCCGCCCATAGGTCTTGCCGCGCTTGCGCGGATCGGGGTCGTAATAGTCCTCCAGCCGCCAGTACCCGGGCGGGACCTCGCCGATACGATCCGCGCCCTCGACGATGTCGCGCCAGAACCCGTGCCGGTCCGTGGAGCCAGGGAACAGCGCGCCGATGCCGACGACGGCGATCGGTTCCTGCGGCGGCACGCTCATGGCGTTCCGACCGCAAGTCGCCGCGGCCGCGGCTGGAACGCCTCCGCCGGCACGTCCACCCCCGCCGCCCGCAGCTGCTGGGCGCGCGTGACCACCGCCGCGCCCTCCATCAGGTTGAGCGCGATCTGCACCACGGTCCGGTTCTCCGGTTGCGCAAGGAAGCTGCCGACGGTCCAGCCGTTGAAGGCGCCCATCGACGGGCCGCACCAGATCTGGAAATCGGCCTGCCGGTCCGCGGCGCCGTCGACCGGCCAGCGGCTGGACATGCCGAGGTACCAGCGGAACACCAGCGCCATGCGGTGCTTCGGCTCTCGCGCCGCGCGCTCCAGTTCGCGCGGATCGCGTGCGGCGAAGAAGCGCTCGGTCTCCGCCCAGACCTCATTGAGCGGGCGGCAGAACAGGTCGCGCTCGAGCGTGGCGGCGAGCGTCGGCGGCAGCTCCTCAAGCCCGCCATACGCGCGGTAAGCCTCGTACAGCCGTGCCGCGCGCGGGGCAAAGAACGTACCCTTGCGCAGCACCTGCACCTTCACGCCCAGTTCGAACATGTCGGCGGACGGCGCCATCGCGACGTCCGACGCCGTGACGTCGTGCAGCATCGCGCGCGCAGCCGGAGAGAGGCCGCTTTCCGCCGCGGCCTGGTTGATGCTTGCCGTCACAACGTAGGCGGCGCCGAGTGCGAAGGCGGCCGCAACCGCCGCCGGCGTGCCCAGGCCGCCGGCGGCGCCGATGCGGGGCGGCACGGCATAGCCGCGCTCGGACGCGATGCGGTCGCGCAGCGCTGCGATCTCGGGCAACAGCACCGTCAGCGGACGGTTATCGGTGTGGCCGGCGCTGTCGGCCTCCGCGGTTATGTCCTCGGCCAGCGGCAACGTGGAAGCGATCGCCGCTTCCTCCCCGGTCAGCCGCCCGGCTGCGACGAGCTCGCGCAGCATCCGCTCGGGCGGCGGCGAGAGGAAGTGCGCCGCGACCTCCGGCCGCGAGATCTTGGCAAACAGGCGGTTGCGCCGCACCGGCGCGCCGTCGGGCCCACGGGCCAGGCCCGAGGCCGCGTAGCGCACCGCGGCGGGCGACAACTGAAGAAATGCCGAGGCGCAGACACGCCGCACGCCGACGCTCAGAAACGTGTCGACCAGTGCATCCTCCAGGCCCTGCGCGTCGGGCGAGTGGATGAGGTTTACGCCCCAGGGAAGGCTGGGGGGATCGAGCACCGTGGCAAGCGCTGCCAGCGCGTCGGCGACCTGGTGCGGCGGCAGGCCGGCGGCGCCGAAGAAGCCGAGCATGCCCGCGCGGGCCATGGCTACAACCATTTCCACGGTGGCGATGCCGCGCGCCATCTCGCCTGCGACATAGGCGAAGCGGACATCGTGCGCGGCAAGAAAAGCGCGGTCACCGAGCCACTCCGGATAAAGCGGCGGTAGCAGCCCCACCTGCACGGCACCATACGGCAACGGCGCTTCGGGATCGCCGGCCAGGATTGCAGGCGGCGTGCCATGGCTCGCGAGCAGTACGGGGTGCCGGATGCCGTGCGCCGTGCCCCAAGGATCATGGAACGGCTTCGGGGGAACCGCTTCGCGTCGAAGCGGGGCGCTCATGCGCCAACCACGGGGCACCTGCAAGGATGCTTGCCAGTCCGCACGGTTTTCCCCTCGCTCTTCGGCGAACCCTCACCCTGGCCGGGTGCGATGTCCGCGTGCAACCTTGTTTCAGCTCGTCGTGAACCGTACGCAAAACATCTGCTGTACATAGATTGCGCTGCCAAGGCGGCTTACAAGGCCCTCGCACAGGACCCGCGGATTACGCTAGCTCTCGTGCCCAAGCTAGACATTGGAAAGCCAAAACTTGCGCGTGTCCTGCACGTCTTCCGGGGCGTGCTGGCTGCCGTCGGCGACCGCTGCCCCGATCCGTCGCGGTCGTACCCGGGCCAGGCGTCGCAGGATGCGCTTCGGGCGCCGCATGGCGGCCGCACGCCCAAGCCCTCCGCCAGCGCCACTGCGGTCCTTGCGTGGGCGTACTATCTCGCGGCCGTGGGGGGCGGCGCCACGTGAACCTCAATAGCCGCCGCGATCCGCTTATTCAGCACCAACAGGTCGCGCCAGTTCTCGTGCGCCAGTACCGCGTTCGAGAGCCACAAATTGCGCGCACCCTGCGCGGCTTCCAGCGCGTGATAGCGGCCATCGGCGATCGCAGCGCCCCTGACCTGAAACGCGTAGTCGTGCCAGTCACCGACTTCCACGATCCGTCCCAGCGTGCCGCCGTCGGCGGCAATGTCGCGCCGCAGGATCGCTTCCAGATGGTCGCGCGCGTAGGAGGTCGGGATGATAGCGCACATGTAGTAGGCGCCCTCCGGGCAGTTTCCGTCGTTTCGTGCGCCTAACATATAATCCTGCTGCTCACCCGCGCGCGCGAAGACGCGGCGGTGACTCGTGAACCAACCGCGCGCGGTAACCAGCACGGTGCAATAGGGACAGGGGGACGCGTTCTCCAGGACATGCCGACGTTCCGGCTCGAACGGCGCGCGCAGCGCGGGCGTGACCGGCGGGCATGCGATCACCAGGTGGCGGGCCGACACATCCCCGCCCTGCGCCGCGACGGTCCAAAGCCCCGCGGCTTCGTCAAACGCCATCGCACCGGCCTCGCACCCGAGGCGCAGGTCGAGTCCCTCGGCCATGCCGCCTAGCAAGGCGCCGTAGCCGGGCTTGAACATTCGCCCGCGTTCCATCAGCAGGGTGAGAATCATCGCCGTCGACATCCAGCGCAGCATGTAAAGCGCCGGAACGGACTCAAGTACACCGTAGCCGAACCCCGTGCCGATAGCTGCGAAGACCCCCCTCAGCGCGCCGAGGCGTTCGGCCTTCAGCCAGGCCTGCACGGAGCCGCCCAGCGCACGCATCGTGGCAGGGTCGCCCGCGGCGAACTGGCGGAGCACGGCCGCGCGCCTGCGGGTATATCGCGGCAGGTTGCGCAGCGCCGTCATACCCAGCCGCACACGCTGCAGCATGCCGCGCGAACTGCTCGCGAACAGTGGCGCAAGGACGCTTGCCGGGTTCGCCGTGGCGCGGCCCAGCGGGCGCGTCGCCATGCCGTAGCGTCGCCCGAGCGCCAGCACCGTGCCGTAATCCAGCGCAATGTAGCAGGTGCCCATTTCGATGTCGTTTTCGTCGAGCAGCAACGTGCGTGTTTTCCGGCCGATCCGGCCGCCTCGTTCCAGCACGGTCACGCCGATGCCGCGGTCTGCGAGCAGCCGCGCCAGCGAGATGCCGCAGAAGCCGCCGCCGACGATGGCGACATCCGTTGTGCTACATCCGGGAACAGTCATGCGGAGTACGAGATCAATGGCACGAGGCCAAAATGAAAGCTCGAGGTGGAAGGACTTTTCAAGCTTACACCACCCCCGGGCTGCTCAACGCTCTAAATTGGCCAAAATTCTCTTTCGTTATAGCAACAGCCTGGTGCGCCCCGTCTCTGACTTTGTGGTGCCACCAAACTCACTTGCGGCCGCTACCGAACGCAGAGGCGAACGAGAAGCCTCGCAAAGTCAAGACGCGGGGCACTGGCTCGATTCGGCGATCGGCGGGACCGTATGCGGCGAGTCGTTGCCATACCGGCAGGAACGTGTCAAGGACGATGAGACAGCCGGCGGGCTAATTTAGGCTTGTCGGTTCAGGCTTCCTGTGTGAGGGGCGGCCCGGAGGCTTGGCCGGGCGCAATCCGCCGTCACCTATGCGATCCAGAAGCTGGAGGACCAGCTCGGGACAGCTCTGTTCGACCGTTCCGCCTATCGCCCGACACTGACCGAGGCGGGGCGGGCCCTGCTGCCACGCGCGCGACGGATTGCCGAAGAAATGGGCGCCTTCCGGGCGCAGGCACGCGGCATGGCCGAGGGG
>CAIXDS010000036.1 GCA_903918195.1 uncultured Acetobacteraceae bacterium | reverse complement strand
TCCTACGAGGCTGGAATGTTGCGGCCGATCACGCTGGAGCGGGGCCTGTCCCTGGGTGATCGCTACTGCCTGGCGCTGGCCAGGCGCGAGGGCGTGCCAGCCCTGACAGCCGAACGTCGGTGGCCAGAGATCGCGATGGCGGCCGGCGTCGAAGTTGAGCTCATTCGCTGAAAGCCGGATCACCTGTTGCTGATCGCAACAGATGGCGGCCGTGCCGACGATCTTCGCGATCAGCTACAGATGGTCCCGTTATCAACAATGCCGGCCTGTTGCATGACGTCGCAGCAGGTCCAGCCTGCCCGCTTACGCGGCCTGCAGGCTGGCATTGTCTGGCGGCATAGGTTCAGGTGCTGCCGGTCGGAAGCCGATGGGTACGCGGGCGCCCCCCTTCGCAGCAAGCTCCTCGGCGAGCCACGCAGCGAGACATGTCGGGCGGTCCTCCCCAAGCAGCTCTGCCTTGCGGCGCACGACAGAAAAATCGCCCGGCGTCAGCCCCTCCGGTAGCGGACCGGGCGGCGCGCAGCCAAGAATGCGCCGGAACGCCAGCGCCCCGCCCACCGCATCGAGAGCCATGAAGCGCAGCTTCAGCGTGAAGCGGCGCGGCACCGCGTCATCCAGGCATTCGGGGAGGTTGGTGGTGCAGACGAAGGGTAGGGGGTGACGCTCCATCCAGGTGAGCATCTCGTTCACCTGGCTGACCTCGAAGGCACGCCTCGCCTCGCTGCGCTCGAACAGCAGCGCCTCCGCCTCGTCGATCAGCAGCAGCGCTCCCTTTGCCTGTGCCTCAGCAAAGGCGGCAGCGATCGCCTTCTCGCTGCCACCCACCCACATCGACAGCAGGTCGGAAGCACGCTTCTGCAGCACCGGCAGGGCGAGCCGCTCGGCGAGATAGTGCGCGAAGGCACTCTTGCCCGTGCCGGGCGGCCCGGACAGGCACATTGACCAGCCGCGCGGCGCGCCGGCGCGCGCGAGCCGGCCACACAGCGCCTCCAGGTCGTCCGCACATGCGGTCAACGCCGGATCAAATGCCGGCAGGGGAGGGTGCTCGGCAACCGCCGCGAACCCCACTGCTTCCGCCACGCCGGACAGTGCGGTTTCAAGCGCGGCAAGTTCGCCGCCGGCCAGACGGGCAGCGCGGGCTGCCCCCGCCGCAAGCCCCGCCGAAACCGGCCAGCGCTCGGCGAGGTGGCCGGCCGTGCCGGGCGGCAGAGCAAGCGCTTCACGGGCCAGCACGCGTTCCCAGATAGCGGCGCGGTGCGCCGCGGCGGGCACCGGCATGCGCAGCACCAGCGTCATGCGTCGCAGCGTCGCCGCGTCCATCCAGCCGATGTCGTTGCATGTCCAGATCACCGGCACCGGCGCGCGCTCCAGTGTGCGGTTGAGGAACACCTTGGAGAAGCTGTCGCGTCGCGCCCCAAAGGAGCGCGTGGACTCGAGCATGTCCTCGGCCTCGTCGAGCAGCACGGCAGCGTCGCGGCGCTGGCGCAGCAGCGCAAGGCTGAGCCGCAGTGCCGCGGCGCGCGCACCACGCGATGGTTCCTCGCCGGCGGCATTTGCCTCCTCGCCAGCCGCGTACAGGGTGAGGCCAGCGCGGGCCGCGAGCACGCGGGCGAATTCGGTCTTGCCGGTCCCGGGGGGACCGGTGAGCAGCACGTGTACACCCGCCTCGCCACAAGCGGCGGCCGCGGCGAGCACGCGGGCCGCCAGCGGAGCAGCCGCGTCGAGATGCACGAACGCAGCCCAGGGAAGGTCGGGCGCGCAGGGGCGGCCGATCATCGCCGCCCGCCACGCGTCACGATCGGGATGCGGCGCCAGCATGGCTTCCGTCGCGGCGCGGCTGACATAGAGAATGGCGGCAAAGCCGCTCTCGTAGATGTCGTCCGGCTCGAACTCGATCAGCCCGCAGGCACGCAGACGCGAACCGGGCATCAGGAGTTGGTGCATGGTGTCGGGATCGCGGCCAAGCAAGGCGGCGATCACGCGCAGCGGATTGCGCAGTGCTACCTGTGCCGCGTTGCAGAAGCGGGCGAGGTGGCGCCCCCGGCGGAGGCGGAGCGCAAGCAGCAGGATGTCGAGTTCGGCCGGAGCGAGAGCAAACTCGGCGGCGCCGAAGCGGGCATTGCGCTCGAACGACTCGGAACCGAACGGCGGCAGGTCCGCGAACGCAGCGAGCACGCAGCCGAGTGCCGCAGCCGTGGCAGGCGGCGCGGTATTGGCGCCCGCCCCATCGTCTTTGACAGACGGGGCGGCGGCGAGGCTGGCCGAGACAGCGTCGGCAATCGGCGTCAGCAGTTCTGCCGAAGCCTCGCTGTGCAGCGCGTTACGGAGATACCAGCCGAGCGCCGGTTCGGCGGAAAGCGTAGCCATGACAGAAGGTCCCTGTTCGTCGTGAGCAACCTGGTCGGCGGATGTGCCGCCTCAGGTTGCCGCAGGACGCGGGAAGGGCGGCGGATGCGGAAGCGGTTACGGTCGGATGCATGCTTCGCTCGCCCTTTCTGTTTCGATGGCCATCGTGCTGCGCCGGATGGCGCATGTCGGCAGAATTACCGAACGCAGACGTAAAAGGCACAACGCCGAAGACGTCAACCGAAATTGCTATGAGCGGGTCCAACTGGCGTGCCGGCCGGCCACGGTGCGGGAACATCACCAAGCTATTGCCGACACGCTGCGCGCCGGCCGATCGAGCCTGGCGATCAGCACCGTTGCGCCGGCTTTGTGGCAGTGGGCGATAGCTGCGCCCAGTACGCTCAGGGCATGATCCGCGGTCTCCATTCTGCTGAGATAAGAAGCCGTGGACCTCTCTCCCGCCGTCGTTACCCGCGCCGAACTCTACGAGCAGGTGTGGGCGAAGCCGATGCTGAAGCTCGCCACCGAATATCGGATCACCGCCACCGGCCTCGCCAAGGTGTGCCGCAAGGCAAACATTCCGGTGCCCCCGCGGGGCTATTGGAACAAGCTCAAGGCCGGAAAGCCGGTGATGAGGCGCCCGCCGTTGCCGCCCGGGGGCGACGGCCGGGGCGAAAGGATCTCAATCCAGCCAAGCAGTCCGTCGCCTGGCATTGATCCGGTCGTTGACGCACGGACGGCAGCGGAACAGCAGCCGGAAAATCGCATCCAGGTCAGCGATCAGTTCCGCAAGCCACTGGGATTCCCCCGGAACTGTGGACACCTGAACCGCTTTCGCGTGAGGTGTCCCTATGCCCCGAAGTCGTCCGCCGTATGCGCCGGAGTTCCGGCGCCAGATGATTGAATTGGTCCGTGCTGGTAACTGCCCAGGTTCTCCTGTTGGGCTCAAGCGGCGCGGATGCTGGCGAGGAGAGCGGTCGGGCTTGCGTTGATGGTCTCGAGGAGGTTCCAGCCCTGTTTCTGCGCGGTTGCGAGCAGGGTGCGGATGATGGCGAAG
>CAIXDS010000035.1 GCA_903918195.1 uncultured Acetobacteraceae bacterium | reverse complement strand
TTCAGCTCCAGCGTGCCGCCGGATGCGGTGATCGTTGCGTTTGTGACACTGGTTCCGCCGATCTGGCCAGTGACGATGCCCGCTCCGGTGATACCACCCGTCGAAGACAGGTTGATCCCCGCCGTGTCCGTCAACCGGGCCGCATTGCCGTCCAGCTTGAGCGTTCCGGCGCCGACGGTCAGCGGGGTCGTCAGCGTCAGGCTGCCGGCACTGCCGATCTCCAGCGTGCCGCTGCTGCCGTTGAAGCTCAGCGATGTCGCCGCGGTGGCGGCGTCGAGCAACAGCGTGTCGTTCGCCCCGGTGACCAGCAGCGCGAGTGAGCCCGTGTTGGTAACACTCCCTTGCAGCACCAGCGTGCCGCCCAACGCCGTTACGGTTGCGGTTTCAACCGCGACGGCGACCGTTCCATAGCCCGTCACGCCCGTTTCGGCGGAAATGCTGCCGCCGCCGCTGAGCGTGCCACCCTCCAGCGTGATCCCCGCCGCGTCCGTCAACTGGACCGCGCTGCCATCCAGCTTGACCGTCCCGGCGCCGACATCCAGCAGGTCCGTCAGCGTCAGGCTGCCGGCACTGCCGATCTCCAGCGTGCCGCTGCTGCCGAAGTTCAGCGATGTCGCCGCGGTGGCGGCGTCGAGCAGCAGCGTGTCGCCCGCCCCGGTGACCTCCAGCGCGAGCGAGCCCGTGTTGGTAACACTGCCCTGCAGCGCCAGCGTGCCACCGGAAGCGGTGATCGTTGCGTTCGGGGTATTGTACGAAAAGATCGGGCCAATAACGATGCCCGCTCCTGAGATAGCACCCGTCACATCCAGCTGAATTCCCGCTGCGTCCGTCAACTGGGCCGCATTGCCATCCAGCTTGACCGTTCCGACGCCGACGGCGCGCGCGGTCAGCGTCAGGCTGCCGGCACTGCCGATCTCCAGCGTACCGCTGCCACCGCTGAATCTCAACGAGCTCGCCGCGGTGGCGGCGTCGAGCAACAGCGTGTCGCTGGCCCCGGCGACCAGCAGCGCGAGCGAGCCCGTGTTGGTGACGGCGCTCTGCAGCGCCAGCGTGCCGCCGGATGCGGTAATCGTTGCGGTATTGGTCCCGGTGATCGGGCCGGTGACGATGCCCGCTCCGGTGATTCCCCCCGTCGAATCTAGGGTAATTCCCGCTGCGTCCGTCAACTGGGCCGCATTGCCATCCAGCTTGACCGTTCCGGCGCCGGCGGCGCGCGCGGTCAGCGTCAGGCTGCCGGCACTGCCGATCTCCAGCGTATCGCTGCCACCGCTGAATCTCAACGAGCTCGCCGCGGTGGCGGCGTCGAGCAACAGCGTGTCGCCTGCCCCGGTGACCACCAGCGCGAGTGTGCCTGCGTTGGCGACACTGTTCTTCAACTCCAGCGTGCCGCCGGATGCGGTGATCGTTGCGGTGGTGGCATTGGTCCCGGTGATCGGGCCGGTGACGATGCCCGCTCCGGTGATTCCCCCCGTCGAAGACAGGGTAATTCCCGCTGCGTCCGTCAACTGCGCCGCATTTCCGTCCAGCTTGACCGTTCCGGCGCCGACGGTCAGCGCAGTCGTCAGCGCCAGGCTGCCGGCGCTGCCGATCTCCAGCGTGCCGCTGCTGTTGTTGAAGCGCAACGATCTCGCCGCGGTGGCGGCGTCGAGCAGCAGCGTGTCGCCCGACCCGGTGACCACCAGCGCGAGCGAGCCCGCGTTGGTGACACTGCCGTTCAACTCCAGCGTGCCGCCGGATGCAGCGATCGTTGCGGTAGTGGTATTGGTCCCGGTAATCGGGCCGGTGACGATGCCCGCTCCGGTGATACCACCCGTCGAAGCCAGGGTTATTCCCGCCGCGTCCGTCAACCGGGCTGCATTGCCGTCCAGCTTGACCGTTCCGGCACCGACGGTGAGCGCGGTGGTCAGCGACAGGCTGCCGGCACTGCCGATCTCCAACGTGCCGCCGCTGGTGTTGAAGCGCAGCGATGTCGCCTCGGAGCCGGCGTCGAGCAACAGCGTGTCGCCCGCCCCGGTGACCTCCAGCGCGAGCGAGCCCGTGTTGGTGACCCTGCTCTTCATCGCCAGGGTGCCGCCGAATGCGGCGATCACTACGGTTGCGGTACCCGTCACGATGATCTGGCCAGTGACGATGCCTGCTCCGCTGAGTTGCCCGCCGATACCCCCGATCGATGACAGGGTAATTCCCGCTGTGTCCGTCAACTGGGCCGCATTTCCATCCAGCACGACGATCCCGCCGCCGACGGTCAGCGCGGTCGCCAGCGTCAGGCTGCCGGCACTGCCGATCTCCAGCCCGCCGCTGCTGCCGTTGAAGCTCAGCGATGTCGCCGCGGTGGCGGCGTCGAGCAACAGCGTATCGCCCGCCCCGATGACCACCAGCGCGAGTGCGCCCGCGTTGGTGACACTGCTCTTCAGCTCCAGCTCGCCGCCGGATGCGGTGATCGTTGCGGTGGTGGCATTGGTCCCGGTGATCGGGCCGGTGACGACGCCCGCTCCTGAGATACCCCCCGTCGAATCTAGGGTAATTCCCGCTGCGTCCGTCAACTGGGCTGCATTGCCGTCCAGCTTGATCGTTCCGGCGCCGACATCCAGCGCCTCCGTCAGCGTCAGGCTGCCGGCACTGCCGATCTCCAGCGTGCCGCCGCTGGTGTTGAAGCGCAGCGATGTCGCCTCGGAGCCGGCGTCGAGCAACAGCGTGTCGCCCGCCCCGTTGACCAGCAGCGCGAGCGCGCCGCCGGAGTTCGTCACGGTCTGCCGCAGTTCCAGCGTGCCGCCGGCGGCGACGATCTGCGCCGCACCCGTGGCGTTCAATGACAGGTTCACGGTCCCCGCGCCGGAAATTGCGCCGGTGCTGATCGTGCTGACGCCCGCCGCGGTGCTGGTCAGATTCCCCGCGTTGCCCGACAGAAACACGAACCCGCTGCCAATGGCAAGCACGGTGGCAAGCTCCAGGGTGCCACCGATCACGACGCTGCCGCCATTGAGCGTCAATGAGGTCGCAATGGTGTCGGCCTCGAGCAACAGCTCGTCGGTTGATGTCGCGACATTGAGCGCGAGCGATTCGGTGAAATCGACCACATATTGCAGCAATTCCAGTATGCCGCCGGTCGCGGTGATTGTTGCGGCGGCAGAGCCAATCTTATAGATCACGCCATCAATTTCGCCCACGCCCGAGATGCCACCGCTCGATGACAGGACGATGGGGTTTGTCACGGTGAGCACCGACCCGGACGTAATGGTTAGCGATGTTGTTCCGGTTATGCTAATTGAATTCAGTTTTTGGCTTTCAGTCAATGCAGGCACGTAACAGGCGGGGGAAAGAGTTGGAATGACTACATCATCACTTAGCCCGGGGATAATGCCTCGATACCAATTTTCGGCCGTATTCCAATCGCTCGATACCCCCCCCACCCAGGTGCAGGTGGCCATCACGCCCCGAAAGGCCGCGATCCCCGCATTGGTCAGCGGCACGCGCACGGGGCTGCCGCCGGCCCGGCGGTCCAGGTTCCACCGCCCGCCGCGCGCGGCGGCACCCACCAGCTGCGTCGATGCCGCGGCCGGCGTGCCGGTCGCCGTGCTGAGCGCCCCGAGCAGCGCCGCCCCCGCCGCGCCGGCGCCGGCATGGCAACTCCACAGGGCGATGCCGCCGCCGGCCCGCAGCGACCGGCCGCATGCGGCCAGTGCCGCATCGTCCGGCGCGATGCTGTCGGCCGACAGTGTTCCCGCGGCAAACCGCAGCTCGCCCGGCGCCCCGTGCGCAATGACGTGGATGGCCGCAAGCCCGCGCTGCCCGGCGAGCACCCGCGCCATCTGCCGCGGCGCCGGCTCGGCGGCATTCAGCAGAACTGCCGCAACCCCGGGGCGCAAGCCCGCACGAAGCACATCGAAATCATCGATTTGCGGGTCAATGAACGCAATTTCGCTGATCTGGTGGGGCATGACGCATCCTGCGGTTGAATGGGGGTGGCTCGGCGCGGGAAGATGAAAAACGAAACGACCCTATAACGATCGCGCCACCGCCGCAAGATGCGCCGTGTCGTTACATACGTACTTTGTTTTGGCTGAACGGGCAATTATATGCAATCCGCAAATATTCCGTATGCGGATCGCCGCCCGGGACTGCCTCGCCGGGCGCCCGGCGCACCCGTGGCCGCGCCGGTCCGATGCCCACACCGGCATCCCCCAAGGGGAGCTTCCCGCCGGCCCCATCAGGCGCTTTTCCGCCCTTGTAATAGCCGCCCCTGCTATCTTTGACCTGTTCCGAAGGGAGCGCCCGGCCCCAGGTGGCCACCCAGGGACCGGGCGGCTGGCGACGGATCGTATCCGCCCTGAGCCGTTGCGGGCTCTATCGTAGCATGATCGCGCCAGCCTCTTCATCGGACCCGGATGGTTGCCTGAACTCAAGGTTCGCTTCACAAGGCAGGGTCAACGAAGATGACACACTCTACCACGCCCACGGCCGGAATCGATACCGCCAAGGACAAACTCGACATCGCCGTCCATGGTCAGAACCACACCTTCAGCGTCAAAAACAACCTCGACGGCTGGAAAGCCCTCGCCAGCGAACTCGCCAAAGTCCGCGTGACCCGCGTCGGTATCGAAGCCACCGGCGGATATGAACGCGGCGTCGTCCGTCACTTGCAGGCCGAAGGATTCACCGTTCTTGTCATGCAGCCCTTGCAGGTAAGGGCCTATGCCAAACTGCATTTGCGACGAGCAAAGAACGATTCAATAGATGCTACCCTCATTGCCGCCTGTGCCAGCGCCATCGACCCGGCCAGCGCCGAACCCGACCCCCGCCTCGATGCCATCGTCGATCACCTCACCTTCATCGAGCAGATCGAGGAGGATATCATCCGCTGCAAAACCCGCCTCGAGCACATCCACGATCCGCGCCTGCGCCGCAGCGTCGTCGCCGACATCGCCCGCCTGGAAAAGCGCCGCACCACCGAACTGTGCCGGGTCGAAACCGCTTTGCGCGCCCATGCCGATCTGGGCAGGCGTCTCGAGCTGGTGCTGAGCGTCCCCGGCATCGGCGTGCGCACCGCCATCGCCCTGATCCTGCGCCTGCCCGAACTCGGCAAGGTCAGCCGCGAACAGGCCGCCGCCCTCGCCGGACTGGCCCCGTTCGATCACGACAGCGGCAAGTCCAAGGGCGAGCGTCACATCGCCGGCGGGCGCAGCCGCCTGCGCCGATCGCTCTACGCCGCCGCCTTGCCCGCCTCGTTCCGTTGGAACCCCGCCCTCAAGGCGCTCTATGCCCGCCTCATCAAGGCCGGCAAATGCCACAAGACCGCGCTGATCGCCTGTGCTCGCAAGCTGCTGATATTCGCCAACACCGTCGTAGCGCGCGGCACACCCTGGGAGGACAGGATCGCCACCCCTGCGTGACCGAGGCGCCGGCCAACGACTTGTTCCTTGGGCCGGCCGCCAGAACATCTGTGCCCTCGTGCCAACCCGCGCCCGCCTCCTCGGCGTGCGCAGGGATGGTCACCCATGCCCAAACCCCGCCTCCGCCCCTCTCGCTAACAATTTCTGCATCCGGAATGAAGATAATGGTTGCTTGGTGAACAAAGTCCCCGCTCAACCGCCTGGCAGGGCGCCTGGACGGGCCGCGGAGGCCGTGACGGCCGGGAACGACGGCGGGCCGGGGCTGCTCGCCATCCTCGGATGGGTGGAGACCCGCATCATCCGCAATGACAAAATCGGCGGCGCGATGCGGCAAAAGGCATCCGCAGACTTCGCAAGGATCGCGCAGGAATGCCCGGGAATAGACACCGGGCCGTATCCCGGTTACATTATTGGCGTAACCGGGGGTTTGCCCGATGACGGCACAGGCCAGGACGGAGCGTTACCGCACGAAAGGCGCGGGAGCTGGATTGGTTCGGGTCGAAGTGCTGGTGCCTCCCGAGGCGCGCGCAGCCATCCTCAAGGAAGCCGCCCGCATGCGCCGGGAGCGGCGGAGCGGCCTGTCCGACAGCCTGAGCGCCCTGTACGACGAAGCCTTTACCCGGTTCGGCGGGCGGTGCCTGTGGAACATGGCACCTCCGAAAACCATCGACGGACTCCGGGTGGTGGCCGATCGCCTGCAAAAGAACGGCGGCATGGATGCATGGCGGCTGGCTGCGAAGATCCTGGGAGAACTCGACAATGCCGCTTGATGATTTCCAGAAGGCGGTGCTGCGGACGCTGATGCCGCAGCGGACGCCGAAGAGCGTGTTCGCGGGCGGCACCGTGCTCCAATGGCACGGCTTCCGCCTCTCCGACGGCCAGGACGTGTTCCATGCCGCCGGCGAAGACGTCGTCGCAGTCGCCGGGCGCGACATCGTCGCCCTGGAAGCGGCAGGGTTTGCCGTCCACAGCAAGCGTCGCCATGAGGGTCTGGTGGAAGTCCTTGTGGGCCAGGGGGAGTTCGGCACCACGAAGCTCCAGTGGATCGAAGCGGGTTCCTGGAATTTCTTCGCGCCCGTCCCCGACCCCGATTTCGGATGGCGCCTGCACATGGCGGACATCGCCGTGAACAAGGTGCTGGCCGCAGGCGGGCGTCACGAGGTCCGCGACACTGTGGATCTGTTCCTCATCCATCGGCACATCATGCCGCTGTGGGCGGCGCTGTGGGCCGCGCCGGGGAAGGACGAGTCCTGGTCCCCGGTTTCGCTGGCGGACAAGATCGCTATGAAGAACAACTTCAGGCAGGCGGACATCGACCGGGAAATCCTGTCCACAGTGGACTTGTCAGCAGCAGAAATCGGGCTGACCGTCCGCGAGGCGTTGGAAGAGGCGAGAGACATTTTCAAGCGCCTTCCGCCTGGGCACGCCGGCATGCTGTTCGTGAACCGGAAAGGGGCGGTCGTCGCTGATGTCGAGGCGATCCTGACGGGCTCGAACGGGACGTGTCCGATCGAGGTGCTGCGCGGCGGCAACTGGCCGTCCGGCCCCGGCATCGACCACGCCCTGCTTATCCACGGGAGCACGATCATCCACGCTGACCCGGGGCAGCTCAGCGCCGCCGCCGGCGCCCGCCCGGTGACGCCAGCGTGCTGCCCGTGCGGCGAACCGGCCGCGGCGGCGGCAGGCGCGGTGCCGCGGGAGCCGGAGCGTCCGTCGCGTCACCAGCCTGGAGCGGAGCCGCCGCGGGGTCCGGCACCGTGCCCGGCGGCAGCCCGTCCAGTTCGGCCACCAGTTCGCTCGCGTTCCTCCAGCGCGCGCGGTCGCCCACCACGTAAAGGCGCCGCTGCGCCTGGGTGACGGCGACATTGAGGATGTTGGGCATTCCGCTGGCCCAGCGGATGGCCCCGTCCGAGGTGCCGCCCAGCACCAGGATCACCGTCTCCTGTTCCTTGCCCTGGAAAGTATGGACCGTGCCGACCGATGTCCTGCCCCACGCGGGCGCGCGCTGCCCCAGGCCGCGCGCCGCGAAATCCTGGCAGAGCAGCTTGCGGATTTCGTCCGCCACCGAGCGGAACGGCGAGATCACGAACAGCCGCGGCATGCAATCGGCATCCACCAGCCCGCGGTCGAGGAACGCCGCCACCAGCTCCCGGACGATCTGGCCTTGCTCGGGAATGAAGTGCCTGGGGCCGCCGGTCTTGACCGCGACATCGATCCACCGGCTTGGCCCGAGCAGGGGCCGTGTTCTGGTCAGCATCGCCTCGTCGCGTTCCTTGTCCGCGGCCTGCACCATGCCGCCGCCGTAGGCGAGGCGGTTCGATGCCCCGAACATCGGTTCCACGCAACGCCGGTGCACCTTTAGCGGGCATCCCACCCATACCGGCGCTCCCCTCCGGCGGCCGATCCAGGCGCCGAACCGACTGGCCGCGTCGGCCAGGGTCTGCACCGAGGCGAGCGTCGCGCGGTGCCGGTCCGGCACGCCCTGCCGTTCGGCCAGCCGGGCGTCGGCGTTGCGGTCCAGCGGCGCGATCGGCTCCACCTGGAACGGATCGCCGACCACCACCACCCGCCGGGCCCGCCAGATCGCGCCGGCGGCGTGGTGCGGCACCGCCTGCCCGGCCTCGTCCACCAGCAGCCAGGCGATGCTGCCCGCCCCCATGAACGGAAACGTCCGGGCCAGCGCGGCGAAGGTGGTGGAGACGACCGGCGTCACCAGCGCCAGGGTGGCCCACAGGTGCTCGGCGGCTTTGGGAACGACGTGCTGCACCTCCGGGTGCCCGACCAGCATGTCCAGCGCGACCCGCAGGTTGCGGTCGAACAGGTCCGGCCCGGCCGCGCAGACGAAGGCGAGGTGCACGCGCATCGCCGAGACGAACAGCCGGGCGCGGGCCTCGGCGAGCGTGTCGCTGGTGCCCGGCAGCGAGGCCTGGCGGACCGCCTCGTCCGGTTCGCGTGCCAGGTCGGCCGCGGTCACCAGGCCAGGGTGGCGCTGCGCCAGCCGTCTTGAATCGGCTTCCGCCTGCTCTGCGCTCCGACGCGCCGCCGCGACCGCGCTGCGGGCGCTCTCCGCGGCTTGCCGCGCCGCATCGCACGTCACCCGTGCGGCGCGCCGGACCTGCTCGGCCTCGCAGAGCGCACGGTCGGCCGCCGTACGCAGGGCGACGGCATCGGCCATCTGCCGCTTCCACCGCGACGCGCCCAGCAGGGACCCCAGACCGGACGGCCGGGCCTCGCGCACCAGATCGACGCCCTTGTCCGTCCGGTCGAAGGCAGCCTTCGCGTCGGCGTAGGTCCTCTCCGCCCCGTCGAGGGTCGTCGCGGCACGTTGCAGCGCGCTGTCCGCCGCCCCGGCCGCCTGCTCAAGCGACGCGAGGGGCGCGATGTCGGCCGGGGCATCGGCGCTCGCCACCTCGGTGCGCAGCGTTTCCACGTGCTCGAGGTCGCGCAGAAAGCGCTCCCGTGCGGTGCGCCAGTCGGTTCCCCGGCGGCGCGCTGCCTCAAGCTGGCGGAAGATATTCCAGGCCGCAAGCTGCCCCTGGCGAGGACCCTTGCGCTCAATGCCGTCCATGATCCGCACGAAGCGGCGCCGGTTCGCCATCTTGCCGAGCGGCGCCGAGATCAGCCCCCATGCCCGGGTGCCCTCCGGCGTGGCAGGCGCCTCCTCCGCTTCGTCATCGTCTTCTTCCGCATCGGGGTCCGCCTGCTTCGGACGCAGCAGGGCAGCGGCGGTCTCGCCAAGGAAGGAAAAGCCGTCCAGCAGGCGGGCCTCGATTTTCCCCATGCTGGGCAGCTCGCGGGTGAGGTTTTCGACCGCGCCGTTGTTGCTGCTGGCGACCACCACGAGGTGGTCGAGCAGCCGTTTATCGAGGGCGTGGACCGGCCCCGCCTGGGTGGTCCAGGTGCCGCGGTCGAACGCGTCGGCCGGATCGCCGAACGTGCAGAGCACCGCCGCCCGTCGCGCCACCACCGTGGCGATCAGGTCCATCAGCAGCGTCGTCTTTCCGGTGCCGGGCGGCCCGTTCACGGCGAGGATGCCGCCGCCTGCCAAATCGGCGACCGCGAGGTCCACGGCGAGCTGCTGCATCAGCGACATGCTGTGGCCGGACGGCCAGCGGGCGCGTGGATGCGTCGCCGCCGTGCAGGCCGAGGCGACGAAATCCCGGTCCGTGCAGTCGATCCGTTCGGCCGTCCCGGCCAGGAAGCGGTCAACCAGGCCGCCATTGCCATTGCGGACGGCCCGCAGCACGAGGCGGAGGTCCTCGAAGAAGAAGCTGTCCACCGGCGGGATGGCGGCCCGGCGCTGCCGTTCCTTGCGGATCGGCACGGGGTTGCCGTTCGCGTCCCGCTCGGTGGGCGACAGCGCCACGACGAACACCGCCGAGACCACCGAGCGGATGATCGCCATCGGCAGGGTGGGCGACACGCCGTCGAGCCAGGTCAGCGTTTCGGCCGTCACGCCGCGCACGGCGGCGATAAACGCCTCGTCCACTTGGCGGTCGGCACCCTTGTAGGCCTCCACGATCTCGTCGAAGGTCGTCCGGGCGCTGCGGCGGAACGCGTCCATTTCGTCGTCGAGGGCCACAGGAGAAGCGCCGCGCAGGCGCTCGAAGGCGAGGCCGAACGCGGGCAGACGCAGGCTGCCGGGCACCGCCATGCCATCGCCGCCCACCTCGAACATCCCGGCAAATCCGAAGCGCGTCACCGTCGGGGCGGGCGTGGTGTCGTGGTCCTCTTCGGGTTCGGTGGCGAGCGCCCGGACGATGTCGGCCTGGTAGTGCGCCTTGCTGAACACGCCGAAGCGGACGAAGTGCCGGTAGCGTCGGTCCGGATCGGCGAACGCCGCGTCCCGCCAGGGGAAATCCCGCTCGGGAACATGGCGCACCTGGAACCGGCCGTCGGGGTCCGTCTCCCGGTCCTCCTCGGCGTCCGGTGGCGTCAGCGCCTCGACATCCAGCCAGTACAGCAGCGTCCGGGCGGTATTCTCCGGCCGCCACGCCGCGTCGGTCCGCGCCTCCGGCCGTTGCTTGTCCATCCCAGACCCCTGCCTGGCCTTCAACCATGAAGAGTAGGGACGGGCTTCACCGTCGGTCAACGCAGAGGACTGGCGTGCCGAGATCGCCTGCCCGTTGAAGGATGGCGCCAGGTTCGTTCATTCATGGCAGCCTCCACGCGGCCATTATCAACAACCGGCGAGCCGCTCGCGGACCTGCCGTCCTGCCGATCGGCGGCGCTTCCATTTGGAGAGTGCTTCCGGTGTCGGTGCGCGGTGAGCGCGCCGGGTTCGCGGCAGCGATGATCGGCCTACTCGCCAACGTTCATCACGGCGCACCTGACACCGACGCGTCTTGCCGCCGTCGGCCACCTCCACCACCAGCGCGGCACGAGCGGCGACCGACGCCACCACCCAGGCCACGCCCGGCAGCCCGACGGCGACATCGGCGGTGGGCGGCTTCGGGTCCGGTGTTGGCCGGGAGTGGACACTCAGTGCTCGTAAGCGGGCCTGCGTGCCCGAACGTTTTGCTTCACGCAGCCTATGCTGTCCAATCTAGCGCAGAGATGATAATGGTGCCATATACAATCAAGAGCCAGCGGCACCTCAGGGTCGTCGGCAGCAACGGTAGGCGGCCTGATTCCCCCGAACTGCTAATCCGTCGCTTGTGTGCAAGTACGAAGAGGAACTGCCTTAATGTACGCGATCCGATTCATTGGGTCCGTTATCTTTCTCGTTGCCATTGGTATTGTTCTGGCCGTCGCGATGGCCTTTGGTGTGATGATAACCTGGGATGATGATCTGGACGCCAATGCATGGCGGTTGTTATATATGATCGCTGGGTATTTTCTATTTTGGTTCACCGTTTTGCATGCATGGTTGGCCATGTTGTACAGGGCCGGACGTAAGATCGACAATCTCGAGAGCCAGGTCGCCGAGTACGCATATCTGATCCTGACAATCACTAGCTTGGTTTTCATTACCGAGATCGTCCCCAATATCGCGAAACTGCACTTTCAGAACCTTGAACAAAGTGCCGGACGCGAGTTCTCGATGTTCCGTTCGCAAGCCAAATTCGGCAACGAGGCGTGCGCCCGGGGGGAATCCAAGCCGCAGAAAACAGACATATTACGCAGGGCCTGCATTTGGGTCGGCGAGGCCAGCCTGATGGATGAACGGGCCCTCAGCAGGCCGGTTTGGGAACGGCTGAAAAAAGAGAAGAAAACGATTGAGCAGATGCGCGAAGAATTTTTGGAGCAGGTCGCGAACGGCAATGCCGCTTCGCAATCGCCATTTGATGTAGATACGCTTATTGTACACTTTGATAAAGGAAGTTTTTCAATTCTCTCGATGAACATGAATATAATGGAGAACGCTGTGGATTCCTTCCTGTTAATCAAGGATGACGAAGCGACGTTGAAAGACTACAATTTACCGCTGATTTTCTTGAATTTCCGGCTGTTCGCGCCGTTTGTTCTTGCCTACGCGCTTGCTCTTCGGTTGGCCCGGGCTACGGCGGAGGCTGCCAAGATGGTCCAAAAATAATTTTGGGACATCGGCGATCATCACGAGGTCCCCCAGCGAGCGCCCATTCCGGCTCACGTCGAGATAAGAATGATTGATCATCCGTGCGCCGAGCATGCTGCCTTGTCGGCCTCCTCGACTGCAAGCAGACCTAGAGCCTATCCCGGTAGGGCCGTCGGCGGGCAAAGAGATGCGGAGAATCAATGTGCTGCACTGTCTTCGTCTGCCTACTGAGATAGCAAGGGTGGGTAAGCGAAGCGCTACCCACCAACGCAAGCCGCTGTCTGCGCAGGCATTTCGGAATCAGGCACGATGCCGCAGGGGCCACGTGAAAATGCGCGGTGATTGCACCTCGTTGCGTCGGTGGGTGGCGCTTCGCTTACCCACCCTACACATACTTTGCAAGCAGGGTTATAAATCATGGCAAAAATCGGAACAGAAAAACATCCTATAATTGTCCGCGTTCAAACAGATGAAAGGGCAAGACACGTAGCTGGCCTATGCGAAGAAAACGGGTGGAAGTTTATTGTTGGCTTTGAGCCAGATAAACCGGAGGATATTTCGGACCTAATGAAGGCGCTAAATCCTCCTGCGCCAATTCGGTCCGAAAAGCCCGGCCGCAATGACTCCTGCCCATGTGGAAGCGGAAAAAAATACAAGAAATGCTGTGGGATGAATGAGGGTTAGCTCAAATTCCTCGCCGTTAGAGCAAAAATGATGCGCGCGATCGCACGCACTTTGGTGGCGATTTCGACCCACTCCCGCCATCCGACGGCCGCCGGAAAGCGTCCGCTTGGGAGGCGATGGCCGAGGCGGCTGGATGACGGTGATGGGCGCGAAGCGGACTGTCCTCCGCCAAGCCCTTTATGTCGACTCCTCACCCGTTGGCGTTCCCTTGGCGCTAGTGTTGCGACTCCGACGGATAGTGCCGTCGGAGTCGCAACACTAGCTCTTGATTTTGTGTTCCGATTCACGCGACGGGGCGGACGCATCTGTCGCGATCGGAACACTAGGATCGGCCGGCACAACAAGGAAAAGGAACGGGGGGATGGAGAAGCTTGCGCTGGTCGGAATGCTGGGGGGCTGTGCCTGGAGCGCTGCCGGGCTGGTTGGTTATCCTGGGGTGCGGTGGAAGCCGGGCGCGATTCTGGCGGTTGTCTGCGCCCTTTGGCTGGTCGGCCGTGGTGGCACGTCGCCCGAGATCATCGAGGGGTGCGCCGTTGGCGTCTTTCTGGTGGTGCTGTTTGCCCGCACATGGGTGTTTCCCAACAAGCGGGAATAGCGGCGCTGCCCCTGGACTGCCTACGGAACGGGGTGCAGGGGCCTCTCGGCCCTTGCCGGGTCCAGGGCAGAGCCCTGGCCTTGCCTTGCTATCTTGCCCTCACGCCGCATCGGGTGTGAATTGACCCCCATGACGATCTGCCGTGGGGAGGAACGATGATGACCACAGCCCGGACGCCGGCGAGCGGCGCGCTTAGCTGGCTGCTCTGGCTCGGGGTGGCCGGGGTTGGCGCGGTTTCGCTTGGCACCGTGGCGCTGAGCCGGGGCGAGCCGATCAATGCCGTCTGGCTGGTTTCCGCGGCGATCTGCACCTACCTGATTGCTTATCGTTTTTACAGCCAGTTCATCGCCCATTCGGTGCTGCGGCTCGCGGCTGGGCGGCCGACCCCGGCGGTGCGGCGCAATGACGGGCTGGACTATGTTCCGACCAATAAATGGGTGGTGTTCGGGCACCATTTCGCCGCCATTGCCGGGGCCGGGCCGCTGGTGGGGCCGGTGCTGGCGGCGCAGATGGGCTATTTGCCCGGGACGCTGTGGATTCTGGCCGGCGTGGTGTTCGCCGGTGCGGTGCAGGACTGCATCATCCTGTTTCTTTCGGTTCGCCGGGACGCGCGCTCGCTCGGCGATATGATCCGGTCGGAGATGGGGACGGTGCCCGGCGTGATCGCGCTGTTCGGCGTGCTGCTGATCATGATTATCCTGCTGGCGGTGCTGGCGCTGATCGTGGTGAAGGGGCTGGCGGGCAGCCCGTGGGGCACGTTCACCGTGTTCGCCACCATGCCGATTGCTGTCCTGATGGGGCTGTACAGCCGGTTCCTCCGGCCCGGCCGCATCGGCGAGATGACGGCGATCGGGGTCGTGCTGCTGCTGGCCTCGATCGTTTACGGCCAGACCGTGGCCGAGACGCCGGAACTGGCGGCGCTGTTCACCTATCGCGGCGAGACGCTGGCGCTGATGCTGATCGGCTATGGGTTTGTCGCCTCGGTGCTGCCGGTGTGGCTGCTGCTGGCGCCGCGGGATTACCTGTCCACCTTCCTCAAGCTAGGCACGATTTTCGCGCTGGCGATCGGCATTCTGGTGGTGGCGCCCGAGTTGCACATGCCGGCGGTGAGCCGGTTCGTGGACGGCACCGGGCCGGTGTTCGCCGGCCGGCTGTTCCCCTTCCTGTTCATCACCATCGCCTGCGGCGCGGTTTCGGGGTTCCATGCGCTGATCGCGTCGGGGACCACGCCGAAGCTGATCGAGAACGAGCAGCAGATTCGCATGATCGGCTATGGCGCGATGCTGATGGAAAGCTTCGTCGCCATCATGGCGCTGATCGCCGCCTGCGTGATCGAGCCGGGCGCCTATTTCGCCATGAACAGCCCGGCCGGCGTGATCGGCACGACGGCCGCGCAGGCGGCGCAGACCATCTCGGGCTGGGGGTTCGTTATTACACCGGACGCGCTGACCCAGTTGGCCCAGGATGTCGGCGAGAAAACCATTCTCTCGCGGGCCGGCGGCGCGCCGACGCTCGCGGTCGGGATGGCGCATATTCTGTCCGGCGTGATCGGCGGGCAGGCGATGATGGCGTTCTGGTACCATTTCGCCATCCTGTTCGAGGCGCTGTTCATCCTGACCACGGTGGATGCGGGCACCCGGGTTGCGCGGTTCATGATCCAGGACCTGCTGGGCGCCTTTGTGCCGGCACTGAAGAACACCGAATCCTGGGGGGCGAATCTGGTGGCGACCGGGCTGGCGGTGTCGGCCTGGGGGTATTTTCTGTATCAGGGCGTGATCGATCCGCTGGGCGGCATCAACACGCTGTGGCCATTGTTCGGCATCTCCAACCAGATGCTGGCGGCGATCGCGCTGACGCTGGCGACGGTGGTGCTGTTCCGCATGAAGCGGCAGGCCTATGCGTGGGTGACCATCGTGCCGACCACCTGGCTGGTGGTGTGCACGCTGACGGCGGCCTGGCAGAAGCTGTTTGATCCCAGCCCGGCCATCAGCTTCCTCAGCCACGCGCAGCGCTTCAGCGGCGCGCTGGCCGAGGGGCGCGTGCTGGCGCCGGCGAAGAGCCTGGCGGAGATGCAGCGTGTGCTGATCAACGACTATGTGGACGCCACCCTGTGCGTGCTGTTCATGGCGGTGGTGGTGTCGATGCTGGTGTACGGGCTGATCGGCATCGCGCGGGCGGTCGGCAATCCCGACGTGACAGCGAAGGAGGTGGGCGGTGATCTGCGCGCTGTGCGATCTGGGGCCTAGCGTCCGGCTGTTCGGCCGGCGGCTGGCGGAGACGGCGAATCTGATGGTGGGGCTGCCGGATTACGATACCTACGTGGCGCACCGGTCGGCGACCCACCCGGACGAGAAGGTGATGACGCGGGAGGAATTCTTCCGCGACCGGCAGGCCCGCCGCTACGGCGCTGGCGGCGGGGGTTTGCGCTGCTGCTGACGGCTATTTGGTGCCGTACAGCCGGTCCCCGGCATCGCCCAGGCCGGGGCGGATGAAGGAGTGCTCGTCCAACCCAAGGTCGATCGCGGCGGTGAACACGGCCACGTCCGGGTGTTCGGCGGTGAAGGTGTCCAGGCCCTCGGGGGCGGCGATCAGGCAGACCACGCGAATTTGCGTCGCCCCGGAATCCTTCAGCCGCGCCACGCCCGCGGACACCGAATGCCCGGTCGCCAGCATCGGGTCCACCACGATCACCAGGCGCTCGCGGATGTCGTCGGGCAGCTTGAGGTAATACTCCACCGGCACCAGCGTGTGCGGGTCGCGATACAGGCCGATATGGCCGACCCGCGCGCCCGGCACGGCCTCCAGCATGCCATCGAGGATGCCGTTGCCGGCGCGCAGGATGGGCACGAAGCAGAGTTTTTTGCCGGCGAGTTGCGGCGCCTGCATGCGCTCCAGCGGGGTGTCGATCTCCACCATGTGCAGCGGCAGGTCGCGGGTGACCTCGTAGCACATCAGCAGGCTGATCTCGCGCGCCACCCGGCGGAAGCCGGCGGTGGAGGTGCGCTTGTCGCGCAGCAGCGTGAGTTTGTGCTGCACCAGCGGGTGGTCGATGAGGGTGACGGTGGGGAAGCGGGTTTTCATTCGTCCAGCCCGCGTCCCTTGGCGCGCGCCAGTTCATCGGCGGCGGGAACGCTGGGCGAAAAATAGCCGGCGGCCTTCTTGGCATCCATCTCGACGCTGGCATCGGCCGGGATCAGCGCGTCGGGGATCGGCACGCGCTCCACCACGTCGATGCCGGAGTCCACGATGGGCTGGAATTTCATGTTGCTCATGCTGACCAGCCGGTCGATGCGGGCGATGCCGAGCCAATGCAGCACGTCGGGCATCAGTTCCTGGAAGCGCATGTCGGAGACACCGGCGACGCATTCGGTGCGGAGGAAATAGGCGTCCGCCCGGTCGCCACCTTCCTGGCGCTTACGGGCGTTGTAGACGAGGAACTTCGTGACTTCGCCCAGCGCGCGGCCTTCCTTGCGATTATACACGATTACGCCGACGCCGCCCTGCTGTGCGGTTTCGATGCACACCTCCACCCCGTGCGCGAGATAGGGGCGGCAGGTGCAGATGTCCGAGCCGAATACGTCCGAGCCGTTGCACTCATCGTGGACGCGGCAGGCGATGCGCGTTTCGGTGCGGCCGAGCCTCGCGGGGTCGCCGAGCAGATACACGCTCATGCCGCCGATGGGGGGCAGAAATACCTGTTGGTCGGGGCGGGTGACGAGTTCGGGGAACATACCGCCGGTCTGCTCGAACAGGCCGTGGCGCAAGGCCGTCTCGCTGATGCCGAAGCGTTTTGCCACCCCGGGGAGCCACCAGACCGGCTCGATCGCCACTTTGGTCACCCGCGCATCGCCGGATGGCGTGAGCACGTCGCCATCCGGGGTCAGCCGACCGTCACGGATGGCCTGCACGATTTCGGGCATGTTGATGCGCGCGCGGGTGACCGCGATGGTCGGGCGGATGTCCCAGCCTTCGGCCAGGCGGTCGGCAAATGCCTCGCCGACCATGTGGCCCCAGGGATCGAGCGAGACGATGCGCTCGGGATCGGCCCATTGCGGGAACGGGCCGATGCGGTCGGCCGGCGCGGTGTTGGTCAGGTCCGGCCGGTGCCCTGGGTCGAGCTGCCCGGCGGCGACCGCCAGCGCCCGATACAGGGAGTAGGCGCCGGCATGGGTGCCGATGGCGTTGCGCGCGGCGGGGTCGGCCAGCGTGCCCACCACCGGTCCGCGCGTGGCCGGGTCGGCGGCGCCCCAGACGATGGGCAGCGGTTGTTGGGCCTGGCCGGGGCGCGGATGGGAGGTGAGCACGATCGCCCGGGGCGGGCGGCGATCGTTCGTCGGGCGGGGGGTGGTCATGGCGTGGAAGGTTAGGAACCTCGCCAGCTTCGGTCCAGGGCAATTGGGTGAAGACACTCAGGAATGGGTTCGAAGGGCCTGCCAGTCTATTGGCCCTGCGATTCCCGCGCTCGATCCCGGCCCGCCGAGCGCACGGAATAACCTCCGCGAGGTCCGTGTGCTGACCGCCGAACCGAAGGTTCGAGCAAGCGCCGGCCAAACAGCGTCAGGATGCGCGGCTCACGAGAACGATGGTTTTCCAACAGAGCAGCCCGATTGCGGGAAAGCAGACCAATGCGAGCGCCCGGAGCCACAGGCCGGCGTGTGACGTGGTCATCACTGCGCCAGCCCCCAGATTGATGGCCAGCAGGATGGGACCGGCGACGAAAGCAACGAACAGAAACCAGCGGAATGCGGCGATGTTGCCGACGCGACGCAAGGCGAGAGCGCCAAGGAGAGGGGTGAAGAGCCCTGCCATCGTCAGGCCGAAGCCGTAGTGCAGCGGATTGGGCAGCGGAAACAGCCCGGCCATTGCCATGGCGAGTCCGAGCAAGGCCATCGAGACGCCGGTCAGCACGGCGAGGAAGCCGCCTGAACCAAGTCTTTGCAGCCCAAAGATCAAGTCGATCGCTCCGGCGATGGCTGACACCGCCGTTACCACCACGCCGGTGTTGAACATTTGCGGACAGGGCGCGCCGGCTACCCCAAGCTCGCTTGGAGCCTGTGCAATGGTGCTGTATCCGGGATAGAGAAGCCCAGCCACGAGCAGGGTCACGGCATACAGCAATGGCATGGCAATGCCACCGGCCATCAACAACTGGCAGGGCTTCATGATGATCGGCTGAGGATGCCGGCCCGGGCGCTCTCAAACCTTCTTGAGGAACTCCGTCTTCAGCACCAGCCCCTTGATTTTCTCCGCGTTGCACTCGATCTGCCCGGAATCGCCGGTGAGACGGATGTTCTTGATCAGGGTGCCCCGCTTCAGCGTTGCCGAGGTTCCTTTTACCTTCAGGTCCTTGATCACCTGAACCGAATCTCCGTCGGCCAGCGTGGCCCCATTGCAGTCCCGCACGTTCTCCACGGCATCGTCTCCTGAAACTGTCCGTAATCGCTTTGCAACGGAGATGCGGTGATCCATCCGCCCGCGCGCTGTTGCCTTAGCAGACCTGCGGCCGCTGCGGCGAGACCCTGTTACCCGCCGGCACCGGTCCGGCAAACCGGCCTGTTTCGGCCCGCTTGCCGCGCCCGCGAAAAAACGGAGGTTGCGTGTTCCTTACAAGGCGGATACTTTCCGCTGAAAGAAACTCGACGGACCGACTATCGGGCGCCAGGTTTTACGAACCAGCCCGGCCGCGGTCCTCTGGCTGTAACCACCATACGTTTATTGATGAGGTACAAGATGAACGACAGTACCGACCCCGGGGACGATTGGCTTTTATCGCTCCTCAAAAGCCTGGGCTGGCTGGTGTTTGCCACGCTGGTCGCGGGGGCGGCAGGATATGCCGCTTATACCAAGCTTGGCGGCTTCGATACGCCGGTGCAGAAAGCGGGCGTCGTCGGCGCCACGGTGGTCGGTCTTGGCGTCGCCGTCTGGTTGAACAAGATCGCCCGGATCGTGATTTATGCGGGCATCGTCGTGCTGGCGATCTGGGGAGCCAATTACTGGTATTTCCACAAGTGATCGGCTGATCCTCGGCGGTTAGAACGAGGCGCAGCTTTCCGTCAGCGCCAGCCCTACCGATTCCTGTGCGAAACGCTGGCGGTACTCGGCGCGGATAGCGTCGAGTGCCGCCAGTGTTTCGGCGTTTGGCGCGGCAATGATTTCCACGACCGTTGAGGGTTCGGAGACAATGCGGCCGGTGGCGCGTTGGCGCCATTGGCCGGTGCCGTCAAGCACCGTGAAGCCGGACGGGAAGCGTGGGGTGACGGCCTCGGCAAGGAAGCCGCGCCAGGCGGTGCCGTCGCCTGCGGTACGGCCGAAATAGAGGTCGGCGGTGAGCATCGGCTCGCCCGGCAGCCCGGCGCAACTCGGGGCTGCGCAGCCCGAGATCAGCAGCAGCAGAAGTGCAGCCCCGACAGAGTGGGTTCCAAGGGCCTCCCGGCCGTCGCGCCGAAGGCGCGCGCTACGCGCGACGGCGGGTCCAGGGCAGAGCCCTGGCCTTTTTTCTCTCACTCCGCCGCCTGCGCCGAGCGCTGCCCCTTCACCCGCTCCCGCACCGCCTGGAACACCACGTAGAGCATCGGAATAACGAAGATCCCCAGCGTGCTGGCCGCGATCATGCCGGCGAACACCGGCGTGCCGACGTTGCGCCGCGCCAGCATGCTCGGCCCCTCCGCCAGCACCAGCGGCAGCAGGCCGAGGATGAAGGCGAAGCTGGTCATCATCACCGGCCGGAAGCGAAGCCGGGCGCCTTCGGTGGCGGCCTCCAGCAGCGGCACCCCGCGCTCGCGCTGTTCCTTGGCGAACTCCACGATGAGAATGCCATTTTTGGCCGCCAGGCCGATCAGCACCACCATGCCGATCTGGCCGTACAGGTCGAGCGTCAACCCGGCCAGGGCGATGCCCGCGAAGCTGCCGATGATGCCGACCGTGACCGAGAGCAGCACCGGCACGGGAATGGTCCAGCTTTCGTACAGCGCGACCAGGAACAGGTAGGCGAACAGGATGGCGAAGGCGAGGATCATGCCGGTCTTGCCGGCCGCGCGCTGCTCCTGGAACGCCGTGTCGGTCCAGGCGCCGCGATAGCCCGGGGGCAGCGTGCGCGCCGCCACCGCCTCCATCGCCGCCAGGCTGGCACCGCTCGACACGCCCGGCGCAGCGCCGCCCTGCACCGTCACCGCGCGCAAATTGTTGTAACGGATCAGCGCCTGCGGCCCCTCGACAATGCGCATTTCGGTCAGGCTGCGCAACGGCACCATCTGGCCGGCGCTGTTGCGCACGTTGATGCGGAAGAGATCACCAATGCTGCCGCGGTCGTCCGCCTCGGCCTGCACCTGGACCTGCCAGGTGCGGCCGAACAGGTTGATGTCGTTGACATAGGCACCGCCCAGGCTGGTGCCCAGCGCCTGGAACACCGACGCGAGCGGCACGCCCAGCACCTGCACCTTGTCGCGGTCGATGTCGAGAAACACCGACGGGCTGTTCGCCGAGTAGGTGCTGAACACGCGCGACAGCAGCGGGTCCTGGTTGGCGGCGACGGTCAGGCCGCGCACCACCGCGGCCATCGTCTTCGGATCGCCGGCGCGCACGTCCTGCACCACGAAGGTGAAGCCGCCGCCGGTGCCCAGGCCAATGATCGGCGGCGGTGCCAGCGGCACCGCGATGCCGTCGCGCAGGCTGCGGAACTGGCCGGTGAGTCGTTTGAACACCTCGCCGATCGCGAGCGACGGGTCGGTTCGCTCCTCGAAGCTCTTCATCGTCACCACGACGAAGGCGGCGTTGGCCTGGTTATAGTTGTCGATGAAGTTCAGCCCGACGGTGCTCGACACGTCCTCGACCGCCGGGTCAGCGCGCAGCATGGCTTCGATCTGTCCGACCGTTTCGGCGGTCCGGCCCACGCTGGCGCCGTCCGGCAACTGCACGATGACGAAGAACGCGCCCTGGTCGTCCTGCGGCAGAAAGCCGGTGGGCGTCAGCTTCGACAGCAGACCGGTGCCCAGCAGGCAGCCGCCCACCACCAGCAGGCTGGCCAGCGACATCCTCACCAGCCGTGCCACCACAGTGCCATAGGCGTCGCGCACCCGGTCGATGAAGCGCATGACGGTGCCGATGATGCCCCGGCGCGGGCCGTGGTGCGGCTTCAGCAGCACCGCGCACAGCGCCGGCGACAGGGTCAGCGCGTTGATCGCCGAGATGAACATCGACACCGCGACGGTCACCGCGAACTGGCGGAACAACTCGCCGGAAATGCCCGGAATGAACGCCACCGGCACGAACACGCTGAGCAGCACGAGGGTGATGGCGATGATCGGCGCGGTGATCTGCCCCATCGCCCGCTTGGTTGCATCCGCCACCGACAGCTCGGGATGCGTCTCCATCACGTGTTCGACGTTCTCGATCACCACGATGGCGTCGTCCACCACGATACCGATCGCCAGCACCACCGCCAGCAGCGACACCGAATTGGCGGAATAGCCGATGGCGTTCAGCACGACGAAGCAGCCGATCAGGCTCACCGGCACGGCGATGGTGGGGATCAGGGTGGCGCGCCAGCTTCCCAGGAACAGGAACACCACCACCACCACCAGCACGAAGGCTTCCACCAGCGTCTTCTCCACCTCGTGGATGGTGGCGCGCACGAAGCTGGTGGGGTCGTAGGTCACCGTCCATGCCAGATCCTCGGGGAAGGTTTTCTGCTGGGTGGCCAGCAGGTGCTTCACCGCATCCAGCGTGGTCAGCGCGTTGGCGCCGGGCGACTGGTAGATCGCGATCAGCGCCGCTGGGCGGCCATTGAACTGGGTGGCGCGGTCGAGGTTCTGCGCGCCGAGTTCGAGCCGCGCCACGTCGCCCAGCCGCAGCACCGAGCCGTCCGGGTTGGTGCGCAGGATGATGTGCGCGAATTCCTCGGGCGAAGAGAGCCGCCCCTTGGTCTGCACGTTGAGCTGTAGCTGCTGGTCATCGGAGATCGGCCGCGCGCCGATGCGCCCGACCGCGGCCTGCGCGTTCTGGCTCTGGATGGCGCGTACGATGTCGTCGGTGGTGAGGTTGAGCCCGGTCAGCCGGTCGGTCCGCACCCATACCCGCATCGAGTAGTCCTGCGGCCCGAACATCGAGGCATCGCCGACGCCGGGCGTGCTGCGGATCTGGTCCAGCAGGTTGATGGTGACGTAGTTGCTGATGAACAGCGGGTCGTAGCTGCCCTTCGGCGAGTACACGGCCACCACGCCGAGCAGTGCCGAGGATTTTTTATTGACCGTCACGCCCTGCTGGCGGACCTCCGACGGCAGCTTGGCCAGCGCCACCTGCACGCGGTTGTTGACATTGACGGTGTTGATGTCGGGGTCGGTGCCCAGCTCGAAGGACAGCAGCAGCGAATAGCTGCCGTCATTGCCGCTGACACTTTTCATGTACATCAGTTTGTCAACGCCGACGATCTGCGCCTCGATCGGTTGCGCGACGGTGGCCTCCACCACCGCCGAGGAGGCGCCCGGATACATCGTGCTCACCTGCACCTGCGGCGGCACGATCTCGGGGTACTGGGCGATCGGAATGACCATCAGCGACAGCAGGCCGGCGATGGTCATGACGATGGAAATGACCGCCGCGAGGCGCGGGCGGTCCACGAACACCGAGGAGAGCATGCGTCAGCTCCCCTTGGCGGGGCTGGCCAGCACGGGCACACCGGGGCGCAGCAGCGAGATGCCACCCACGATCACCTGGTCGCCCTCCTGCAGCCCGTCCTTGACGACAACGTTGCGGCCGATCTCCTCGCCGGTCTTCAACCGCCGCACCACGGCCTTGCCGCCATCCACCACGAACACATAGGCGCCCTGCTGGTCAAGCAGCAGCGCCGCCTGCGGTATGACCAGCATGTCGGCCGGCTGATCGCCCTCGACCCGCAGCCGCAGGAACTGCCCGTCCACCAGCGTGCCCCTGGGGTTCGGCACGGTGGCCCGGACCAGCACGGTGTCGGTGGATTTGTCCACCGTCACGTTGACGAAGTTGATCCGCCCCGGCTCGGGATAGGGGGTCCCGTCGGCGAGCTGCACCCGCACCAGCAGGCCGGCGGTTTCGAGTTGCGTGCCGTGTTCCACCCGCAGGAACTCGCGCTGGCTGACCGGGAAGGTCACATAGACCGGGTCCTGGCTGACGATGGTGGTGAGCGTGCCGGTCTGGGGGGTGACCAGGTTCCCCTTGGTGATCGCCGTGCGGCCGATCCGTCCGGCGATCGGGGCGGTGATGACGGTGTAGCTGAGGTTGATCGCGGCGGTCTGCAGCGCCGCGTCGGCCGCCATGGCCTGGCCCTGGGCGGTCTGCTCCTCGGCGACCCGCTGGTCGCGGGTGGCAACCGATGTGGCGCTGGTCTTCACCAGTTCTTCGGCGCGCCGGCGCTGCAGGCCGGCATTGGTCAGTTGCGCCTGTGCCTGCAGCAGGGTGCCGCGGGCCTGCTGCAGCGCGGCCTGGAACGGCGCCTGGTCGATCGTGTAAAGCCGGTCGCCTTCCTTGACCGTGCTGCCCTCGGTGAAGTCCACCGACACCAGGTAGCCGCTGACCCGCGCCTGCACGTCCACTTTCTGGATCGCCTCGACCCGGCCGACGAACTCGGTTCCCTGGGTGACCGGCTGCTTCCCGGCCGCGACCACCGTGACAGGAACCGCCTGGGGTGCCGGCTGGGCCAATCCGGGGAGGGGTGCCAGCAGAAGAACGGCGACGAGGACATGGCGGCGCATGGCAGGCTCCCGTGAATCCGATGGCCGGTGCGTATCGGTTCCTTGCTCCCGAAGCAACACTGCGTGGTGGGGCGTCGTGGTGCTGGCCCTCTTCCCGAACGGCGCCGAGGGTGGTCAAAGATACGGGCAAGGACAATCGGAGTAAGACCCCATGGCACCCGTCGATGATGCAACCGGGTTCGCAGCCACCGCGTTTCCGGGGGCGACCAATTCACGCATCGTCGCTGCCTATCGTCAGCGCACGCCGGGCTCCGGCGAACTCGCCTGCCAGGCCGCGTCCCTGCTGCCCAGCGGCATCGCCCATGATGCCCGCCATCTCGACCCGTATGGCGTGTACATCGCGCGCGCCGCCGGCCCGCATAAATGGGACGTGGACGGCAACCGCTACATCGATTTCTACGGCGGCCACGGCGCCCTGATCCTCGGCCATTGCCACCCCAAAGTCACCGCGGCGGTGGCCCGGGCGGCGGGCGAGGGCACCCAGTTCGGCGCCAACCACCCGGGCGAGATCGGCTGGGCGCGCGCCATTCAGCGCCTGGTGCCGTCCGCCGAGCGGGTGCGCTTCACCTCCTCGGGCACCGAGGCCACGCTGATGGCGGTGCGGCTGGCGCGTGCCTTCACCGGACGCGACACGGTGCTGCGCTTCAAGGGTCATTTCCACGGCTGGAACGACCACATGACGCACGGCCATGTGAGCCATTTCGACGGCACGCCGACGACCGGGGTGCTGGCCGGGGTGGCGGAGAGCGCCATCCTCGCCCCGGCCGGCGACCTCGATGCGGTCGCTGCCATCCTGGGCCGCCGCACCGACATTGCCGCCGCCATCCTGGAGCCCACCGGCGCGTCCTTCGGCCAGGTGCCGGTGGACCCGGACTTCCTGCACGGGCTGCGCGCGCTGACCGCACAGCATGGCGTGCTGCTGATCTTCGACGAGGTGGTCACGGGTTTCCGCACCTCGCGCGGCGGTGCGCAGGTGGCCTTTGGCATCACGCCGGACCTTTCCACCTTCGCCAAGATCGTCGCCGGCGGCATGCCCGGGGCGGCGGTGGCGGGGCGGCGCGATATTCTCGATCTGCTCGATTTCGCCGCCACCGAAGCGGCGGGGCGCGAGAAGATCAACCATCCGGGTACCTTCAACGCCAACCCGGTCTCGGCCGCGGCCGGCATCGCCTGCCTGACCGAACTCGCCGAAACGGATGCCAACGATGTCGCCGACGCGCGCGCCGCCGAATTGCGGGACGGGCTGAACGCGGTGCTGGCGGCGGAAGATCTGCCCTGGGCGGTCTATGGCACCAGCTCGGGGTTCCACCTGTTCACCAACCCGAACCGGCGGCCTGGTATCCGCCCCGACCGCTTCGACCCATACGCCTGCAGTGCGGAGGAGCTGAAGGGGGGCGACAAGACACTGGTCGGCCGGCTGCGGCTGGCGCTGCTGGTGAACGGGGTGGATGTCAATCAGCGGCTCGGCGGCTTCACCTCCGCCACCCACAGCACGACCGACATCGCCGAGACGGTCGCCGCCTGGCGCGAGGCGATCCGCCTGCTGCGGGCCGAGAGTGCGTTGCCGGTCTGAACCGGGGGAGGGGACATGACCGACGACGATCTGGGCTTTCTGCCGGCCACCGAGATGGCGGCGCTGATCCGGGCGAAAACCATCTCGCCGGTGGAAGCCACGGCTGCCATCATCCGCCGGATCGAGCGGCTGGAGCCGCAGATCAACGCGTTCGCCCATTTCGCCCCCGAGCAGGCGATGGACGCGGCCCGCGCGGCCGAGGCGGCGCTGATGCAGGGGGAAACGCCCGGCCCGCTGCACGGGGTGACCGCGACGATCAAGGATCTTTGCTGGACGCAGGATTTTCCCACCCAGTTCGGCTCGAAGATATTCGCCGGCCATCGCACCCCCACCGACACCCCGGCGGCGACACGGTTGAAACAGGCCGGCGCCATTCTGCTCGGCAAAACCACGACTTCGGAGTTCGGCTGGAAGGGGGTCTCGCGCAGCCCGCTCACCGGCATGACCCATAACCCATGGAAGTATGGCTTTAACGCCGGCGCCTCATCCGCCGGCGCCGGGGCAGCCGCCGCCGCCGGATACGGCTCGCTGCACCAGGGGTCGGACGGGGCGGGCTCGATCCGCATGCCGGCGCATTTCTGCGGCGTTTTTGGCCTGAAGCCGAGCTTCGGGCGGGTGCCCGCGGCGCCGGTCAGCGCCGGCGACTACACCACACATAATGGGCCGCTCAGCCGCACGGTGGCCGATTCGGCGCTGATGCTGGAGGTGATGGCCGGCCCGCATCCGCTCGACCACACCACGCTGGAGGCCTGGCCGGCGCCCTATCTGCGCCGGCTGCACGAGGGCATTGCCGGGCGGCGGATCGCCTACAGCGCCGATCTTGGCCATGCCCGGGTGGACCCGGAGGTGGCCGCGCTGGTGCGCGACGCGGCCGGGCGCTTCGCCGCCGCTGCCGGCGCGACGCTGGACGAGGTCACGCCCGCCTGGGGGCCGGCCGGCCCGGAGTTGGCGCGGAAATTCTGGGCGGCGCACATGACCCGGCTCGCCCGCCATCTGCCGCAATGGGAGGCGGAGATGGACCCGGGGCTGGTCGCCTGCATTCGCTCCGGCAGCGAGATCGCGATATCCGAGTACCAGGATCTGCGCGAACGCAAATACGCCTATGTCGCGCAGATTCATTCGTGGTTCGCAGACTGGGATTTTCTCATTACTCCCACCGTTTCGGTCGCTGCTTTCCCGGCCGAGTTGCTGATGCCGGAACACTGGCCGTCGCACCCGTGGGACTGGCTGTCCTGGGCGGAATTCTCCTATCCGTTCAACATGGCATGGAACCCGGCCGCCACCGTGCCCTGCGGCTTCACCGGCGCGGGCCTGCCGGTGGGATTGCAGATCGTCGGAAGGCGCTTCGACGATCTCGGTGTGCTGCAGGCCGCTTCTGCGTTCGAGCAGGCGCTGCCCTGGGCCGACCGGCGGCCCGCCCAAACGGCCTGAGGCGGCGGCCCAGGGCTGTCCGGTTCCCGAGTGTCTCTCCTCCGGCCCTCCGGTTGTTCGACGGGCTGACGCTGCGCACCCTGCAGGTGGACGCCGAGGCGCCAAGGGGCCAACCCTGCCGGCTTCAGACCCGGCGCAACAGCAGGATCAGCAGCACCACGACCAGCATGAGAATGTGCATCAGGGCCGGGCTCGACTGGTGCAATGTATCGGGCATGGCGCATGTCCTCAGGCGCTGGGGATGTGCGACGTCAGGTAATGTCCGTGGCCGATCCTGCGAGGGTGGGTGGTGCAAGATCGGATGCTGACCCGGTCGTTCGCCATACGGCCCCTGTCAGCGCCGACGGCCGGACTATCGGCCCCTCGCCACCTCGAACCGGTGGCCGAGCAGGTCGGACAGAATTGCGGCCAGTTGCTCGGCCGCTGCCTTGTCCGGCATCGGGCCAAGACATACCCGGTACTCAGGCACCGCGGCCGGCGGGTCCTGCAGCTTTGGCTCTGTCGTCGCCGGTTCTGTCGTCGCCGGTTCTATCGTTGCGGGCACGGTCCCGGGCGGCAGCACCAGGCGGATTTCGATCTCCCGCTGTCGGGCCGCGGCGGGGCTCGGCACGCCAGCGGTTTCGCATACCCGCAGAAGGCCCGGCTGCGGACGGGTTACGCCCAATGCGGTGAACAGCCACGGCGTATCGAATATCTCCTCGGTCGGCATCGCAATGTCCGGCGCGATCGGTTGGTCGGTGCAGTCGCTGCCGGAGGGGCGCAGCAGCCGCTCGACGGAGAGACGAAGTGCCCCGCCGTCGGACAGGTGGAAGACCTGCTGTGCGAGGCACTTGCCGAAGGTTCCCGTGCCGGCGATCCGTGCCCTGCCGTGGTATTGCAGCGCCGCCGCAACGACCTCCGCCGTGCTGGCGGTAAACGGGCTGGTCAGTACGACCAGATTTCCCCGGAACGGCGGGCCCACATCCGGTGCGGTGAATGCCAGGCGCCTGCCATCGGCTGACATCAGGCCGCCGATCGGCGTTCCCGCGTTCAGGAAGACACCGGTCGCGTCCAGGCCACCGAACAGGTCGCCGCCGTCGCTGAAACGCAGATCAAGCACGACGCGGGACGCGCCCTTGAGGGCAGCCTGCATAGATGGCACGGTCCGGCCCTCGACGAAGCGGAAGATGCGGACGATCCGGGTTCCGCTGATGTCCCAACTTTCCAAAATCGGCGCGGTGAACCGATCCTGCCGTATCTCGACGGCAGTCGCCGCATGCGCGAAGCGAAGCCGGGCGACCGGGCCGCCAGCCTGCAGTGCCGCCGTCACGCGCGACAGGTCGAGCGGGGGTGCCACCGGCAGGTCGTTGACCGCGACCAGTTCGCCTTCCGCCGGAGCCCCCGCCATGGCGGCCGGGCCGGAGCGGTAACTCACCCACCGCACGGCGTCGGGCTGCCCGAAGATGGCCCCGCCGATGCCCGTCCGCACCGGCGACAATGCGGCCATGTGCGCCTCGTACTCGGCCGCACTCATCCGCCGGGCGAATGGGTCGAGCGCGGCCAGCCAGCGATCGAACGCTTCCAGGCTGTCGACCGGGATCTGGTTCAGGCGCGGCCGGGTGACCTGATGCTCGGCGACGATGGCAGCAAGTTCGCCCGGGTCGGCGGCGACCGCCGGCAGCGCGGCGCCGGCCGCCAGTGCGGCGATCACGCTCACCCATAGCGACCGGCGGGGCCGCTTCATTGCGGGCAACGTTCGCGCAGGAGAGTCGCAATGCCGACCACCAGACGGGTCGATGCGGCGAAGGTTGCCTGCCGCTCGAACTCGCCCAGTTCGCCGTCGTGGTGCTGGCCTCCCCAATCCGAGAAACCGATCGGCGAAAAACAGTAGCGCCGGCGGGGCACGCAGTACCAGTCGTCGTCAGCTATGCCGGTCGCGTAGGGATGGTAGCGCAGGCCGAGACGCCGGGCGATGTGCAGCTGCACGCGGGAGGCGTCGGCTGTCGTGACAGTGCCCTCCAGCACAGTGACCCAGGCGGCGCCCTCACGCTCGCAGTGCACGCTTTCGACGGCGTATGCGTCCTGGCCGATGACAGGTGGCAGAAGCGGCCTGGGCGAGGCTGCAACCGTCGCGGCCAAAGGCTGCAACGGTGGCGATGCAACGGCGGGCGGTGGCAGCGGCAGTGGTGGTGGTGGTGGTGGTGGTGGCAGCGGCAGCGGCAGCGGCAGCGGTGGGAGTGGCGCTTCCTCGACCGCAGGGTTCGGGGCAATGGGCACGGCGTCCGCGGCAAGTTCCGGCATCGTCGCTGCCGGGCGCACGATCGTGCCGGCCTGCTTTGCACCCGCAATGCCAAGGGCGCTGCCGGGCTGATCGCTCAGCTTGGATGGCGCGGGTCCTTCCACGGCTTCCTGCGGCCGGGACTGGCTGCAACCCATCGCCAGCATCGCAAGCGAAAGCCACAGAATGCTCCTCGACAGGCTGCACGCCATCGCCGGCTAGCGGGTTTTCGTCATCGAAAGGTAGATGTCCTGCAGACGCTCCAACTCGGCATTCAGGGCCTCGACCTCTTGCTGGCTTTCCTTCAGGTCGCTCGTGCTGCTGGCGATCTTGGCTTGTAGGTCGCCGAGCTTCCGCTGCGTCGCGGTGATCCGTGTCCGCAACTGCTGCAACTCGTCCTGTCCGGAATTGGCCGCGGTGAGTGCCGCCGCTTGCCGGTTCAGCCGGTCCGCGCTGGCCTGCAGCTTCGCCACGTTGCCGGACAGACGAGCAAGCTCGGCCCGGCGTGCGGCAATGTCGGCTTCCTGCTGCGCCTGGTTGGCCGCAGCGTCCGCGTTGGCGCGGTCGACCGCCCAGATCTGCTGTTGCCGCTGGTCGAGGCGTTGCTGGTAACTGCCGCTGGTAAGACCCGAAATGCCGCCGAACAGTCCGCCCTGGCGCGGATCGTCGCTGACCGCGCAGGCCGTCAGGCCGCACGCCAACAGGGGGGCGAGCCAGAGACAAGCCGGCCAGCGGCGAACCGGCATGGACCGGCTAGATACTTCCGAGCTGGTTCGTGGATGCCGCAAGACTCTGCACCTGGCTGTTGAGATTCGTCACGACGGTCAATGTCTGGTTGCGCTGCTCGCGCAGCCGCGCCGCCTGTTCACTGTTGGCTCCGTAGGTCTTCTCCGCCTCGGCAACAAGTGCCTCCTCCTTCTTCAGGTCCTCCCGGGCCGCAGCCACGAGCTTGCGGCCTTCCGCGGTCTGGTTGCTGGCCGTGGCGAGGCGCTGCTGTGCCTGCGCGTGCCGGGCCATGGCCGATTGCTGCTGTCCCGACAGGGCGGCGATGTCACGGTCCAGGCTGGCCTGTTCCTCCGCCAGATTGGCCGATTTCGCGCCCAGTTGCTGGTTCAGGCGCTGCATATTCGCCAGAGTTGCGTCGTAGGTGTCCTCCGTCGTGGCGTACTGGGCTTTGTTCGCACTGACCGCACAGCCGACTCCGCCACCGAGCAGGGCGCCGATGCCGGCGCCGATGGCAGCGGTTTGGACGTTCTTTCCGGCGAGCGCACCGGCCAGACCGCCGATGGCGGCGCCGACCGCGGCCCCTTCGACAACTGTCATGACCCCGTCGCTGTGCCAGTACTGGCTGCCGCTGCCACAGACACCGCCGCTGCTGCCACCAGGGCCGCTGGCACAGGCGCTCACCGACAGCAACAGGACCGCGCTCAGAGCCCGGCCACACCGTGCACGTGCATTTGTCACGCCTCTATCGCTCCCATACATCCGCCGCTCCCAGCCGTGACTCCACCTGCTCCAGCCACCACGCCCGATCGGCCGGCCCGGTCGCATGCTCGCGCAGAACCGCGACCGATTCCCGGTAGCTCCGGCGCGGCGCACCTCCCTCAAGGCTGTTCAGGGCCGCCGTTATTTCCGCCTGACCACAGCGCCGCAGTTCCATCAGGAAGCGGACATAGTTCACGAAAGCCGCGTCGCGCTCACTGGCAATCCCCGGAATGACGCCGCGCAGACTCTCGATGGTCGCCTGCGTGCGGGCGGACGGGTTCGCCAGGCTGGAGAGCGACGTGACGGCCCGCGTGCGATCCGCGATATCGTAGGTTGCCTTGCCGATCCGCTCGGCGGAATCGCGGGCAAATCGCGCATTCGCCTGGCACCTTTCGCGCACATCATCGGCGAGCTTGGCCTGAACGCTGCCCAGGCGCGTCACGATCCGCTCGACCTCCGGCCGCAGCGCGGCGTTCTGCGCCGCCAGGCCGTTGAGCATGGCCAGCGCGTCGGCCATGGGGTCGCCGGCCTGCACACCCGGCATCAGCAATGACTGGCCGGCCGGCGTCGTGGCTTGCGCCGATTTACGGTAGGTCCGATAGGCCTCGACAATCTTCTTGCGCCCCTGGAGCGTGGTGACGACGTTGCTGCCGATGGCGAGCCGCATGCCGGTCCGCTCCGACCGCTGCTCGATCATGGCCGACCCGTCCCAGCGATAAATCTCGACCTCGCTGCGCAGCGAGGTGCGGATGTATTTCTGGTTGGTCCGGAAGCTGCCGCCGCGGGCAATCAGGCCGCCCGGCTTGCCTTGGCCGATCTCCGGCTGAAACACGCCCAGGGTGAGTTCCTGGACGTTGCCCAGCATGTCATAGAAGCCATAGGAGGGCTTGCGCGAGCCGATGCGTCGCGGGCTGCCCTGGGATTCGGGTTCGGCAACCACGAACTCGGTCAACCGTTCCTCCGGAAAGGGCGTGCGACGCTCAAATATTTCGGCATTGGGCTTTTCGTGCAGCGCCTCCTGCCCGCCGCGGGCGGCATACTCCCACTCGACCTCGGTCGGCAGGCGGAAGAAGCCGGGGACGCCATCCATCGTCGGCAGGCGGGTCAGGCAGCTGGCCTCGGAAAAGCACCATTTGTTGTAGGTGTCGATGAAGCTTTGCACCGCGCTCCAGCCGAGCCAGGCCACCGGCCGCGCCAGTTCGCGCGTGCGGGCATCGGCGGCCATGGTGGCAAGCTTCGCATCCACCGGGTTGCCGCTTGCCGTCGCCAGTGCGCGCAGTCCCTCGGCCTCGTTGCCCCGCCCCATCACGGCGACGAACTGCGCCTTGGACACCTCGTACTTGCCGAGAAAATACTCCCAGGCGTCGCCGGACTGGTTCGGAAAGCTGCCCGATATCACCACCGCGCGTGGCGTTTCGAAAACGTCGTCATCGTCCGGTTCAGGGTGACCGAGTGAACCGACCTGCACCCGGCGGTCCGGGTGCATCCAGAACTCGCTGCCCGGAACACTCACCCGCCGGAATGCCATGCGCCCGCCCCCCGGCATGGGCAGTTCAACATCGTCCGGCGCCGGGGCGGGATTGAACGGATCGGCGGGCGACGGCTGCGCCAGCGCCGGCTGCCCGAACAACGGAGCCGCCAGTACGGCGGCGAGTATGGCGGCGAGTGCCAGCCGCCTACTCATCGCGGATGGCCTCGGCGGGCTCGACCTGGGTGGCGCGGGCCCCGGCCATGAGCGCACACAAGGCAGCCGCCGACGTCATGGCGAGCGCGGCGACCAGGAGATAGCTTGCCGGCAGCCAGCACAGTCGCTGGCCGAGATCGAGGTCGCTGGCGAAGACGCGATTGATCACCCCGGCAAGCGCGAAGAAGGCGATCAGCGCGATCAGCGCCGCCGTCGCGGCCAGGGCGGTACTCTGATAGATCGGAAAGAGGAACACGCTGCTGCGCGGCAGACCAAGCAGGCGCATCATGCCGAGGTCGCGCCGCTTGCGCTGGACGGCGGCGTAGAGGCTGGCGACCAGGGCGGCGGCGCCGCCGACGATGCCCACCACGGCGACCAGCCAGAACATACGGGTCAGACCCCGGTCGAGGACGCGGATTCGGTCAATCGCCTGCACCTGCGACACCACCTCGATACCCTCCTCGCGGAGCGCCGCGGCGAGGGCGGAAACGTCATCGATGGTCCGTGCATACAGGCGGAACCCGCCGAACCCCGGCCGGCCGAGCACGAGGCTGGCGGAGTCGCGATCATACAGGATCTCCCGGCGCAACCCGGTGCGCAGCATGCCGGCCAGCGGCGACGGCACCACCGCAAACCCCTCGGGTCCGGTGCCCGCCACCGCGAGCGGCAGCGCCGGGTCGCCGAGCACGCGTTCAATCCGCACCGGCACCTGTGGTCCGGTGCCGGTCATTGCGGCAGGCAGCAACACCGCACCCAGCACGGAAAAATCCGCCGTTACGGGGGGCGCACCCCAGGGCGGCGCGACCAGTTCGAGCCGGCGCGCATCGTCGTCCGCGAGCGACCACGACGACACGGCAAGCCGCGCGCCATTCGGCAGAGTCACGGCGAGGTCGCGGGCGTAGGGGATGAGGATCACGTCCTGGCCGCGCAGGCGCTCGCGGGCATTGTTGACGCCCGCTTCCGTGGATGGCTCGCTGATCACGTGGAGATCGTAGATGTGCCACGTGCCGGCGATCCTGAAGCCGCTTCGCCTGGCGAGTTCGTCCGGCCCGAGTTCCTCAACCAGGCTGAACCCGGTTCCGGTCGTGATATTGCGTTGTGTCAGGGCATCAAACGGTGCGGCCGCGATGATAAAGACCCCATCGTAGCTGGGCGCGGCGGTGCGTGTGCCACCCGGCCAGCTGCGCGCCGGCACGGCGACACCGTTGCGGAAGGCCTCGACATCCTCGGTGAAAGCGAGGGGGGCATATAATCGGGGCAACGGATCGCCGCGTGGCGGCAGCACGCCGGTCAGCTGGAAGGTTGCGTCGGCAAACTCCTGCACCGATCCGCGATACCGGTTGGCCTGGATACGCAGGGTCGCACCGGGCTTGAGGCCGAGTTGGCTTGCCGCCTCCGTCGTCAGCACCACGCCGTTCTCCGGCGGCACGTCGATGCCGTTCTCCAGCAGCAGCGGATCGCCCGGCGCGGTCGGAACCATGTCAAGGCTGGCGGTGTCGCGCCCGTTCGGCTTGAAGGCGCGGACGATCGAAGCGCCGCGCAGGATGGTCGGGGTCATGAAAATGACATCCGGGCGCCGGCGCCACCGTTGCAACCAATCCTCGGCGAAGTTGCCGGTCTGGGCCGGGCGGATCTCGCGGTAGATGGGGTCCTGGATCAGCCGGTCGCGCATCGTCTCGATCGTGCCGTGCTTGAGGCCCAATAGCAGCAGCAACGGCGCCAGCACGGCCGCCAGGGCGGTCGCGATGCAGAAGCTGAGAATCCATTCGTGCCAGAGATCGGCGAACGCCAGGCGGGGAACGACCGAGCGTGGCAGCCGGGGCGGCTCACCGGGCATCTCAGTGCCGCTTGCAGGTCGATACGGTCCGGTTCTCCTCGGCGTGGAGATCGAAGCCATATTGAACGTCGTTTTCATCGACCAGCGTTCGATCGTGGGTGACCATGATGACGGTGCTGCCCTCCACCGCCGCCAGACGCCGCAATTCGCGAACGATTCGGTGGGCAAGCTCCTGGTCAACGGCGGCGGTCGGCTCGTCGGCGAGCACGACGCGCGGACGATGGGCCAGCGCCCGCAGGATCGCCGCGCGCTGGCGCTGCCCGCCGGAAAGGAATTGCGGCTTGCTGGCGAGCATCGGAGCGGAGAGCCCGATCGTCTCCGCCAGTGCATCGACCCGGCCATCGTCGGCGGCACCGTTGAGGTCGAGCGCCAGCCTGATGTTGTGGCGCACACTCAGGAAGGGAAACAAGCCGCCGGTCTGCAGGACATAGCCTAGATGGCGGCGGCGAATGGCGGCAAGTGCCGCCTCGTCCCCGGTGTTCCACAGATTCTGCAAATCGACGCTGCTGTCGCCGAGATGGAACGAGAAATGCCGGGTGCTGTCCGGCGGCAACACCAACGCCAGCAGGTCGAGCAACGTACTTTTGCCGCAGCCGCTGGCGCCGGCGACGGCCACGAAATCACCGGGCGCGAGCGTGAAGTCGGGAACCCTCAGCTCGAAGGTATGGTTGCCCCGGCTCCGGCAGCGCACCGCACCTTGCAAGGACAGTTGCGGCTTCATCGCACCGGGGAGACCCGATCGATCGCTCGGTGATCCCATGACCTGGCACTGCGACCTGGCACTGCTAAGGCAGCGTGGCAAGCGGGATCGGGGCAACGCTTTCGAGGTCGGAATCGTTCGGGTCGAGCTTCTGCCAGAGCGTCGCATTGTTGTTGGTGGCCTGGTAGAAATCCAGATCGCCCTTGAGCGTTGCCTCCAACCGGCCGCGATCATCCGCCGTCATGGCTGCATAGCTCTCATCCGTCAGCGACAGGACCGCGCTTTTGTAGGGCAGACTGGCAATCCACTCCGGCATCAGGCGCGAATCGCCGAGAGTCTGGCCATTGGCGAAGCTGATACCGCCCTCGGGGTTCTTGACGGTGGAGCTGACGATACCTTGCAGGGCGGCAAACAGCTTCTGTTCGGTCAGCTTGGACTGGCCCATCGCATCGAGCAGGTTGTCGAGAGCGATGATCAGGTCATTGAGCTCTTTCTTGCTCAGCAGGACCCGCACATCGAGCGCGGTGATCCGCGGGTCGGCGATGTCGTGGTCGAACACCCACCCCTTGACGTCGCGCGGCGGTTTGGCCTCCTTGCCGAGATAGGTGATGAGGGCGGCAGCCACCGCCTCGGTGACTTTCGCGGCGTTTTCCTGGTCGCCTGCGGCCGGATCACCCGGCACGGCAAGCGGTTTGGCGGCGGCCTGACCCGTGACGACCCGGGCAAGCGCCTGCCGCTGCGCCGGATCTAGGATGGCCGAGATGCGCCCGGCAACGTCCTTGGCCACGCGATCGAAATTGTCAGGGCTGTAGCCCGGCACCGGGAAATACATTGGCTGGTCGGTGCCGGGATTGGTCGCCAGCGCCTCGAACTGCGGCTTGGCGACCGCCCAGTCGGGCTCGGCCCGCGGGTCCTGCAGGTGGATGGAAAAGAAGGTGACCTTCTGCTGGTCCAGGAGATGGCGGAAATCCGGGGCATCCAGAGCACCGGTGGTGTTCTGCGGGTGGCCGGGCGGATGCGCGCTGGCATCGCCGATCTGGATCATGAAACGCACCGAATCGGGACGCCATGCCGATTCCATGCCGGTCTTGACGCCGGCATAGACCTCCTCGGGGTAGTCGACGCTCGATGCGGTGGCCTCGTTTGCCGAACCGACCACGTTCTCGAACTCGTTTACGTCGACCAGCGCAGGGGTGAAGTTGTGGGTCGTCCATTCGAGGCCAGGGATGAGTTGAACGTTGTCGCGATAGCCGACCAGGCCGAAGCGCATCTGCTGGCTGATCTTCGCGTCGCGAGAGAACCACCTGGCGATGTCGGTGACGGAACGCCGCGTCTGCACGATGAACGGCTGCATGCTTGCCGTCATGTCGATCACGAACACCACGTCGACGTTGAGATCCGCCAACTCCTTCATCACCGCCTCCGGCGCGACCGCCGGCGCCTTGATGTCGCGGGCCGCCTCGCCGGTCTGCCCGCGCGCCTGCGGGATGGCCGCGGCCAGCAGAAGGTAATGGGCGGGATCGTCGAACTGGGCGACGTCCTTGAAATCGAGAATGGGCAAAATGTAGAATTTCTCGTCGATGTTCAGGTAGCGGTCCGGCTCGCTGCTGACGACACCGGCGGGCACGGTCTGCGCGTGCAACTGGTCATAGATCGACTTCGCCGCCTGCTCCCTGCCCGGGCTTTCCACGACGCCGCTCAGCGTCGGGAGATCTTTGAACATGAGGACCCGGTTGCGCATGTTCGGTGGAACGCCCGGATGCTTGTAGGCGACGACCAGGGCCTGGCGCCACTCGAACACATCCCTGGCCTGCATCCACCCCACGGGCGCGCGCGGGGACGAGCCGACCTGGTACCAGCCGGTCGGCTCGTCCCCGGTTTCCGTCGCCGCTTTCTCAGGTCGGGCAAAGACATAGAGGGGCAGGAAGGCAGGTACGTTCTCGCGCAAAATCTGCGAGGACTCCGCGGATGCGCTTTTGTAGAGGTTGGAGAACGGCCGCGGCAGCGCCCGCAACGGCAACTTGGTCTTGGCGTCCCTGCATACGGCGTTGGGAACACATACAATCTCGCCGGCGGTTTGCTCGGCCCCCGCCGGGCTGAACGCAATGATGGACAGGAGCACCACCACGCAAACCGCGCTCAGGACGTGCCTGGCAGCCGCCGCAAGAACGTGCCCCATTGGTTGTTATCTCCGGACGATTAAACGTTCATTTTATTTTATCCATAATGGCTAACCACGTCAACGGCTCATCCGAGAGCCGCAAGGTTGTTCAATGCCATGCGATAATGAAAAAATTGCAGCAATTGTCGATGCGTGTAAGGCCAGCACGGCGGGGACCGTGGCTGAGCTTCGAACACCAAAATTGCTGATCTGATCGCCTGGTTGTCCGCGCACCATTTATATGACCCTTCTTGTTTTCTTCTTCGTCTCGCGGGCGATTTGGGTCGGCGCGGGAGCGCCCACCTTGGCGCGGTCGAGCACGTGGCGCGCATAGTCGTCCATCCCGACGATCGGCTAAAATTGCTGCCGCTGCGCTCCCTCGATCTCCCGGCCGCGGCCGCCATCGCGCATCTGATCGGCCAGTTCGGGGCGCGCCCGTATATGCCAGCGATAAACACCATGGGTGGCAGCGATCAGGTCGCCATGCCGGCCCAGCAGCCGGTCCCCCATCTCGACCATGCGGAGGTTGGGCCATGCCTGGGGACGCAGTCGCAACACCTCCGCGAAAATTCGGTCAGCCGCGACCTTGGGCTGAGCTTGCGCGAGAATGAGTGCCATCGAGGCGGTGGATCGCGACACGCCCGCGTGGCAGTGGACGAGCAGGTGTGTGTTCAGCACCGGCTCGCCCGTCAGATCCCGCCCGAACGCGAGCAGGGCGGCGACATGGTCCTCGTGTGGCGGCAGCACGCCGCGCACATCGTCCTCGATCACATCGTGGAAGCGCAGCTCGAGCTTGCGGTGCTGGCCGAACACAGCGAAGGCCGCGGGCACGGGCCAATCCGGGTCAAGGATCGAGAGAACGTGACTGACGCCGGTCGCGCAATGTCCGTCGAGCTCGCCGATCCCGCAGACCGTGATCCGGAAGGGCACGATCGCGTCGGCGCTGGTCATGACGCGGCGCCCGGCGTCGGCAAGGACAGAAGCCGCATGTCATTCACCCCCCCCGTTGGCCCGCTCCCACTGGCCCTGATGAGAACGGCAGGGTACCCGGATGCGTCTGCGGGCGGAACACAATGCGCCGGGTATCACCGGGCATGGATGGCCGCAACCGATCGATCATGACAAGATGGTGCAGGCCACCCTCGGGCGCATGAATCGGCGCAACCTCAACCATTTGCCACGCGACGTCCGCGGTGGATTCTTGCGAATCATCGCGGTGGCCGGAATTTGTCCGGTGCCTGCCATTGCTGCCCAGCGCAAGGCGCCTAACAGTCTGCCGAACCGCCGGTAGGCTGTCGGGACATTGGCAGCGATGCCTCCTGGCGAGGGAGAAACGCCATGGCCGACAAGCCGAACTTTATCCTGGTGCCCGAGCCGTCTCCGGACGAAGGCCGCGCCGGCCGCACATTCCTCGCATTGCTCGACCGGCTGCGCGGCAAGGTATTGTCCGCCGTTGCCGCGCTGCCATCGCATGCGGCGTGGGCGGACCCACAGCAGACCGCAGGCACAGAGGTGCCGGGCCGCTGCCGCCTGGTATTCGGCTTCGACGCCACCGCCTCGCGCGAGCCGGCATGGGCCACTGCGCGGCAGGTTACCGATGCGCTCGTGCGGGCGCTGCCCGGTGAACTCGATGTGGCTCTGGCCGTTCATGGCGGCTCCACCCTGCACACGTTCACCGAGTTCACCGCCAACCCGAACACCCTGCGCGACCGCGCCGCCGGCATCACGTGCAGAGCAGGCAGCACGCGGCTTCTGTCCATCCTGTCCCGCGCGCTCGCCACCCCCAGTGTGCGCGTCGTCACGTATATCGGTGACGTTTATGAGGAATCCCCCGGCCGTGGCCGCAAGCTGGCCGATGAGATGGGGCGTCGCGGCGTCAGGTTGTTCGTGCTGCACGATGTCGCCGACTGGAACGCCCGCCGCGACGCCGAACTGTTCCTCGATCTAGCGCGCCGCACCGGCGGCTGCGTGCTTCCGTTCGACGCCCAAGCCCCCGAGCGGCTTCGCGACCTGCTCGCGGCGGTTGCCGTGTTTGCCGTTGGCGGTGCGGAACTGCTGCATGAAAAACGCCGCGAGCTACCCGGCGCGGTCGTTCTCCTGCAACATCTCGCCCGCCGCACGTGACGCCGCCACCTCTCGCACCCCGCGTAGGCGGCTCGCGTGGATCTGGCGGCGGGCTGGACGTCACCAACTGCGGCTGGAATTCAGCGCCGGGCCTCGCCCGCCAGCCCGTTCAGGCCGGCTGCAGCGCCCCCGCCAAGCGCGGCGCCTGCACCGAGAGCGCGTTCAACGCGGCCCAGTCGACGAGTTCGAGACGGCCATCTGCGTGTTCCACCAGCGCGGTGCAGCTTTCCACCCAGTCGCCGCCGTTGAGGTAGAGCACCCCGTCGACCTGGCGCATCTCGGCGTGGTGGATATGGCCGCACACGACGCCGTCAAACCCGCGCCGGCGCGCCTCGCCGGCAAGCGCCAGCGCGAAGCGATCGATCGCCTTGACGGCCTCCTTGACCCGGCGCTTCAGGAAACCAGAGAGCGACCAGTAGGGCAGGCCGAGCCGGCGGCGCGCCACGTTGAACCAGCGGTTCAGGAACACAGCCGCGTCGTACGCCCAATCGCCCAGCACCGACAGGAATTTGGCGTATCGCAGCACGCTGTCAAACTCGTCGCCGTGGATGACCAGCAGCCGGCGGTCATCCGCGGTGACATGCACCGCCTCCCGGCGCAGCCGGATGCCGGACATGGTGACGCCAACTGTGCCCAGGAGGGGCAGCCACGATCGGAACACCTCGTCGTGGTTGCCGGGGATGTAGGTGATCTCCGTGCCGGCGCGGGCGTGCGCAAGGAATAGCCGCAACACCTCGCCATGCATCTCGTGCCAGTACCACGACCTGCGCAGCCGCCACCCATCGACGATATCGCCGACGAGGTACAGCCGCTCGCACGAGACGCGGCGGAGGAAGTCCGCGAGGAACTCGGACCGGCAGCCGCGCGTGCCGAGATGCGTGTCCGATATAAACACCGTACGGTAGTGACGTTCGGCGCTCCGGCGGGGATAAGCGAAGGCGTTCATGCAGCCCTCGGCGCTGAGGTTTGTGGAGCAAACTGATACGCCGCTGCATGCATCCGGCATGTGAAAATTCGATGATGCGCACGATCCGTGCCACCATGCGGCAATTTCATATTCTGGCCATTGAACCGTCGCCGCTTCGTCATTTCCACAGTACAATATTCAGGATCGCGCTCAATGCCGGCTGCGAGTCGAATGTCAGTCCCATGTCGGGTGGGCGCGCACCCAATGTGGTGCGTGCTCGCGGCGGGTGGCGTGCGACTCGAGGTCAGCGAAGGGCGCACACCCTGGTGGTGGTCCCGGCGGCGGTCGTGATCTCACTCGCAATTCGCGACCTGCGCCCCGTCAACGCGGGGCGCATCCGGCCATCTCCAAGGACGCACCGCCCGCGATCCAGGCGGCCCATTTTGCCACACCCGCCACGCCTCGTTCGCGTCCGCGGTCTTGCTGGATATGTGTTGCCGCGTCACCAGGCCGCCCGGATACCGTTCGGTATCGCTGGGGAATGCGCCGGCGGAGGACCAGAATACCGGTTCAGGGATCTCGCCATGGCCCGGTCATGCGGATCGTCGCCATCGTGTCTGTGTGCCCGCATTGTGGGCCCATCAGGAGCCTGTTGCGGAATCCCCGCTGGCCAGCGCTGACAGGCGGGGGCATCTGCCGAAAGCGTAACGAGATGCACGCAGGCAGGAAGAAAGCCGCCTCAGGCGGCCTTCTTTGTCCCTTCTTCGGCGTGCTTCCTGGTCTTT
>CAIXDS010000034.1 GCA_903918195.1 uncultured Acetobacteraceae bacterium | reverse complement strand
TCACCCCCCTCTTCCCACAACCCTTCAAGTGATGGGGTCCAGGGGCCTCTCGGCCCTTGGCGGGTCCAGGGCAGAGCCCTGGCCTTGCTTGTCTTTCTTACCGTCCTTACCCAAGCCTCTAAGCCACCCGGCCGCAGGTGCACACCAGGTTGCGGTCGCCGTAGACGTTGTCCACGCGTTTCACCGGCGGCCAGTATTTGGTGGTGGCCACCCAGGGCAGGGGGAAGGCGGCGCGCTCGCGTGGATAGGCGTGGGTCCAGGTATCGGCGGTGACTTCGCGGGCGGTGTGCGGGGCGTTTTTCAGCGGGTTGTCGGTGCGTGGCAGCCGCCCGGCGGCGATGTCGGCGATTTCCTGGCGGATGGCGATCATGGCGTCGCAGAAGCGGTCGAGTTCGGGTTTCGATTCGCTTTCGGTCGGCTCGATCATCAGCGTGCCGGCGACCGGCCAGGACATTGTGGGCGCGTGGTAGCCGTAATCCTGCAGCCGCTTGGCGATGTCCTCCACCATCACGCCCGCCTCGGCGGCAAAGCCGCGGCAGTCGATGATGCATTCATGCGCCACCCTGCCGTTGGCTCCGGTGTAGAGCACCGGGTAGTATGGCCGCAGCCTGGCGGCGACGTAGTTGGCGTTGAGGATGGCCACCTCGGTCGCCCGGGTGAGCCCGTCGGCCCCCATCATGCGGATATAGGCGTAGGAAATCGGCAGGATGAGCGCGCTGCCGAATGGGGCCGCCGAGACCGGGCCATAGCCGGTCGCGGGTCCGGCGTCGTCGCGCAGCGGGTGGTTGGGCAGATGCGGCAGCAGATGGGCGGCGACCCCGATCGGGCCGACGCCGGGGCCGCCGCCGCCATGCGGGATGCAGAAGGTTTTGTGCAGGTTGAGGTGGCACACATCGGCGCCGATGCGGGCCGGGCTGGTCAGCCCGACCTGGGCGTTCATGTTGGCCCCGTCCATATAGACCTGCCCGCCGCGCGCATGGATGAGGCGGCAGATCTCCATCACCTGCTCCTCGAACACGCCGTGCGTGCTCGGGTAGGTGATCATCAGGCAGGCGAGATGGTCCGCGTGCCGGTCGGCCTTGGTCTGCAGGTCGGCGAGGTCCACGTTGCCGTCGCGGTCGCAGCCCACCACCACCACCCGCAGCCCCGCCATCGCCGCGCTGGCCGGGTTGGTTCCGTGCGCGCTGGAGGGGATGAGGCAGATATCGCGGTGGCTCTGCCCGTTGGCTTCGTGCCAGGCGCGGATGGCGAGCAGGCCGGCGTATTCGCCCTGGCTGCCGGCATTGGGCTGCAGGGAGACCCCGGCGAAGCCCGTGGCGGCTTGCAGCCATTGGGACAGCCGGTCGATCAGCGTCTTGAAACCGGTGGTCTGGTCGGCCGGCGCGAAGGGGTGGAGGTCGGCGAAACCAGGCAGCGTCACCGGGATCATTTCGGCGGTCGCGTTCAGCTTCATGGTGCAGGAGCCGAGCGGGATCATGCTGCGGTTCAGGGCGATGTCTTTTTCCTCCAGCCGCCGGAGGTAGCGCAGCATTTCGTGCTCGGCGTGGTGGCTGTTGAACACCGGCTGCGCGAGCAGGCCGGGGCGGCGCAGCAGCGCGGCTTGCGGCCCCGGCGCGGCCTCGCCGGGTTCGGCGCCCAGCAACCCGGCAAGGCGGAACAACTCGTCGCGGGTGACGGTTTCGTCCAGCGCGATGCCGATGCCGGTGGCGTCGATGCGGCGCAGGTTGAAACCGGCGTTGAGCGCCGCCTGCATGAGGGCGTCGGCACGCGTGCCGGCCTCGATGGCAATGGTGCCGAAAAACGCATCGTGGCGGATGGAAAAACCGGCGCGGGCGGCGCAGCCGGCGAGCAGCCGGGCCTGCAGGTTCACCCGCCGGGCGATGCGGCGCAGCCCCTCCGGCCCGTGCCAGACCGCGTACATGCCGGCCATGACGGCCAGCAGCACCTGGGCGGTGCAGATGTTCGAGGTGGCCTTCTCGCGGCGGATATGTTGCTCGCGGGTCTGCAGGGCGAGGCGCATGGCGGGTGCCCCGGCGGCGTCCTGGCTGACGCCGACCAGACGGCCGGGCATGTGGCGCTTGAAGGCATCGCGGGTGGCCATGAAACCGGCATGCGGGCCGCCGAAGCCCATCGGCACGCCGAAACGCTGCGCCGAGCCGACCACAATGTCCGCCCCCATCTCGCCGGGGGGAGTGAGCAGGACAAGGGCCAGCGGGTCGGCGGCGACAATCGCCAGCGCCCCGGCGTCGTGCGCGGCGCCGATTTCGCCGGTCAGGTCGCGCACCGCCCCGGTCGAGCCCGGGTATTGCAGCAGCACGGCAAAGGGTTTCGCCGCGCGGATCGCGTCGAGGTCGCCGGCGGCGATGTCGGTCAGGGTGATGCCGAGCGGCCGGGCCCGCGTGGCCACCACGGCGCGGGTCTGCGGGTGCAAATCGGCGGCGACGGCCAGCACGTCGCTGCTGGTGCGGGCCACCGCATGCGCCATCGACATCGCCTCGGCGGCGGCGGTGGCCTCGTCCAGCAGCGAGGCGTTGGCGATTTCCATGCCGGTCAGTTCGGTGACCAGGGTCTGGAAATTCAGCAGCGCCTCCAGCCGCCCCTGCGCGATCTCGGCCTGGTACGGGGTGTAGGCGGTGTACCAGCCCGGGTTTTCCAGCACGTTGCGCAGCACCACCGGCGGCGTGTGGGTGCCGTGGTAGCCTAAGCCGATCAGCGACTTTTTCGCCACGTTGCCGGCCGCCAGGGCGCGCAACTCGGCGATGGCGGCGGCCTCGTCGATGGCGGGCGGCAGCGCCATCGGCTGCTGGGTGCGGATGCCGCGCGGCACGGTGCGCGCCGCCAATTCGTCCAGCGTGGCGCAGCCGAGCTCGCCCAGCATGGCGGCGATTTCCGCCTCGCGCGGCGCGATGTGGCGGGCGACAAAGGAATCAGCCGCCTCCAGCGCCGCCAACTCAGACAGCGCCGCCAGCTCGGACAGCGCCGGCATCATTCGCTCTCCAGCAACGCCTCATAGGCAGCCTCGTCCAGCAGGGCGGCGAAGGCGGCCGGGTCGCTCGGCTCGAGACGGAAGAACCAGCCCTCGCCGGTCGCCGCGCGGTTGACCAACGCGGGGTCGTCAACGATCGCCTGGTTGGTCTCGACCACCCGGCCGGTCAGCGGGGCGTAGACGTCGGAGGCGGCCTTCACGCTCTCCACCACCGCACAGGCCTCGCCTTCGGCCACCTCGCGGCCGGGCTCGGGCAGTTCCACGAACACCACATCGCCCAGCGCCTCCTGCGCGTGCTCGGTGATGCCGATGGTGACGATGCCGCCGTCGAGGCGGACCCATTCGTGATCCTTGGTGAACCGGGTCTCGGACATGGGCGCGGGACTCCTTCAGCGCAGGTAGCGGTGGGGGACGAAGGGCAGGGGGACGACACGGGCGGGCAGCGCACGGCCGCGCACCTGCAATTGCAGCGCGGTGCCCAAAGCGGCGAGGTCGCGGCGGACATAGCCCATGGCGACCGGCGCGTTCAGCGAGGGGGCGAACCCGCCGGAGGTGACGGTGCCGGCCGGGCTGCCGTCTTCGCCGAGGATGGTGGTGCCGGCGCGGGCGGGAGCGCGGCCGTCCGGACGGATGCCGACCCGCACCCGGGGGCTGCCGTGCTCTATCTGGTCGCGGATGATGCTGCCGCCAGGGAAGGCCCAGTCGGTGCGGCGACGCGGACCGATCACCCAGCCCAGCCCGGCCTCGACCGGCGTGGTGCCCTCGTCGATGTCGTTGCCGTAGAGGCAGAGTCCGGCCTCCAGCCGCAGGCTGTCGCGGGCGCCGAGGCCGGCCGGCTTCACCTCGGGCTGGTCGAGCAGCAGGCGGGCCAGCGCCTCGGCCTGGACGGCCGGCACGGAAATTTCGAACCCGTCCTCGCCGGTATAGCCGGAGCGCGACGCCAGGCAGTCGATGCCGCCGATGGCAACCGGCCCGAACCCCATGAAGGGAAATGCCGCGGCTGCCGGCCCCAGCCGCGCCATGACCGCGGCGGCGCCCGGCCCCTGCAGCGCCAGCAGGGCGCGGTCGTCGTGGCGTTCCAGGGTGACGCCAGCGGGCAGGTGGGCGGCGATATGCGGCAGGTCGATGTCGCGCCGGCTGGCATTGACCACCAGGAACAGGCGGTCGGGGGCCAGGGTGGCCACCATCAGGTCATCGATGATGCCGCCGCCGGCATTGGTCAGCACGGTGTAGCGCTGCCGCCCGGTTTTGAGGCCCTGGATATCGCCGGGCACCAGCGCCTCCAGGGCCGCCGCGGCGCCGCTGCCGTGCAGGCTGGCCTGGCCCATGTGGGAGACGTCGAACAGCGCCGCGCTGGCGCCGGCGCGACAGTGCAGGTGCTCGGCCAGCACGCCGGCGGGGTACTGCACCGGCATCGACCAGCCGGCAAACGGCACCATGCGCGCGCCGAGCGCCTTGTGCAGCGCGTCCAGTGGCGTGGTCTTGAGCGGACCATGGTCCGCCGCTCCAGGTCCGGTCTCGAGTGTCACGCTGTGGCTCCGTTTTCCGGTCGTCTCCCGGCCCGATGGCGGGCCGCATGGGATGGTTTGCCTGCCTGGGTCAGCCGTATCCAATAGCAAACCGGGCAATAGCAAATCGGACCATTTCTCAGCTGCCGGTTTCTCAGTTGCCAGTGCGGCTTCGGTTGATGGCGAGTTCCTCCGGCGTCAGCTGGAAGCCCACCCATATTTTGTACGCCGCCGCCGATTTTTCCGCACTGACCGGGAACAGCATGGAGATCTCCTGGCTGATGACGTTGAGGCGGTCGGTATTGGCGGGGAACTCGGCCCGGGCGGCAAAGACCTGCTTGTCGAAGATCGTGTCGCCTTCGGAGACGGCGGTGAAATAGGCTACGTCGATCCCCCGCCCCGGCATCGCCGGCCCACGGTTGAGCGATATCGCCACCTGCAGTTTTGCCTCGACCTGTTTGTGTCGCTCGTCGGCCCAGTGGCAGCTGGCGGGCACGGCGGTCAGGTGGGCCTCCAGCACGAGGTCGGTGATGTCGCGGCCGCTGCCGGCGAAGCGCGCGAGGTCGGCACCGTCCGGCAGCAGGGCCAGCTGGGGGCAGGCCGGGGCGAACGCATCGGGCCGGGCGCAGGCGCCGAGCGAGGCCGCCGCGGCGGCCAGCAGCAGCACCGTGCCGAGACCGGGGATTGCAGCCTTCCCGCGCGTCGCCACTCTGTGGGGCACGGATGCCCGGGGGCCCGGCGGCGTGGGGCTGGCAGGGTCAGGAAAGCGCATCCGCAACTCCGAGATGAGGGACAGGCATTTGTCCAACGAACCGATCACGGCCATAGTGAGGCGACCCAGCGCCACGGACAACATGCCCGAAGCCGTCTCCCACAAGCCGTCCCTCCGCATCCTGCTGGCCGCCCCGCGCGGCTTCTGCGCCGGCGTGGACCGCGCCATCCGCGTGGTCGAGGAGGCATTGCGCCGCTACGGCGCGCCTGTCTACGTCCGCCATGAAATCGTGCACAACCGCACCGTGGTGGAACAACTGGAAGCCAAGGGGGCGGTGTTCGTCGACGAGCTGGATGCCGTGCCGGATGACGGGCATGTGGTGTTCTCGGCCCATGGCGTGCCCAAATCGGTGCCCAACGAGGCACGCCGGCGCAACCTGCTGTATCTCGACGCCACCTGCCCGCTGGTGTCCAAGGTGCACCGCGAGGCCGAGCGGCACTTCGCCGCCGACCGCCACATCCTGATGATCGGCCATGCCGGCCACCCGGAGGTGGAAGGCACCATGGGCCAGTTGCCCGCCGGCGCGATGACCCTGGTGCAGGACGCCGGGGAGGCCGCCACCGTGCAGCCGCCGCCAGGCGATCTGGCCTTCATTACCCAGACGACCCTGTCGGTGGACGATACCGCCGAGATCGTGGCGGTGCTGCGCGAGCGCTTCCCCAACATCAGCGGGCCGAAGCGGGAGGACATCTGCTACGCCACCACCAACCGGCAGGCGGCGGTCAAGGCGATCGCCTCCGGCGCCGGGCTGGTGCTGGTGATCGGCAGCCCGAACTCCTCCAACTCGCAGCGGCTGCGCGAGGTGGCCGAGCGTTCCGGCGCCACCCGGGCGCTGCTGCTGCCGCGGCCGGAAATGCTGGACTGGGCCGAACTCGACGGGGTCGCGGTGCTGGGCATCAGCGCCGGCGCCTCGGCACCGGAGGAACTGGTGGAAGCGCTGCTGGAGCGGCTCGGCAGCCGCTACACGCTCTCGGTGGAGGAGCGGCGGGTGGTGGACGAGGACGTGGTGTTCCGGTTGCCTGCGCCCCTGGCGTGAGGTAGGCGGGGCGCTTCCTGCGAGGATCGCTCCCCCGGCCATGGCCGTCTACACCGAGGTTTCCGACGACGCGCTCGCCGTCTTCCTGGCCGACTACGCCATCGGCGATCTGGTGGCGTTCCGCGGCATCGCCGAGGGGGTGGAGAACAGCAATTTCTCCCTCCGGACCACTGGCGGCGACTATATCCTGACGCTCTACGAAAAGCGGGTGGACCCGGCCGATCTGCCCTGGTTCCTCGGCCTGATGGACCATCTGGCCGAGCACGGCATCACCTGCCCGCGGCCGGTGCACGGGCGCGACGGGGTGGCGCTGCGGCAGCTGTGCGGCCGGCATGCCGCCATCACCACCTTCCTGCCCGGGGTGTGGCCGCGGCGGGTGCGGCCGGAGCATTGCGGACCGGTGGGGGAGGCGCTGGCGGCGCTGCACCTGGCCGGGGCGGACTACGCGCCGACCCGCCGCAACGCGCTGGGACCCGAGGGCTGGGAACCGCTGCTGGAGCGCAGCCTGCGCGGTGCCAGCGGCGTGGCTCCCGGGCTGGGGGCGGAACTGGTGGCGGCGCTCAATCGCATCCTGGCGGCCTGGCCGCAGGGGCTGCCGGTCGGCCACATCCATGCCGATTTGTTCCCCGACAACGTGTTTTTCCTGGAGGGTCGGCTGTCGGGGCTGATCGACTTCTATTTCGCCGCCACCGATATCCTGGCCTACGACCTTGCGGTGTGCCTGAACGCCTGGTGCTTCGAGGCCGACCTGTCGCTGAACGTGACCCGGGCACGGGCGCTGTGCCGGGCCTATGCCGCCATCCGGCCGCTCTCGGCAGCCGAGCGGGCGGCGCTGCCAGTACTATGCCAGGGGGCGGCGATCCGCTTCGCGCTGACCCGGCTGTATGACTGGATCAATACGCCGGCCGGGGCGCTGGTGACCCGCAAGGACCCGATGGAATACGTCCGCCGCCTGCGGTTTCATCTCGAGGCCCGCGACGAGCACGCCTATGGCCTCTGAGGTGGACGGCCCCGCGGCCGGGGAGCCGGAGGTCGAGATCTGGACCGACGGTGGCTGCAAGCCCAATCCGGGACCGGGCGGCTGGGCGGCGGTGCTGCGGTTTCGCGGCCGCGAGCGGGAATTGTCCGGCGCCGAGCTGGTAACCACCAACAACCGCATGGAACTCACCGCGGCGGCGGCGGCGCTGGAAGCGCTGACCCGGCCGTGCCGGGTGGTGCTGCACACCGACAGCGAATATGTGCGCAACGGGATAACCCGCTGGCACACCGGCTGGGTGCGGCGGAACTGGCGCAACGCCGCCGGCGACCCGGTTGCCAACATCGATTTGTGGCAGCGTCTGCTGGCGGCGGAGAAGCGTCATGTGGTGGAGTGGCGCTGGGTGCGCGGCCATTCGGGCGATCCGATGAACGAGCGCGCCGACCGGCTGGCGACGGCGGCCCGGGAGGGGCTGGCGGGGTGAGCCGGCCCGCCGAACGCCGCGGATATTCGGTGTGTTGACAGTGAGTTAACTATCTGAAACGCTAACTGCGCTTGTTGTCGTAACGTTTGCGACTGTTTTGGCATTCGCCAAAACATCACAGGGAGGGGGACTCAGGATGAAGTGGCGCAATTTCCTGCCGCTGATCGCGGCTGCCAGCTTCAGCTTTCTGCTCGGAACCGGTTCGCCGGCCGTGGCGGCCGACCAGGACGTGCTGATGACCGGGGGCAAGACCGGCGACTATTACCTGTATTTCGGTCCGCCCATCGTCAAGCTGCTGGAAAAGGCCTGGGTCGATGCGCCGTTGCAGGAGTCGAAGGGCACGCCGGACAGCATGGACTGGCTGGTGGAGCACCCGCTCAGCTATGCGCTGCTGCAGGGCAACGTCTATGCCGACCTGATCAAAAACGACAAATACGCCGGCAAGATCAAGATCCTGCGCGGCAGCGGCATCGGCAACGAGACCGTGCTGGCGGTGATGAACGACAAGATCTTCACCCGCAGCCAGGGCAGCTGGTCCGCCGTCGCCGCGCACGCCAAACAGGTGCGGATCGTGACCGCGAGCGAGGCGAGCGGGCCGGGCCAGACCTTGCTGCAGCTCATGCGGCTCGACCCGAACGGCCTTGGCAAGGCGGAGCCGAAGTTCATGGACAGCATGGACGCGGCCCTCAACGCGGTCGCCGACGGACGCGCCGATGTCGCCCTCATGGTGCAATTCGCCAACCCGCAGAATCCCCGCTTCAAGCTGATCGCGGAGAAGGGCCTTAAGATCGCGCCGGTGCTGTCCGCCTCGATGAAATCGCTGGAGATTCCGGGCGTCGGCCCCGCCTTTACGCTGTGCGAGAACGCGCAGGTCGCGCCGGACACCCGGATCAACACGGCCTGCTCGCCGATCCTGATCGCAACGGGGGCCAGCAACGACAACCAGGACCTCAAGCGGGTCTTCGCCGGCGTGTCAGAGGCTGACTTCACGCCGACCGAGCCGGCTTTCGCCAAGCTGTGGAAGTCGATGCTGTCCAAGGGTGGCGCGGCTTGGGATGCCGCTGTCAGCAAGGCAAACGAGCTGGCCGCAAAGAACAACCTGTAAGCAGCAGCCGGGGCGCTGCCCCGGACCCACCTATGGAATGGGGTGCAGGGGCTTTAGGCCCCTGCCGGGTCCAGGGCAGAGCCCTGGTGGGGCGCGGGGCAAAGCCCCGCCCGTCGCACCACAGAAGCCGCGACCGTGTTCTCCAAAAGGCAGGCAATCGTCATCGGCCCGACCCCACCCGGCACCGGCGTGATCGCAGCGGCATGGGTGGCGCACTCCGCCGTGGCGCAATCGCCGACCAGCCGTCCATCCGGCAGGCGGTTGATGCCGACATCGATCACCACCGCCTGATTGGCGACCCAGTCGCCGCGCACCATCTCCGCCCGTCCCACCGCGGCCACCAGCAACTCGGCCCGGCGGCACTCGGCGGCAAGGTCGCGGGTGCGTGAGTGCGCGACCGTTACGGTTGCGTCGGCATTGGTCAGCAGCGCCGCCATCGGTTTTCCGACAATGGCCGAGCGGCCGAGCACCAGCGCCCGGGCGCCGCGAACCGACACGCCGACATGCGCCAGCAGCCGCATCACGCCCAGCGGCGTGCAGGGCACCAGGCCGGGCCGGCCATCGTGCAGGCGGCCCACATTCAGCGGATGGAAGCCGTCGACATCCTTGGCCGGGTCGATCGCCTCGATCACCGCAACCTGGCGGATCTGCGGCGGCACCGGCAGTTGCACCAGGATGCCGTCGATCGCCGGGTCGGCGTTCAGCCGGGCGATGGTGGCGAGCAGCGCCGCCTCCGAGGTGTCGGCGGGCAGGCGGATCGTGCTGGCGGCGATGCCAGCGGCGGCGGCGGCGCGGTCCTTGCTGCGCACATAGACGGCGCTGGCCGGGTCGTCGCCGACCAGCACCACGGCGAGCCCGGGCGTGTAGGGCAGGGTGGCGACGCGGGCGGCCAATTGTGCCCGCAGCGCGGCGGCCACCTGCTTGCCGTCGATCAGGGTCGCGCTCACAGCGTCTCCAGCCTGGCGCCGATGGCAGCCGGATCGCCGGCGACCCGCAGGGTCTTGTCCCGGCTGGTCAGCCCGGCCACCACGGCGACCGCGGAGGCCGGCAGGTCGAGCGCGCGGGCGAGGGTTGCACAGGCGGCGCGGTTGGCCCGCCCGTCCTCGGCGGCCTCGGAGACGCCGATCCGCAGCCGCTCACCCTCGACGGCGGGGGCGCGGCCCTGCACGCCGGGGCGGCGGGATTTCGGCTGGACCTTGACGGCGACCGACACGCCGTCAGCGGCTGGGCGCCAGAATCCGGTCACAGAAACAGGCCGCGCACGTTGCCGTAAACGATGGCGTCGTGCAGGCGCGCCAGCAACGATTCGGTCGCGTAGATCAGGATCAGCAGGATCAACGGGCTGAGGTCCACGGCCCCGAAATTCGGCAATACCCGGCGGATCGGCCGCAATGCCGGTTCGGTCACGCGGTCGAGGAAGTCCGCGATGCTCCAGACCAGACGGTTGCGGGTGTCCAGCACGTTGAAGGAGATCAGCATGCTGATGACCGCCGCCAGGATGACGGCCCACCAGTACAGGTTCAGCAACGCGAGAACGATCTGGAACAGGATGGTGATCACGGGCGCGCCCCTTTGAGACGACACGCAAACTAGCTTTCGGCCCGTCGATGCGCAACCGCGCGGCCCCGGGCGGGGGCCAGGGGCGGAGTCCCTGACCCTGCTTTTTCCCACCCACCATAGCGCGAGGGCCGCTTGACTTGCGGCACCGCCCTGCGCATGTTCCTGCCCCTGCAACGCCTCCGGGCGATGCGGTGTTTGCGCGGGATGGGGCTGTAGCTCAGTTGGGAGAGCGCCTCGTTCGCAATGAGGAGGTCAGGGGTTCGATTCCCCTCAGCTCCACCACCATTCCGCGCATTTCAGCGTAAGCGCCTCAGCCGGTCTCGCCGCCGGCGCGGCGGCAGAGCCCGCTCTGAAGGGTCCAGGTGCCGCGCGGGTCGCGCGTGAACAGCGCGGCGTCGATATAGACACGGTCGCTGGTCTGCCGGGCGCTCCGATAGCCGACCTGGCAGAGATAGCGTCCCTCCCCCGTGCCGGCACAGTCGATGCCTACGATCGTCAGGGTCGGGTCATGCAGTGCCGTGGAATCGGCGGCTTCGCGGGCATAGGCCGCCTGCAGCTCGGCCAGGGTTGGGGGCAGGTCGGCGGGGCCGCAACTGGCGGCGACCAGCGGGCAGGCGCCGATCAAAAGCCCCCAATACTTCACGACCGCCCCCTAGCGGCCACTGGCGGTCGATATAGCGGACGGGACGACCTGGATCGCATGCATCATGCCGCCGTCCTCGTGATCGAGGATGTGACAGTGATAGACAAACTCTCCGACCATCGCGAACGGGATCTGAAGCACGACCGGCGTCACCGCGCAGTATCCGGCCTTGTAATCCGCAATGGTGCAGGAGCCTGAACTCGGAATCCGAACCGCCTGCGACAGCTTCCCCGGCACCGCGTATGGCAGGGGCACGTTGTCTTCCATGACGCCGCCGCCCTGCGTCGATTTGGGCGACAGGAGCGAGCCCTGCGGCGCCGTGGTGTTCACCACGCGGAACTTGGTCTGATGGATGTGGAAATTGTGCAGTTCGGTCGTGAGGTTGATAATCTCCCAGACCTCCGTGACCGGCCGGTTGCCGGGACCCAGAGGCAGGCAGATCACGTTCGCCGGATTGAACATTGTCACATCGGCCAGCGTGCCTGCAACCGGCGCCCCGTTCTGATCGATCTCCTCGTAGCCGAGCCCGAACACCGCGTTGCCATACTGGTCCATGCCCGGCGTGTTGGGCGCGCTCGCCAGGGTCGGATTGCCGAAATAGATCCGCCGATGATGCCCGGGCGGGAGGGCTTTGCAGCCCGTGATGCCGGCGCCCGGCGTGTTGGGAAAGCCGGTCTCGAACAGGCCGCCCGGCTGCATCGTCGCCAGGGCGTCGCCGTGGATGTTCAGGGCGCCATGGTTCAGCCTGGGGGCGTGACCTGCCGGGAACTGCACCTTGGCGAGATTGACCGCCGGCCAACTGTCCCCGCTCGGCCCGGTCGTGAAGCCAACCGTCCGCAGCGTGGCCGTGGCCCCCGCCGGCGCCGAGGTCACATGACCATCCGCGCCACGCCAGACCGCCCATATCTCGGCGCGCGCACTCGGCATCATCACCAGGTCGGTCACGCAGACCGGGGGCGATTCACTGCTCGCCGTGGGCGTCGTCGAGGCGGCCGGGCAGGTGGCAAAATGGAAGCGGGCGGCACCAAGCTCGACAATGTCCCCGGGCGCCGTCCCCGGCGGGATCGCGATGCTCACCCCATCAACCGACAGCAGTTGCATGATCATCGGCTGCGCGGTCTGGTCGTTCGTCAGTTGGATGTCGTAGCTGGCGCTGCCGGAGGCATTCTGCAGGCGCCAGATTTCACCATCGCCGCTGGCGACCGGAATGGTCGGGAATTGCTGGCCGTTCACGCTGAAGAACCAGGCGCCGTGCGGATACGCCGCCGGATCGCCCGCGCACACGCCATTTCGTACCGCTTCTCCCGGCATTGGCGTGGCCTGGCAGAACGCCGCATCCTCCTGGAACATCGGAGCGCCGCCGTTCGGTCCGGGCATCACCTGCATGTCCTTGAGGATCAGGTGGCGGACGCTGCCATCCGGCACCCGGGAATTGCATTGCGAATCATAGCAGGCGTATTTGCCCACGCTGCCGACGCTGATGATCCCCGACAGGCCGGCCGAGACCTGGTTCATGGCGTTGCCATGCATATGCGGGTGGAGCCAATACGCCCCGGACGGATGGTTCGCCGGCAGTTGGATACGATAATCCACGACACCGTTGGCAATGACATCGACGTGTTGATGCAATGTGTTGTAGGTGCTGAGGCTATAGATGGCCGGATTGCCGTTCGCCGGGTTGAACACCGACGTAAAAATGAAATCGCCATAGACCGGCACGGCGGGTGGCGCGACGGTATTGGCCGTGGCTTCAACAACCAGACCGTGCGTATGCAGATTGGTTGGATTGAGGGCCAATAGCGGGTCGTAAACATAGCTCGTCAGCTTCGCCGGGTTCACGGGCGGGAGTTGGTTGACAAACCGCATCTTCAGCAGATCGCCGGGCTGCAGCCCCAGGCGAAAGCCGCCATAAAGCCCCGTCGCACCCTGCGGGCAGACATTGCCGGCGTCCGGCCGGGTGCAGACTTCGTAGGCCCAGCCGATCGGTGTGAAACCGGGCGCGGTGAACGTCGTCACCCGCTGCGGTGCCGCGATCACCAGCAGGTCGAGCACGCCATTCTGGCTGGCGAACAGCGGCGGCTCCTGAATCGTCCGGGCGTGCGTTTCGGATGCGAGCACAGCAACAGAAAACACCGCTGCCCCGCACATCAAACTCGTACGTAGCATCAACGGATCTCCACAACCTGAGGATGTCATCGAGAATTAGTACTCGCCGATCCAGCCTCACTTTCCCTTGATCCGGAACTTCCCGGATGGCGATCATGACAAGTTAAATGATCGCAAATTCAGGACGAAAGGGCAATGGCTGCTTGGTGCCGTCGCGGGTACGTGTACGGTGAACATTGCGGCTTACTGAAAAGACTGTCACAGAAATGAAAATCGTTCACCAAGCCACCGACAATACGATTTGCTCGCGCATCTTCGCCCGGCTTCATCGCCTTTCCGCGCCATGATGGCTCCGCTACGCTGCCAATCCAGTGCAGCACGCGCCCTGGCGGGAGACACAAAGATGGCGGAGCCGAAAGCGATGCCCGCGACCGATCGCGCTTTGGGGATGGACCGGCCCATCGCGCGGCGGGATTTCCTGGGTGGCGTGGCGGTGCTGGGCGCGGCCCCCGCGACCCACGCCGCGGTGGCACAGGACATGCCGGTCGATTACCCACCGCTTCTGCACGGACTGCGCGGCAGTCATCCCGGGTCGTTCGAGGCCGCGCACAGCCTGCGCGACGGCACGTTCTGGGCCACCGCCGGCAAGCCGGTGGACGAAGCGGGGCCATACGATCTGGTTGTGGTCGGGGGCGGCATCAGCGGCCTGTCAGCGGCTCATTTCTATCGCGCGGCGCACCCGGATTCGCGCGTGCTGATCCTGGACAACCACGATGATTTCGGCGGCCACGCCAGGCGCAATGAGTTCCGCGAGGATGGCCGGCTCGAACTGATGCAGGGCGGCACCTTGGAAATCGACAGCCCAAGGCCATACAGCGCCGTCGCCGACGGGCTGATCCGCGGCCTCGGCATCGATCCCGAAGCACTGGAGAAGCGCTGCACCGACAAGGATTTCTATCGGCAACGCGGGCTGGGGCGCGGGGTGTTCTTCGACCGGGAAACCTTCGGCGCCGACCACCTGGCCGCCGGTGCCGGCGTGCAGCCATGGGCGGCGGTGCTGCAGGCGGCGCCGCTGTCCGACCGGGTGCGGGCGGATATTGTCCGTATCTACGAGGCGAAGATCGATTATTTGCCGGGTCTCACGTCGGACGAGAAGAAGGCGCGGCTCGCGCGGATGAGCTACCTCGATTACCTGGTGAAGATCGCCAGGGCGGACCCCGGGGTGGTCCCGTATTTCCAGGCGATGAGCCAGGATGAATGGGGCGTCGGCTGCGATGCCGTCAACGCGCTCGATGTCTGGACCTTCGACTTCCCGGGGTTCCAGGGCCTCGATCTGGCGCCGGGCGCGGCCCCGGGCATGGGCAACACGGCGGATGGCTATGCCGGCGGCGGGTCCTACAGCTTCCATTTTCCCGATGGAAACGCAACGATTGCCCGGCTGCTGGTGCGCCGGCTGGTGCCCGGAGCGGTTCCCGGCACCAGCGCCGAGGACGTGGTGACGGCGAAGGTCGATTATGCCCGGCTGGACCGCCCGGACGCGGCCGTGCGCATCCGGCTGAGCAGCATCGTGGTCGGCGTGCGCAACATCGGCGATCCGGCGGCGTCCAAGGGGGTTGAAATTGCCTATACAAAAGGCGGGCGCGTGTTCCGCGTGCACGCCGACACCTGCATTCTTGCCTGCTACAATATGATGATTCCTTATCTGTGTCCGGAATTGCCGCCGGCACAGAAGGATGCGCTGCATTACCTGGTGAAGGTTCCGTACGTCTACACCAGTGTCGCGATCCGCAGCTGGCGTGCGTTCCAGAAGCTGGGCATATCGGAGGTCTACGCCCCCGGTTCGTATCACACCCTGCTGCGCCTCAACCCGCAGACGGTGATCGGCGGCTACCGCAGCGTGGGTTCGCCGGACGAACCGACTCTGGTGTTCATGATGCGCAACCCCTGCATGCCGGGCGTGGACGAGCGGTCGCAGCACCGGATCGGGCGCACCGAGATGCTGGCGATAACGTTTGAGACGTTCGAGCGCAATATCCGCGACCAGTTGCAACGCACACTCGGGCCGGGCGGCTTCGATGCGGCGCGCGACATCACCGCCATTACGGTGAATCGCTGGCCGCACGGCTATGCCTACGAATATAATTACCTGTTCGACCCGCACTGGGCACCCGACCAGGCGCCGCATGACATCGGCCGCGCCCGGTTCGGCCGCATCGCCATCGCCAATTCGGATTCAGGTGCCGCGGCCTATACGGATAGCGCGATCGATCAGGCGCATCGGGCGGTGCAGGATTTGCTTGCGGCCTGATCTTAATACTGATCAGGCCATGACCGTTGCCGGCGCGGCGAAGCGGGCGGCCGGATTGCCATGGAACTCGAAGCTGCCGACATGCGTCAGGCGGCTGCTGGTATCGAGCCAGATGCGCCCGCCGATCGCCCGCCAGCGGTGGCAGAACGCATAATCCTCGCTGAGGTATTCGCCGGTTTCCGGCAGGATCATGGTGTCGAACAGGGCATGCCGCTCGCGTTCCGGTCCGCTGGGCAGGGGCCAGGCATGGATGGCGCGATAGCTTGTGTGCGGGTAGGCGGCGATCATGCGGGCGACCGCGGCGCGGGTGACCATCATGAAGCCGGTGCCGGCATAGATGGCGGTGACCAGCCCGTCCTCGTTTTCCCGCTCGGCGGGTTCGCAGGGCCTGCCGACATACATCAGGCAGGCGGCGTCGTCCGTCTCGCCGTGCAGCCGGTGGTGCAGCGCGGCGCGGTTCCAGTTCAGCGACTTGATCGGGTACATGCCGGCGACGAAGTCCTTGCTGGCCCGCAACAGTCGCACCACGTGATCGGGCGGGAAGGCGATGTCGCTGTCCACGAACAGCAGGTGGCTGGCGGCGCTGTCCATGAAACTGCCGAGCAGCGTGCTGCGGCAGCGCGTGATCAGCGCGTCGTGGCCGAGCAGGGCATGGGTCAGATCGAACCCCGCTTCCCCGGCGACCTGCACGAGGGCCAGCACCGACTGCATGTAGCCGGAGGTGACCAGCCCCCCGAAGCACGGCGTCGCCAGGAAGATGTGCGGGCGATCTGACATGGTGGCCATTCTGCGCACACAGGCGCAAAGGCGCGGTTAACGCAGGGCAATCGGGTGAAGGAAGGCCAGGGGCTCTGCCCCTGGACCCCGCTAAGGGCGGAGCCCTTAGAACCCATTCGTTTTAAGGGTTTTGGGAAGAGGGGGGTGAGGAGGAGCCGCGGCATCTCCTCACCCCCCTCTTCCCAAAACCCTTATAGTGATGGGGTCCAGGGGCCTCTCGGCCCTTGGCGGGTCCAGGGCAGAGCCCTGGCCTTCCTTCACCCCATTGCCCCGCGGTTAACGCCAGCGCGGCTGCGCGCCCCGCACCGGCCCCGCTCAGGGACGAGCCGTCTGTCATGGTCGCAGACGCAGGCGCCGTGAAAACGCAACGCGCCGGTTGCGTTTACTTTCTGGCCGTGGCATAGTCACTACCATCGACACGGAGCATCCCATGCACATCGCCCCCTCGGCTCGCTGGTCTCTCCTCGCCCGGTTCGCGTGTCTCGCCGTTGCCGCCGTGGTCCTGTCGGGCTGCGTGGTGGTGCCGGCCTATCGCGTCCATCCGTACCATTATTACTGAGCCCGCGCCGCGTCCGCGCGGCGGCCGGCCGACCCAGCAGGATGCACCGCTGATCACCGGGCGCATCCTGGACGCGGCCACAACCCTGTTTCTGCGCGACGGCTACGGCGCCACCAGCCTGGAGGCGGTGGCGGCGGCGGCCGGGGTCTCCAAGCGCACCTTGTATGCCCGCTTCGCCGGCAAGACGGCGCTGCTGCAGATCGTGGTCGGGCGGCTGGTCACGCGGTGGCTGCCGCCTTTCGACGCCGGGCTTGAGCAGGCAGCCGGGCTGGAGGCGGCGCTGCTGGCGGCTGCGCGGGTCATGCTGGCGACCGCGCTGGTGCCCGAGGCGCTGGCGCTGCACCGGCTCATCATCGCCGAGATCGGCCGGTTTCCCGAACTTGGCCGGGTGCTGCACGATTCCGGTGCGGGGGTGGGGCTGGAGCGTCTGACCAGGGTGCTGTCGCGGGCCGGTATTGCCGATCCCGCCTGGGCCGCTGAGCAGTTCATGACTCTGGTGCTGTCCGTTCCGCAGCGACGGGCGCTTGGTCTCGGCCGGCCGCTCGATGCCGCGGCGCAGGAGGATTGGGTAGTGCGTGCGGTGGCGCTGTTCCTGCGCGGCGTGGCGGGCCAGCCCGCGGACACAATCTTGTGACAGTAACGCGAACTCCTCCAGGCTAAACTTCATGTGACGGTCATTGTCCTCCCTGCTCTTCGGCAATCTCCCCGCCGTATGCAAAACGGCGCGCAAATAATCGGTTTCCATCAGGAGAAGCAGAGCCATGACCCACACCGACAAACTCGTCGAGCATCACGAGAACGCCGCCATGCATCACGAGCGCGCGGCCGACCACCATCGTCTGGCGGCCGAGCAGCACAAGCTCGACGAGCCGGAGGTCGCCGCCCATCACGCCCATGCGGCGCACGGGCACCATGTGCAAGCCGCCCATCATGCCGACGAGGCGAGCAAGCTGCACGCCGAGCATCACGCTTCGGCTGACATTGATTAGACCTCAACCGCATGGCAGCGCACCGTTTCCCTGTTCCGCGGGCGGTGCGTTCATTTTCCTGTGCCTGGCACCGCCGCGCGCGCACGAACAGATTGGGTCGCGCCGGGATCGCGGTTAAGTTACCGCATCACCAGCGCACGACCCGCCAGCGCGTGAATTGCCGGGAGGAAAAGCCGCCATGAAACCAAGCCTCGCCCCGGGGCTGTCCTTTACCCGGCGGATCGTCGTGGATGCCGCCCGCACCATCGGGTTCATGGGCGAGGCGGGGCGTGTCTATGCCACCCCGGCGCTGATCAGCGACATCGAGTACACCTGCCGCGACGGCATCCTGGCGCATCTCGACCCGGGGGAGGACAGCGTTGGCACCCGCGTCGAACTGGACCACCTGGCCCCGACCCTGCCCGGCATGGCGGTGGAGATCAGCGTGACGGTGGCCGAGGTGACCGGCCGCCTGGTCAGCTTCGATGTCGCCGCCCGCGACGGGCTCGACGAGATCGGCCGTGGTCGCCATGTCCGCTTCGTGGTCGATACCGGCAAAACCCTGGACCGCCTGCGCACGAAGGCCGCGCGCGCGGCCGGGTAATTCCCCGGCAGGCGTCCGGTTTTCGTGCCGGCCGGTGGTCTGCAAAGCGACCGGGTGTCCTGCCGGTGCGTAGTCCTTGAACAGTCACGCGCCGGCGCAATGATGAAATCGTAATTATTGATCATAACGGCTGCATCGGCTGCCGTGATTGCGCCGTTGCCTGCCCGTACCAAGAGCGCTACAACACCGCCCGTCCGCGCTTCGTCTTCGGCGACTGCGCTGCCGGAGCCGAGGCCGCCCGCTTCGACGCGCGCCGGCTCGGAGTTGCACCCAGATGCGCCTTCCACGTCGCCTGCATCGACACCAGATTCGCCCAGGGGTTGCACCCTGGCGTGGACGCCGAGGCGATTGTGGTCTGCGCCTTTCCGCCTGCATCGCCCGAGCCCCGGTCTGTGACGACCCGGTCTGCGGCGACATCGATGACCCCGATGCGGAGGTCACGCGCCTGTTTGCGACGACATGGCTTTTCCGCATGCACGAGCAGCTCGGGACGGGGCCCGGCGTTCACCATCTTTATCTTTGGGAGTGACCGATATGGACGGTTCGGCTCCGTGGCGGCAAACCAGCTGGGACTGGCGGGCCGCCGGCAACTTCACTTTTGCTGGATCAGGTAGCGGGCTGGCATTCGTCGCCGCTGCGCTGGCGCTGACCACCGGCGAGCACGTCATTGCCGCTTTCCTGCTGGCGGTGCTGCTGGTCGGCGCCGGTTTCGCGCTCGTCTGGGACCAGACCGGCCGGCCAAAAGACTTCGTGAAACAGTTCTTCAGCTCGCAGACCTCCTGGAAAACCCGCGAGGCGCTGATTGCGCCGGCGCTGCTGGTGGTAACGCTGGTGGCGGCGGTGTTGCCGCTGACGCTGGTGCTGCTGCTGGTGCTGCTGCTGTCCGGCGGCTTCCTGTATGTGCAGGGGCGCATCCTGACCGATGCCAGCGCCATTCCCGCCTGGCGGGAACGCAGCATCGTGCCGCTGATTCTCAGCACCGGTGCGGCCGAGGGCGCGGCCCTGCTGGCCGTGGTGGCGACGCTGACGTTCAGCGACGGCGCCAACGCGGCCCTGCGCCTGGCCATCCTGCTGGCGGCGCTGCGCTGGCCGGTCTGGACGATCTACCGCGACAGTCTGTCCACAGGGGCACCGTCACAGGCAGCCGCCGCGCTGCGTGCCTTCGGCGAAAAACGCGTGGCCGTGGTGCTGTGGGTGCCGGTGGCACTGCTCGGCGCCGCCGGCGTGCTGCCGCTGTTCGGCAGCGTGGTGGCGCTGATCGGCGGGGTTGCCGCGGCGGCGGCGGGATGGTGGCTGAAATACCTCATCATCAGTCAGGAGGCGTCGGACCAGGGCTACCTCGCCCAGGATAAGCCCGCGGGTTGAGAAGGCCAGGGCTCTGCCCTGGACCCGCCAGGGGCCGAGAGGCCCCTGGACCCCGCTCATTAAGGGCTTTGACAAGAGGGGGGTGAGGAGGGGCCGCGGCATCTCCTCACCCCCCTCTTGTCAAAGCCCTTAAACGAATGGGTTCCAAGGGCCTCTCGGCCCTTGGTGGGGTCCAGGGGCAAAGCCCCTGGCCTTTCTTCCAACCGATCAGCAGGCCTCCGTCCGCTCCCGCGCCAGCGCGCGAATGCAGCCGACGAGTTCCGCGCCGGTCACCGGTTTGCGCAGCAGCGAAAAGGCGTCGCCGGTGGTCCCACGTGCCGCCAGCGCGGTATCGTCGCCCGCATAGCCGGTCAGCAGCACCGCGGGCAGCCCGGGCCAGCGCTCCCGCACGGCGCGGATGACGGCAATGCCGTCCATGCCGGGCATGGACAGGTCGGTGATGAGGACATCCACCGCTTCCTCCGCGGCGAGCAAGGCGAGCGCCTCGGCGCCGTTCGCGGCCACCAGCACGCGGAAGCCCGAATCCTCCAGATACAGCGCGATGACGTCCCGGACCATTTCCTCGTCGTCGATCACCATCACCCGGACGGGCTGCGACGCCGCGCGGGTTGCGGAGGAAGCCAGCTCCGCCGCAAACGGCGATGCCGCCGCAGTGCAAACCGCACCGGTCTCCGCCTCGGGCAGCCAGAGGGTCACGATGGTGCCGTTGCCCGGGCTACTCTCCAGGCTCAATGCCCCGCCGGACTGCTCGGCAAAGCCCTTGACCATCGGCAGGCCAAGCCCGGTGCCGCTGCCGGGTGGCTTGGTGGTGAAGAACGGGTCGCCCGCACGGGCGAGCGTGGCCGCATCCATGCCCACGCCGGTGTCGGTGAGGCTGATCCGCACATAGCGCCCGGCGGGAAGCCCTGCCTTGTGGGTCGAGCCGTCCGCCGACACGATCTCGGCCGCGGCGGCGAAAATCAGCCGCCCGCCCGCATCGCATCGCGGGCGTTGCTGGCAAGATTGACCAGCGCCGTCTCAAGCTGCGCCCGGTCGGCCAGCAGCGGCGGAAGCTCCGCTTCCAGCCTGACCTCCACCACGATGCCGGCCCCCAGGGTGTGGGCAAGGAGTTCCTGCAGACCGTGCAGCAGGTCAGCCGCGTCCAGCGGCGCGGCGTGCAGTTCGGCGCGGCGGCCGAAGGTGAGCAGACGGCGGGTGATGGAGGCGCCCCGCTCGCTCGCCTCCAGCAGGCGCCCGGCGAAACGCCGGACGCCGGCTTCATCGGCCGGGCGATCCTGGATCAGCGCGGCGGCACCGGCGACCGCCTGCAGCACGTTGTTGAAGTCGTGCGCGATGCCGCCGGCGAGCAGGCCGAGCGCGTGCAGACGCTCGGCCTGGGCGGCCCGAATCTGGGCCGCCTCGCGCGAGGCGATTTCCGCCTGCACCCGCGTCTCCAGGTTCGTGGTCAGGCGCCGGAGTTCTGCCTCGGTCTGCTTGATCTGGGTGATGTCGCTCGCCACCGCGGCCACGCCGATCACGCGGCCATCCGGCATGCGCAGCGGCGTCTTGGCCGAGCGGAAGATTCGCGTGCCAAGGCCCGCCACGTCCAAGGCTTCCTCGAAAATCTCGGCGCGACCGGTTTGCAGGATGCGCCGGTCATTCGCCATGATCGCGGCGGCCTGTTCCGGATCGTGGTGCCATTCCGCGTTGGTCAGGCCGATGAACGCCTCGGCGGGCTTGCCGATGACGGCGATGGTGGCGGGATTGGCGAACACAAAACGGCCCTCGATGTCCTTCGCAAAGATCAGGTCGGGCGAGCAGTCGCCGATGCTCCGCAACAGCGCCGTCGCGTGCCGGAGGTCTGCCTCGGCCTGCCGCCATTCGGTGATGTCAAAGTTGACGCCCATGATGCTGCAAGGGCGCCCGGCGCTGTCCTTGACCAGCCGGCCCAGGCTGGCGAGCCAGCGGCACGCGCCGTCCGAGCCGCGCCGGATGCGGAATTCAACCTTCAGGGAATCGTTCCCGTCTGCCAGCAGCGCGTCTGCCGCATCCAGGATGATGGCCCTGTCCTCGGGCTCGAGGAAATCAAGCCATTGCTGGAAATTCGGTGCCCCAACGTTGGGGTCGAGTCCGTGCAGGCGATATTGCTCCGGTGACCACCGCTGCGTCTGGGCGGCGATGTCGTATTCCCAGATGCCGATGCCGGCCGCTTCCTGGGCGAGGCGCAGCCGGGCCTCGCTCTCCTGCAATGCCGCCTCGATCCGCTTGGGCTCGGAGATATCCTGGGCGGTGCCGATGAAGAGGTCCGGCCCGCCATCCGGATCGCGCAGCACGGACATCGTCACGTAGGTCCAGATGATGCTCCCGTCCTTATGCAGGAAACGTTTCTCACGCGCGTAGCTGTCGATTTCGCAGGTGAGCAACTGCTTTGCCAGCGCCCTGCCGGCTTCCCGGTCATCAGGATGGGTGAGGTCCATGATCCCGCGGGCGAGCAGGTCCTCGCGCGCGTAGCCAAACATCGCGCATGTCTTGCTGTTGACACGCAGCCACGCGCCGTCCGGGCTGAGCAATGCTATGCCGACCGCCGCCTGTTCGAAGATCGCCCGGAACAGCCGCTCGCTCCGCGCCAGCGCCGCCTCGACCTGTTTGCGTGCCGTGATGTCCTCGATAACGGCAATGAAGCGGTCCGGCTGGCCCGCGGCGTCGCGCAGCAAGCCCCCCGTGAAATCAACCCAGACGACGTTCCCATCCTTGCGCCGGTAGCGTTTTTCGACCTTCTCGGAGCTGTTCTTTCCTGCCAGCAGCGCGCGCGCCAGGTCGCGGTCCGCCGCGATGTCATCGGGAAGGATGATGTCCTGGTAGGTGAGGGCAAGCAGTTCGTCGCGGCTGTAGCCGACGATCGCGCACAGCTTCTCGTTGACGTTCAGCCATCTGCCGTCCAGCGCGACCTGTGCCATGCCGACGGCCGCCTGCTCGAAGGTGCCACGGAACAACTGCTCGCTCCGCGCCAGCGCCGCCTCGACCTGTTTGCGCGCGGTGATGTCCTCGACGACGCCGATGGACCCCTCCGGCCGGCCCCCGGGATCGCACAGCGCGGAGCAGGTCAGCCTGACCCAGGCGACCGACCCATCCTTGCGCAGATAGCGCTTCTCGAAAATGTAGGTCGCGAACTCCCCCGCCAGCAGCGCCGCTTTCTGTGGGGCATCGACGCCCCGGTCGTCCGGATGGGTGAACTCCAGGCAGGTGCGGGCGAACAGTTCCTCGCGCGTGTAGCCGGTGATCGCGCAAAACCTGTCGTTCACGAACTGGATGCTGCGGTCCAGGCCGGTCACCACCACGCCGACCGCCGCCTGCTCGAAGGCGCCGCGGAACAGTTGTTCACTCCGCGCCAGCGCGCCGGCGATGCGCTTGCGCTCGCTGATGTCCTCGATGACGACAATGATGCGTTCGGGCCTGCCCTCGGCGTCGCGCAGCAGGCTTGCCATGTTGTTGACCCAGACGACGCCGCCATCCTTGCGGATGTACCGCTTCTCAATCGTCTTGAGCGCGATCTCGCCGGCCACCAGCGCCTGCTTCAGTGCCAGGTCCAGCTCCAGGTCGTCGGGATGGGTGATGTCCTGGAAGCTGCGGGCGAGGAGTTCATCGCGGGTGTAGCCGGTGATGGCGCACAGCTTGTCGTTGACGCGCTGCCAGTCGCCGTCCAGGCTGACCAGGGCCATGCCGACCGCCATCTGCTCGAAGGTGCCTCGGAACAGTTGCTCGCTTTCCTGCAGCGCGGCGGCGAGGCGGCGCTCCTCGGTCACGTCGCGGAAGAACGATGTGACGCCGTCGTTCGACGGATAGGCATGTGCCTCGAACCAGGTGTTGAACGCGGGCGAGTAGCCCACCGTGTGAACCGGCTCGCCGCCCTCCATGGCCGCCCGGTAGCCCGCGGCGAAGACGCTGTTGGAGGTTCCGGGGAACGCGTCCCAGAGGATCTGGCCCACCACGTCGCGGCCTTGCGCAACATGTGCCTTCGTGCGCGCGTTCATGTAAGTGATGCGCCAGTTGCGGTCGAACACGATTACGCTGTCGGTCGTGCTCTCCAGCGCGGTGTGCAGGGCGCGCTCGCGGGTTTGCAGCGCCGCCGCCATGGCATCGAAGGCACCGGCGAGGCGGCCGAACTCGCTGTCGTCGGCGCGCAGGCCGGTGCGGGCGGCGAGATCGCCGGCACGCCAGCGATCGGCGACAGCGAGCAGCCGGAGGAGCGGACGGCGGATCAGCCGCCGGCCGACCAGGGCGGTGATCGCCAGCGCCAGCCCGGCACCGCCGAGGATCAGCAGCAGGCCGATGCGGTTTGCGTGGGTGACCACCGCGAAGCTCGTCGCACGGTCCAGGGAGACCTTGATGAGCAGTCCCAACTGATCAGCGCCGGGCGGCGAATAGGCTGAGAAAACCTCGTTGCCTGCCCGGGCCTTGATCGTCGCGAACCTGATCTCGTTGCCTTCGAGCATGAAACGGTTCGTCGGCAGGATGGGCTGGCCGATAAGGCTTTTCTGGGCGGGGCGCCGGGCCAGGATGGTGCCGCTGCGGTCCGCGATCAGGGCGTTCGTGCCCGGCGGCAACGCGACCTGCTCAAGTTGCTGCTGAATCCAGTCGGTGCTGACACCCACCTCGATCACGCCCGCGACCTTCCCGTCCGGGGTCGTGAATGGCTTGGCCATGTGCAGGCTCGGGATTGCAGTGCTCCGGCCCATCGCGAACTCGCCCACGACGAAGCCGCCGGTTTGCAGGGCGAGGCGGAAATAGGCGCGGTCGGACAGGTCAACCCCGGGATTGCGCCAGGCCGGTCCGCAGAGATGATGCCCGTCCAGTCCGATGACGGCGATGGTTTTGTAGCGCGGTGATTGCGCCAGCACGCCGGCCAGCAGGCGCTGACACAGCCCGGGAACTTTGTCCTGCACGGCAAGGGCGGTGCTCAGCGTGTCCAGCACCTGCTCGGCGCCTTCGACGATACGCTGTTGGTCCGATCTGACGAGGCGCACGAGGCGCAGCACCTCGTCTTCCACCAATTGCTGGCGGATTTGGCGCGATTCAATTTCAGTATAGGTCAGGAAGCCCAGGGCGGGCACCAAGGCAATCGTTACGACAAGCAGCAGCCGAGCCAGAAGGGTCCTCACCGCCAACCCCGCACCAAACAAGTCCCAAACGTGTTGCTAATAAGCAAATTATGCGTTGATCTGCGTCAAAATCGGTTGCGCAAGGTTTGAAATAGATCGCCGATCACGAAATCGTGAGCAAAGCAGATACCATATAATATTACCAAAAAAGTTAATACGACGTTGAAAAAAACGTGTGACGTGCGAATAAAAAAGACGCAATGCCCGGGCGCCGTGTCGGGCCATGGGGTGCGCGGGTTTGCAGAGCTGGCGCGTTTCTCCGCCAGCGCGCGCCGGCCACAAAAAAACGGCCCCGGGGTCGCCCCCGGGGCCGTTTCTTTCGTGCCGCCCCGATCGCTCAGTGCGACAGGTTGAACAGCGCCGCCAGCAGCAGCAATGCGACGATGTTGGTGATCTTGATCATCGGGTTCACCGCGGGGCCCGCGGTGTCCTTGTACGGATCGCCCACGGTGTCGCCGGTCACGGCTGCCTTATGGGCTTCCGAGCCTTTGCCGCCGTAATTGCCTTCCTCGATGTACTTCTTGGCATTGTCCCACGCGCCGCCGCCCGAGGTCATCGAGATGGCGACGAACAGGCCGGTGACGATGGTGCCGAGCAGCAACGCGCCCACCGAGGCGAAGGCTTCCGCCTGACCGGCGACTTCCAGCACCACGAAATACACCACGATCGGTGCCAGCACCGGCAGCAGCGACGGCGCGATCATCTCCTTGATCGCGGCCTTGGTCAGCAGGTCCACGGCGCGGCCGTAATCCGGCTTGCCGGTGCCCTCCATGATGCCGGGGATTTCCCGGAACTGGCGGCGCACTTCCACCACCACCGAACCGGCGGCGCGGCCGACCGCGGTCATGCCCATCGCCCCGAACAGGTAGGGCAGCAGGCCGCCGATGAACAGGCCGACCACCACGTACGGGTTCTGC
>CAIXDS010000033.1 GCA_903918195.1 uncultured Acetobacteraceae bacterium | reverse complement strand
GTGTCCCACATGCGCAGCCACGATCCGGGCCGTCAGCTCAAGCAGCTGACCGTGTTCGGCGTTCTCGCTCATCGTCATCCTTTCGCGGGCGATGCTTGGGCCGCTATCGTGAGCGGCGCCAAGCAGCAAAGATAGGAATAGTAGACACCCCGCCGGAGTCTGACCAGACGGGGCTTGTCGCTTTCCAGGACTGACCAGTTTTCATCCGGCAACAAGGCCCGACCCTTCGTATCTTTGCTGGCGCGTCTTGCGGGTCGGGCTCTTGGCTTCACCCCAGGCCACAAGACGCTGTTCCGCCGCCTACGGACGAAGATTCCTCGGGCAGAAAAGCGAATTCTGGCGACAGACGACAGCGCTACCGCTTGCGCCAGGCGCACGACAAGGGTGCGGCGCGCTGCGCGCTCCCGTGCTGCGCACGCCCTTGTCCCGCGCCGGCTTCGCGGTCGGCGGGAGGACAGGCCGAGCAGATGGACAGAGGAAGGCATGGCGCCGCACCCGCCCTGCCCGGCCGATCCCGAGAGGACGGCCGAACCGTGCAGGACACAGAGATTGAATGGCTGAAGGCCGGCGTGAGCTGCGCCGCGCTGCTGGAGGGGCTGCCGCCGGTGTGGCGGCTCGACCATGCGGAGAGCACCCGCCGTAGCCTGAAATACCGCCGCGGCCCCGGCGAAATTCTGATCGTGAACCATGACGGCCGCGGCTGGTGGGACCCGCTGAGCGCACGCAAGGGCGACATCTTTACCCTCGTCCGGCACCTCGATCCGGGGCTGAACTTCGGCGCGGTGTGCCTCGTGCTGCGCGGCTTCGTGGGGATTGCCCCCGCGTTTCCCGAGGCCATCCGCGCGCGGCGGACACGGGCATTGCTCATTCCCATCGCCATGCGGTGGACGAGGCGTCCGCCTCTGTCACGCGGCTCGGCGGCTTGGCGCTACCTGACCGGACAGCGCGGATTGCCGGAACGCATTCTTGTCGCCGCCGGCATGGCCGATGTCCTCCGGGAAGGTCCGCACGGCAGCGCCTGGTTCGCGCACCGGGACGACGCGGGAATTCTGACCGGGATCGAGATGCGTGGTCCCGCCTGGCGCAGCTTCTCGGCCGGCGGCGGCAAGACGCTGTTCCGCCTGCCCGGCGGCCCTGGCCGCCCGACCCGCGTCGCGGTGTGCGAGGCGGCGATCGACGCCCTCAGCCTGGCGGCAATCGAGCGCCAACGCCGCGACACCCTCTATGCCGCCACCGCCGGCGGCATGGGGCCGGCGACCGTCGCCGCGTTGCAGCAGCTCCTGCACGGCCTGTCGGCCGACCCAGCCGGCCTGCTTATCGCCGCGACCGATGCCGACACCGCCGGCCGGCGCCACGCTGCCCGCCTCGCCGGTCTGGCGACCGAGGCCGGGGTGCCGTTCGACAGGCTCGTCCCGCCTCGCGGGTTGAACGACTGGAACGACACCATCCGTGCGCTCGCGCCCGTGCCGTAACACCGGATCGCGCCCGCGTGCGGCGCAGCCAGCGTCGCGAAGCAGGAATCAGCGAGGAGACTGGAAAACGAAGATGGACTGAGAACCGCTACCGCATCGCCGTCTGCCCGCCGCAAGGGGCTGGCCTGCGGCCTCGCGCAGGTGGCGCGCCCTTGCCCCGGTCAGCCGGGATGCGGGGCGGGAGGGGTGTTCCAGAAACCCATGAAGGGAAGGACATCCCGATGAGCACCACCAGCACCATGACCAGACACGTGAACCGCGGCGGCAAGGCCGGCCACGTGCCGCGCGACCACTACCAGGAAGTCACCGACCGCGTCATCGCTGCACTGGAAGCCGGCACGCCGCCATGGCGCAAGCCGTGGGACCCCGACAAGGCCGGCGGTCCAGCAATGCCGTGCAACGCGACGACCGGTCAGCGCTACAGGGGAATAAATGTTCTGTCACTCGGGATGTCGCCTCTCGCCTTCGGCAGTGGCGATCCACGCTGGGCGAC
>CAIXDS010000032.1 GCA_903918195.1 uncultured Acetobacteraceae bacterium | reverse complement strand
GGGGTCAGGCAGCGCAGTGCGTGCTCCAGCACCGCCGGAGCGGCAGCAAGACTGCACCGAACCGCGCAGCGGGCCGGTGGTTCCTGCGGCCCGGACTGACCAGGGCACGGTGCTGCGGGTGCAGCCGGCCGAACTGGTCGATCTGGCGCCGCGGCTGCGGCCTTACCTGGAGACCGGCCGGCCGAACTGGCGCGACATCGTCGATGCCGCCGACGGGCTGCGCCAGGACCTTGGCATCTCCCACGCGCTGTGGGGCGATGCCTGCCTGGTGCTGGGCCGGGAGCGGGCGGCAGTTGCCGTGGCTGTGGTCTCGACCAAGCCGGAGGAGCACTTTACCTCGACGCCAGGTGGTTACTTCTACGGCATGATCGCCCGGGCCAGGCGGGGCGAGCTCAACCTCGACCGTACGATCTGGGGCCTGCGCACCAGCGCCGGCGGCGCGCCGCGGCCGGCGCCGAGGCTGAACTCATGATCATACTGTTCTGGCTTTTCAGCCTGTTGCGCTGGTCAGTGTGCCGGATCGCCTACGGCGATCTCACCTGCTACGGGCGGGCGCAGTCCGGCATCGTCCGGGCTTTTGAGGGACAGGCGCAGCAGTGGGAGCGGCTTCTGCTCGGCCGAGCAAACAGCGGTGAGGGTGAGCTTGTAGACCCCGGGAACCAGATCGGCCCCGCCAGCGGCGAGGTAACTCTGGGCCACGCCGTCATTGCCCGGGCCGGCGACCCGGTGCGGGGTGTCGGCGAGGATCTGGTGATCCTCGACCTTGAGCGAGGTTTCGCAGCCATTGGACCACCAGTTGCCACCAACCGGACGGCTCACCACAGCCACGGCGTAGACCCAGCGGCCAGCCTTGCGCACGGTGTGCAGTGCTTCGGACACGGTGCCGATGCGCTGGCCGTGGTGCAGCGCCAGGGCTTCGCCCAGTTCCAGGCTGTCAGCGCGAGGCTGGGCGATGCGGCCGAGTTCCTCGCCCAGGGCATTGGTGCCACCGACGTCGCGGACCAGGGTGGTCCAGGCGACCGGCGTAGCGGCCGCGGTCCGCCCGCCGGGCTTCAGCCCCGCCGCCACCGGGGCCGGCGTGCGGAACAGCGGCGCCGGCGACCAGGTCTCGCTGCCCGGCGGCTTCGCTTCGATCGCGACCGGCATGGCGTTGGTAGCCCGCGGCAGGCCCGAAGGTACACAGGCGAGCCAGGCGGTGACGGCGTATTCGCCGGGCTCGGCCAGCGGCACGCTGCCTTCGGGGAGTTTGGTGACGAACTCCTTGATCACGGCGGAGAGGACATCCTGCCCTTCGAGAGCAATGCGCACGGTGCAGGCAGCAAAGGGCGAGGTGGCGCGGTTCAGATTGAACCGCAGCGCCCAGGTGCCGGCAGTGGGCGCACGCAGCCAGCCGGTGAAGGCGGCGGCGAAAGGGGTGCCCGGATCGGGCACCGGGCCGCGCGCGACCAGATCGCGCAGCGCGAAGGCGGCGCCGACCGGCGCCTGCCACAGCGCGTCGCCGGGGGTGAGCCGGTCGGCAGGCAGCACATGCGCGGCGGCGATCAGGCCGGGCTCCAGCGCCGGCAGCGGCTGCGCCGCGACCGGCGTCTGGCCGGCGGCGAGCGCGGGCGACAGGGCGGCCAGCAGGGTGAGCAGGGCAGGGACGGGGTGCATGGTCATGGCTCCGGCAGGCGGCGGCGGGGCGTGATCGGGACGACGGAGGGCGGGGCCGGCGGCTCCGCCGCGGCCCCGTCCGGCTGAGGCGGTGCCGTCACGCTGACGGCGGCGAGCGGGTGCGACGGTTGCACCGGCACAGGCAGCGCCGCGGCGGGCGCCGGCGGTGCCGCCGCCACGACATGCGGCTGAGGCGGCGCCGGCGCGCCCGGAACAGGCGCCGCTGGCGCGTCCGCTGCGACCCGTGGCCGGGTCGGTTGCACCGGCCCGCGCGCCTGCGGCGCGGCGGGCGGGGCAGGCTCGCCGAACGGCTCCTGCGGCGTGTCGCCGGCGACGGCGCGGTAGACCAGCGCTGCCGGGGCCAGCGTCATGTCGGTGGGCCGGCGCAGCATCAGCCGGGCGATGGCCGGTGTCTTGGCATCGACGCGATCGCAGGCAATGTCGGCACTCACCGGCCAGGTGCCGGAAGCGAGTTCGGTGCCGCCGATGATGGTGCGTGGCTCGGACAGGTATTCCTGGCCGAGTGCCACCAGGGTGCGCCGGCCGACGCGCAGCGCCACCTGGCAGGTGATGCCGCGGTGCTGGGGATCGATCGCCAGGGCGATCTCATAATGCCCGGCGACGTCGGCGGTGATGGCACCCTCGATGCGCCACAGCGCGGCACCGTCGAATGGGATGCCCTGCGGGCGCTGCGCGCCGACGGCGATCACTGGCCGGGTCAGCACCACCACGCCGACTTCCTCGCCGGGCTGCCCGTTGTGACCCAGGGCGAAGACGCGCACGCGCACGCCGGGAGCGAACGCGCTGACATCGGGCAGCGGCGTCTCCGGGTCCGGCGGGCGCAGCGTCATCACCGACGCTGCCTCTGGCAGCGGTACCGGCCGTGGCCGGGATTCCGGCTGGCGCGGGCCGCCGATCAGGCTGGGCAGCAGCGCCGCGGCGACGGCGATGGCCAGCGCCTTCTGCACGGTGGCGTCGCCGCGCAGCAGGGTGAGGGCGGCGCGGCCGGTGGCCGTAGCGATGCGCTGGCAATGGGCGAGGAGCAGGGCGTGGTTCATGCCAACGCCGTGGCGCGTAAGGCGACAATGTCGTCCTCGGTGACCAGGCGGAGGTCATCGTCGCTTGGCTCCGATGGAATGCGACGGACCCGGGCGGCAACGACGCGAAAAACCGACTCGCAGAGTCGGCGCATCTCGCGGCCATTGGCCCATTCTTCCGGGTCGCGGCGCTGGTAGAGCTCGGCGATCAGGAGATCGAGCTGCGCCCCGGCGCCGGGGGTCAGCATCATCGAGTGCTGCTCAAGCGTGAGGTTGAAAATCTGGCGCAGTTCGGCCGGGGTGTAATCCTCGAAGTGGAAGGTAAATGGGAAGCGCGAGGCAAGACCCTTGTTGGATTGGAGCAGCTTGCGCATCTCGGCGTCGTAGCCGGCTACGATCACCACCAGGTCGGCGCGGCAGTCTTCCAGGTACTTCAGCAAGGTGTTAATCACCTCGTCGCCAAAGTCGTTTTTACCTTTGGTACAGAGCCCATAGGCTTCATCGATGAACAGCACGCCGCCGCGCGCTTCGCGCAGCCTGGCTTCGGTTTTTGGGCCAGAGTGTCCGATATACTCACCGACCAGACCGTTGCGGTTGGTCTCGATTACCTGGCCGCGGCTGAGGATACCGATGCCAGCGAGGATGGCGCCCATCAGCCGTGCCACAGTGGTCTTACCGGTGCCGGGCGGCCCGGCGAAGACCATGTGATAAGCAGGCGCCGGGCGGGTACGCCCGAACCGTTCTCTCTGCTTTCTGGCTAGCTCCACTTCCTCGATGAAGTTGTTGATCTCGCGTTTGAGCCTCGTGAGGCCGATCATGCTGTTGAGCTCGGCGATCGCCGCTTCATAGGCGCGGCGGCGCGTGTCCGCGTGCGCTGCTGCTGGTACATCGTCGGGCACAGTGAGCTTGGGCAGTGGCGCTACGGGCAGCGCGGCCGTCGCCAGCGCAGGCGTGTGGCGCAGCTCCGCTGCGGTCTCCATGGCGAGGCGGATCAGCACGAACCCGCCGGCAACGGTGGCGACCCAGGGCAGCACCTGAAGCACCGCGGCGAACAGCGTGCTGGCACCGGCGACGATGATCGAGAACATCAAGATCACCACCACGACGCGCACGGCGAGCAGATCGAAGAAGCTCATGGCGGTCCGCCTCGATCGAGGGCGAAGGGTTGCGGGACGGCGGGCGGAACAGCGGGGTTGCGGGCGAAGCGCCCGCGCCATTCGGAGCGGCGGTGATAGACGGCGCGATGGCACAGCACCGGCAGATCGATGTCGTCGACGAACAGCAGCATCTCTTCGGGGGCGAGGCGCCTGATCTCGTCCGAGGTCAGCACGGCGCGGCGCGCCGGGCCGACATTGCGCCCGGGGCTGCGCCCGGCCTGGAGCAGATCGCCGGCGCCGTCGCTGCGGCTTTCCTGATCGACGGTGGTCTCGCCCAGCATGCGCGAGACATCGTCGGCGAACTGGTGATCGGCCTTGCTGACCCCGAACACCTGGAGCACCGAGGCAAGGCCGAGCCAGATCCTGGCGCCGTCCGGACCATAGGCAGCAGCAAGCTGCGCCGGGTTCTGCAGGATGCCCCAGAGCTTGATGCCGTAGCTGCGGCCATGGGTGAGCGCACCGCTGCCGCCGGGGCTGAGCACGGCGTCGAGCCGGCCGAGCACGGCCATCTCGTCGAGCAGAAACAGCACGTCGTGCGCCGGCCGGCTGGCACGGCGCATCAGCGCTTCCAGCGCCATGGCGATGACGAGGCGCAGCCAGCGGCCATGCCGCTCCATCTGTGCGGGAGGCAGGCACAGGAACAGGGTCGTGTTGCCGTCGCCGAGGCTGGCGAGATCAATGTCGGAGGCTGACAGGCAGGCGGCCATGCCGGGCTCGGCCATGAACTCGATCTGGCGGGTGATGGTGGAGAAGAAGCTGCCGCGTTCATCCTCCCCGACCTGGCTCCACAGCGCCGCGGCCAGCGCCGGCAGGCCGCCGGCGCGCTGCGGCGCGGCAAGGGCGGCCTCGCACCAGGTATCCCAGGCGTCGAGCGGCTGACGCACGCGGTCGAGCACGGTCGGCAGGGCGCGGCGTGCGCCGGTCTCGCTGACGCAGACGTCGGCGATCAGGCCGCGCAAGACCGTGCGGGCGACCTCGGTGAAGTGGGGAGTATTGCCGCCGGGTTCGGGGACGACCAGGGCATCGACGATGACGCCGATGTTTTTCTGAAAATCGGGGCCTTCGCTGATGGTGTCGAGCGGATTCCAGCGTTCGGATTGCGCGCCAGGATACGCGCAGCCGAGCGGGTTGAGGATGATGCTGCGCTGCCCGAGCAGGCGGCGGCTGACCGCCCACACCGCAGCGTTCTCGCCCTTGGGATCGATAGCGACGACGCTGCCTGGCCAGGTGATCAGGGCGGGGCCAACGGCGGAAACGCCCTTGCCTTTGCCGGGCGGGGCGATGGTGAGCAGCGCGCCTTCGCCGCGCCAGCGCAGCAGCGGCGCGGTGCCGGGATACGACCACAGACCCTCGCGCCATTCGCCGAGCACGATGCCGTCGGAGCGAGCCAGGAGGGGCCGCACTTCGGCGGCGTCGGCGAGCCGGGCGCTGCCAAAAGTGGCGCGTGAGCTGTGCTCGTAGAGCGGGCGCAGCGCCCTGGTCAGCGCCGGCATCAGGTCAAGCAGCACCAGCAGCGAGATGACAGCGGCGACACCGGTGCCGAGGGCAGCCCAGGTGAGCGGATCGCCGACCAGCAGCGCGAGCCGGTCAGCGAGTTCGCCGCCGCCAGCGGGATCGGCGGTCGCGGTCCAGGTGGTGCTGACGCCGCTGGCGGCGGCGATGCAGCACAACGCGGTCGCTGCCGCGACCGGCCATTCGCGCCCCGGCACGGCCTGCCGCCACACCCAGACGCCGGCGAGCAGCAGCGGCGCGGCGAGCAGCCTTGCGGCGTCCTCGCCGATCGCATCGCCGATGCTGGCGCCAAGCTGCTGGCGCAGCCACAGCCAGAGCCACAGCGGCCAGGTGGCGAGCACCAGGCCGAACAGCGGGCCGCGCAGCAGACCGAGGACGGCCTGCATGCGCTATCCGTCACCCTGGACGGCATCGACCTTTGCCGCGGCATCGGCCTTGAAGGCGCGATCGCCGCGGCGGTGCCACCGGGTGCGCTGCAACTCGGCCTCGGGACCAGCCAGCTGGTCCCGCGCGTCGAGCAGCAGGCCGAGCAGCACGGCAGCCGGTTCGTCGCCCAGGCCAGCCTTGGCGACGAGGCCGCCGAGGCCGATCAGCGCCCTCGTGCGCTCACGCCGGTCCATCACTGCCCGCCGGCTGCGGCGCCGCTGGGCCAGGATCAGCCGGCGGCGCAGCAGGCGCAGCTGGCGCGCGCCGGCGGGGTGCTGCGGTGCGCTTGCGAAAGGGCTCACCGCGGACTTTCCAGGCGGTCTTGCGGGTGTCGTCGGCAGCCTTGATGGCGTCGGCGAGTTCAGCGAAGGCGCCGGCGAGCAGATCGTCATCGAGGTCGATCAGGCCGGCAGATTCGGCGAGATGGCCGACGCGCTGACGCCGCAAACCGAGGGCCTGGTCGAGACGGGTTTGTGCGGCGGCGGCTTCAGCCTGGAGGCGGGCGAGGGTCTGGCTCTGGGTCATGGTGGCAGGTCTCCAAGGATTGGTTCGTAAGGGTTGCTGGTTAATCACTGGTGACGTCGGTGCTGCTGATGCTGCAGCGGTGAGGGCACAGGAACGGGTGACGCTGAGGGGCCGGAGAGGGGGCTGGCGGCGCACGGACCGGGGGGCGTTGGCGTGCGGTGCCGAGGACAGCGACGGGCCGGTTGAAGGCGCTGAGGAAGGGCAAAGCGGAGGCCGGCAGAGCAGGTGTTGGGGTCCGGTTCGGTGCAATGCGAAGGGCAGCGACGGTTGGTTTGCAGGCGCTGGCGATGAGCGGTGAGGGAGCCAGCAACGCGGATGTCGGAGGCAGATTCGAAGGGGTGCCGGGGGTGTTGCCAGGGCGGTGACCAGGGCAGGCAGGGGCACCAGGGGGCGGATTGCAGGTGCTGGTGATGCGTGGCGGGGAAGCCGGCAGCATGCAGGTCGGGCGCAAATCCGGTGCGGGGTCGGGGACAGGACGCAGGCGGTGAGTCAGGGAGCGAGGCGCAGTGGCGGAGCGGGTGGAGACGAGGGCGAACGGCCAGGCTTCTCCTTCCCTTTCCGGCCAATTCCCGCGCGGCGTGGTGCGGGGCGTGGTGCGATGGCCGCTGCTGCCGGGGCGCGGTGAGAGAACCGGCACTGCGCGGGTGAGAGGCCGGCCGAGGGCAGCGACGGGCAACCTGGAGGCACGGACGACCGGCCAGCCACACTCTTTTCTTCCCGGCCAAAGCGGATGCTGCGTGGCAGTTTTGCGGGTGCAGACCCATGGCGGTGGGGCAGGTCCAGTCGCTCGGACAAAGTCTGAGCGCGCACTTATGCACTTTTCTGTCGAAAAGTGCTTTTGAGTGCGGTACGATGGCCCACCATGGCTGACTACCACCTCACCGTTCGCTGCATCGGCCGCGCCACCGGGCGCGGGGCGGTGGCGGCTGCGGCCTATCGCCATGGCGCGCGGATGAAGGACGAGCGCACCGGCGAGATCTACGACTACCGGCAGAAGCGGGGCGTGCTGGCCGGCGGGATCATCGTCCCAGAGGGCAGCCCCGCCTGGGTGGCCGAGCTGGCTGCCCAGGCCGCGACGTCTGCCGGTCTCAACCCCGCCTCGGAGGACCTGTGGAACCGGGTCGAGACAGACACCCGGCCGTTCATGAAAGTCCTCAAAGTGCCCGGCCCCGACGGGGTGTTGCGCCCGATGCTGGACGAGGCGGGCGAGCCGGTGCGTGTCGACTCGGCGCAGTCGGCGCGCGAGATCGAAGTGGCACTGCCGGTTGAGCTCAGCCTCGACGAGCAGAAGGCGCTGGTCGAAGACTTCTGCCGCGCGGCGGTGATCGAGCAGCACGGTCTGCTTGCGGACTACGCCATCCACAGCCATGGCCGCACCCTCGATCCGACCAACCCCGCTGATGCCGCCAAGATCGCCCGCTTCAAGGCGATGGGATGGGAGCGCATTGAAGCCCGCCCCGGCGAGCCAGCACCGGCCTGTGACGAGCCGCATATGCTGGTCACCTGGGATCGCGACGGGCATGAGCAGGTGCAGATATTCCAGCCGCACGCGCACATCATGGTCACGCTGCGCCCTGCCACCGAGGAGGGATTCGCCAAGGCGCGGCGGCGCGAACTCGACGCGCGCGAGACGCTGCTGAAGTGGCGCGAGACCTGGGCCGAGCACCAGAACCGCGCGCTGGCCCAGGCGGGTCACGACCTGCGGGTCGATCACCGCTCCTACGCCGATCGCGGCATCAATCTGGAGCCCGGCGTGCATCGCGGCGTCGGCGCCGAGGCGCTGGCGACGGTGCGGCCCGAGGTCGAACGTGTCGTCGCTTCGGCCGAGGTGGAGAAGAGCCAGGCCGAGCAGGTGCGGGCACGGCCGGCGATCGTGCTGGAGCTGCTGTCCGAGCAACGCAGCACCTTTACCCGGGCCGACGCGGCACGGGTGCTGGCACGCTGGTTCGACGATCCGGTTGAGTTCCAGAACATGCTGGCCCGGGTCATGGCGGCGCCGGGCGTGGTGCAGCTCACCCAGGAGCAGCCGGGCCAGGCGGCGCGCTACACCCTGCGCCAGACCGTCGAGACCGAGGCCAAGCTGGTGCGCGCCGCGGTGACTCTGGCCGAGGACAAGCGCGGCGCGGTCGCGCCGGAACGGGTCGAGGCGGCGCTCGACGCCTTCGCCGAGAACCGCGGGTTTGCGCCGACCGAAGAGCAGCGCGAGGCGGTGCGGCACGTTACCGGCGCCGGCCGGCTCGGCGTCATCGTCGGCCATGCCGGCGCCGGCAAGTCCACTATCCTCGAAGCGGCCAAGGACGCCTGGACCAGTTCCGGCAAGCGGGTGATCGGCGCGGCGCTGGCCGGCATTGCCGCGGAGAACCTGCAGAAGAGCGGCATCAAGAGCCGCACCATTGCTGCCTACGACCTCGCTTTCCGCGAGGCCGACGAGATGGCGGCGCTGCGCCGCGACGGGGTGATGACCGAGGGGCTGCGCAAGGGCCTCGCCGGCTATCTCGACTGGTGGGCGGGGCGTCCGCACACCCCGGAAGAGCGGGGGCTGATCGGCCGGCTGCGCCAGCAGCTGGACAGCGACGAATGGACCGAGGAAGGCCGGCGCTGGCGCGCGGCGTGGGCCGACCGCAAGCTGGCGCGGATGGAGAAGCTCGACGCCAGCACCGTGCTGGTGATCGACGAAGCCGGCATGGTCGGCACCCGTCAGCTTCACCGGATGCTGGCGCGGGCCGAAGCCGGTGGGGCCAAGGTGGTGCTGGTCGGCGATCCCGGCCAGTTGCAGCCGATCGAAGCCGGCGCGGCGTTCCGGGTGATCCTGGAGCGCACCGGCCATGCCGCGCTGACCGAGATCCGCCGCCAGTCGGCCGACTGGATGCGGGAAGCCTCGCAGGCGTTTGCCCGCGAGGACATGAAGGAAGGTCTGGCCGCCTATGCCGGGCGCGGGCACGTCCATATCGGCATTGGCCTGGATGAGCAGGCGCTGGTCGAAGCAGCAGAAACCGCACATGGCCCGCTCGCTGCCGCCGAGCGGCGCCGTGCTGTGCTGGCCGCCCGCTATGTCGAAGCGCGCCGCGCCGCGGGCGCGCTGTGGACCGGCGGGGAAGGGCGCCCCGATGCGCCCGAGCATGACGCCTTCAAGCGCTGGCAGCGCAAGCGCGACGCCGCCGTGCTGGCGCTGGCGGGCGATGCGGAGGGGGCGAAGCCGTGGCTGGCGCGGCTTGGCGCCGATGGCGAAGGCTTCGCCGCCGACCTGCTGGCGGCGACCGGGCGGACCCGCGCCGAGGCAACGTCCGGCGCCGCGGTTGAGGCGCAGCGGCTCGGTCTCGACACGCTGCCGGATGAGCCGGTGCTGACCCTCGACGCCCGCGGCGGCGCGCGCAAGGCGCTGCTTGCCGCGTGGTTGGCGCGGCGTGCCGCGGCGCCGGAACGCTCCCGGCTGATCCTCGCCCACACAAGGCGCGATGTGGCCGAGCTCAACCGGATGGCGCGGGCCGCGCTGCAAGCTGCGGGCACTCTGGGCACCGAGGAACTGGAGGTCGAGACCAACGACGGCGCGCGCCGGTTTGCCACCGGCGACCGGCTGCTGTTCCTGCAGAATGACCGGGGCCTGGGTGTGCGCAACGGCACGCTTGGCACGGTGGTGGGCCTCGTGCAGCCGGGCGAGGACAAGCCGGCGGCACTGGTGGTGCGCACCGATGACGGCGCCGAGGTGATGGTCGATCCACTCGCCTACAAGGCGCTGGATCACGGCTACGCCGTGACCATCCACAAAGCGCAGGGGGCAACCACCGACGAGACGTTCGTGCTGGCCAGCCGCCAGTTCGACCGGCATCTCGGCTATGTGGCGATGACCCGGCATCGCGAGGACGTGCAGGTGTTTGCCGCCGCGGCCGATGCGCCTTCCATCGCGTCGCTGGGGGCCTCCATGAACGAAGCGCGCAGCCAGGACGCGGTGATGGACTTCGTCGATGCGCGTGGTCTGCGCGAGATGGGGATCGCCACCGGCCGGGCGCGGGGTGGGATGCTCGACCGCGCACTGGCGGCGCTGCGCGGCCGTGCCGCCAGTGCCGAGGGGCGCGAGCGGCAACGGCAGGAACGCCGCCGCGACCGGCCCGACCGGGCGCTGAAGCATGTGGCCCGCGATCCCAGCGCCTGGCTGGCGGCGCAGGCGCTGGCCGGTCAGTTGCGCGAAGCGCGCAGCGCCGGCGAGGGCAGAAACGTGCAGCAGCGGCTGCGCCGCCAGTTGGCGCGCAAGCTGCGCACGCTGCGCCGCGAAGGGAAGCTTAACGAGATGCGCCGCCTCTATCCCGAGGAGTTCAAGGGCATCATTGACGGGATCGGGCGGGGAGGGCTGCATCGGTGAGCATCCAGGAGACAGAGATCGAGGATCTCGCCGACGCGCTGCTGCCGCGGCTGGTTCCTCTGATTGCGCAGGAGGTGGAGCGCTCGCTGGTCAAGGCGCTGGCGGCGCAACCGGCGGCGCTGGCGCCGCTGCTCGATGAGCAGCGCGCGGCGATCGTGCGGTCGGTTGAGCAGAGCCTTGCCGGTGCGGTTGCCGGCAACGCGGCCGGTGCGCCGGGTGGCGATGAGATCGCGCGGCTGCGCACCCAGATCGCCGACCAGTATCGCGACTTCACCGCGCTGCTGCGCCAGCCGGCGCGGGCGGCGGCGGCTCCGCCGCGCGATCGCCGCCGGCTGGCGCTCGCCGGCGTCGGCGCCGCCGTGGGGCTGGTGGTGCTGCTGCACCTGCTGCCGGCAGGGCTGGCCGGCACGCTCGCCGGCGTCACGCCGGACCGCACCAATGGCTGGGGTGCGGTGCTGGTCGATCGCGCCGGGCCGGCGTTCAAGCGCTGCCTGAACGATGCCCAAGCTGCCGGCCGTGCCGTGCCCTGCACGCTCCAGGTCGCGCCGTAGCGACTGCCGGCGCCACTCATGGCGGCCCCTTCAGCCGCATCCGGCGCCGCGGCGGTGTCGGTGGCGGATCGGGCGGCTCCGGGGGCGGGACCGGGGCATCGGCGTCCCGCGTGACGCCCGGCTCCGGCGCGCGATGGTGAGGACCGCGCGCGTGTCGCGGGACGTCGGGCGGCTGAACCGCCACCCGCTCCGGCACGGCCTTCGGCGCCGGTGGGGTGGCGCGAAGCTCCGGTGTCGCTGGCACCCCTCTGGCCGCCGGAACGGGCGACGGCAGCGGCGGGATCGGGCGCGACCAGCCCTGTTCGGCGAGCAGGGCAATCCACCGCTCGCGCAGGTCTTCGGCCAGCAGCGCCGGCGCGGCGCAGGCGGCGATCGAGGGCTCGACGCCCCACGCTTCCAGGCCGCGGGCGAGGTAGGCGCCCAGCGTCAGCCGCCAGCCCGGCATGGCCAGCAGGGTGGCGAACACCGGCTGCCAGACGGCGCGCGCGGGCAGCCTGGGCCGGCCGGCGGCGGTCAGCATCTTCTGCTCGGCCGCCCAGCCATAGACGGCATAGGTGAGCAGGGTTGCCACCGGTACCGGCAGGGTCTCGCGCCCGCTCATCCCTGGCGCCCGCGGAAGGGATTGGGGTCGAACAGCCCGGCGAAGGCGTCGTCCTCGAAGTAGCGCAGCTTGTCGGCGAGCACCGGCCGCATGCCATGCAGCAGCAGGATCTGGCAGCCGGGCGGCATGCGCCGGATCTCGTCCGGCATCAGCAGCGCGCGCGACATGCGCATGTATTGGTCGCTGCCGCTGCGATCGACGCTGGCGCTCTCCCTGCGGATGGTGACGGTGCGGTGCCCGAGCATGCGGGCGAGATAATCGCCGGTGCCGGGATCGGTGGTGCCGAAGGTTTGGAGATGGGCGTTGGCGATGAAGCTCTCCCAGCGATGGGGGTAGAGATCCCGGAGCTGGGCGAGGTCCTGGACGATCGGCCAAAGCTGCGCGCCGTAGCCGGCGAGCAGGCCCATCGCGGTCTCGATCGCGCCGAGGCGCCCCAGGGCGGCGAACTCGTCGAGGAGGAACAGCACCGGCAGGGGCGGGGCGGCCTGTTCGCTGGCCAGCAGGTCGAGCGTCATGGCGATAACCAGGCGCAGCCAGCGGGCATGGGTGCGTAGCCGCCGGGTGGGGAGCACCAGGTAGACCGTCATCGGCTCGTGCTTGAGCCGGGTGAGATCGACGCTGGAGGACGACAAACAGGCGCGCAGCCGGGTGCTGTCGAGGAAATGGGTGTTGGCCTGCGCGGTCGAGACCACGCCGGAGGCTTCCCGCTCTTCCTTCTGCAGATGCCGGTTGCCGGCGCGGGCGACCAGCCCGTCGGCGGCGGTGCTGTCGGCCATGGCCTCCAGCAGGGCGAAGAAGTCTTCGCCGCCGAGGGTGAGCAGCTCGCGCAGCCGGGGGAGATGGCGCCGTGACGACGGCTCGGCCGTGGCGATGTGCAGGATCAGTCCGGTGAGCAGCGCCCGGCTTTCCTCAGCCCAGTGGCTGTCTTCGGACCCTGGTGGCACCGCGATGAGGGCATCGGCGATCAGCCCGGCATCCTCGCCGGCCTCGCTGCCGGCGGCGCCGATCAGGTCGAACGGGTTGAAGCTGGCAGTGGGCTCGCCGGTGATGTTCCAGGGGTCGAGGACATGGACCTGTTGGCCCATCTCGCGCCGGCATCGCGCGGTGACGGCGGTGTTTTCTCCTTTGGGGTCGATGACGATGGCGCTGCCCGGCCAGGTCAGGAGGTTGGGGATCACCGCGGAGACGCCCTTGCCCGAGCGCGTCGGTGCCAGGGTCAGCATGTGGCGATCGGTGGCGAGGCGCAGCAGCCGGCCGCGGTAGCGGCCGAGCACCAGGCCCTCGTCGTTGAACAACCCGGCCTTCTTCAGTTCGGATTTATCGGCCCAACTGGCGGTGCCGTGGGCGGTACGGCTTTCGTGGCGCTGGCGG
>CAIXDS010000031.1 GCA_903918195.1 uncultured Acetobacteraceae bacterium | reverse complement strand
CGGCACCTGGACGCAGCTCGCCGAGCTGGTCGAGACCGAAAGCGGCAAGAACGCCGACCGGCCCCAACTCCGCGAGGCCATTGCCCAGTGCCGGCAGACCGGTGCCACGCTGCTGATCGCCAAGCTCGATCGGCTGGCGCGCAACGTCGCCTTCATCTCGGCCCTGATGGAACAGGGCGTGCCGTTCGTGGCCTGCGACATGCCAACCGCCACCCCGTTCATGCTGCACGTCTACGCCGCCATGGCCGAGGAAGAGGCCAGGGCGATCAGCCTGCGCACCAAAGTGGCGTTGGCGGCGGCGAAGGCACGGGGCGTGAAGCTCGGCGGTTGGCGCGGCGGCGCACCGCGCGACACCACCGCTGCGACGGCCGGCGTTGCCCGGAAGGCGGACGCCTTCGCCACCGACGTCGGTCCGATGGCAACCGACATGCGCCGGCGCGGTCTGTCGCTGCGCCAGGTCGCCGCCGAGATGACCAGGCGCGGCATCAGGACACCCCGGGGTGGCGCCTGGACGGCAACCGCGGTGCGCAACGTGCTGGCGCGTTTCCCGGCCTGACCTCTTCGCTGCGGATGGCGAGCGGCATGCCAGTCCACCGTGTTGGCGTAAAGACAATGCCGTCTACACGCGATGGCGATACCCCCCTCCGCGACAGCGCCAGCGCCGAATAGCTTCTTCTGGCCCGGCACGGCCGGGCGTCGCGGACACACCGACCTTTTCGATGGCTGCCTGCAGCGGTGTGAAATCTGCCTGGGGGCGGTGAACCGGGCGCCGACGTCGGCATCTGTAGCGCCATCTTCGTGGTCCTTTCCACAACCCCGACCGCCAGCCCGACGCCGGCGCGCACCCCCTCGGATGCGTGCGGTCTGGCAGAGGCCGGCGGCTGGACGACCCCCCGCGCGCACGCGCGCGCCTCCGGCTCGGCACGCTCGGCTGCGCAAGGCTCAGTCGCGGCCTGCGCAGGGCGCAAAATCGGCACGCTGACGAGCGCAGCCAAGTCGCAGCCGTCGCAGAGCGCAAGGAAATGCGCCCCGCGTCTGCTGCAACCCGGCTGCGCCCGTCAGCACACCCACAGGAAAGAGCGCCCCGCGCAGGCCGCAACCGAACCTCGCTTCCTCGCATGCCTCGGGGGGTCATCCAGCCGCCGGCCTCTGCCCCAGGGACCGCACCCGAGGGGGATCACGCCGGCATCGAGCCAGGCTCTTCTCGGGATGTGAAATGGATCAGGAAGATGGCCGCGAAGCCCGAGACCAGCGCGCAGTCCACCACCCGCAAGCAGCCCCAGCGTGCCGCGATCACCTTCGAAGAGGTGCAGATGCACGCGCAGACTCCCCGCAAGCGCCGGCCGATGAGCGAGGAGCAGCGAGCCAAGCTGTCGGCGGCGCAACTCGCATACGTCGCCAACGACCCGCGTTGGTCCGAACACCGCCGCAAGCTGGCCGCCGCTCAGGAGGCGCGCCGCATGACGTTGTGGCCGAACGAAATCGCGGCAATCGTTAACCTGCGCCGCAAAGGCCGCACCTTCTCCTATATCGCCGAGGAGATTGGCGTTTGCCGTGACGTGATCGGCCGCGAACTGACGGAGCTCGGCATCTCGACTGACCGCGTCAAATCGGACCGGCGAGCACGCCGTGGCAACGGTTTCTGGCGCAGCTTCGATTGAGATAACGCCCGTCCACCAGCCTGGTGACAGCCAGGCTGGTGGATCAGTGCTTGGCTCCTGCGTGGCTTCCATTTTTCGTCGCTCAGCGCAGGCACAGCGGGCGCCACCGGCGAAAACCGTGAACGCACAACTTGGCGGCCTGACAGACCACCCGGGAGCGGAGCCGATCAAGGTTCCGCTCCCGCCCGAGATGGCAGACCGGTGCAGGGGTTTTATTCCATGCGCCATTTTCCATGAAGTTGCCGAACCGGCTTTCGCGGCAACCCCACCACCATCCGGTGCCGCCACGACGCAGGAAGCAAGGAAGAAAACTCCTCGCTGGTTCTTCCATCGTACCGCCGGCCAGGTCGTGCCGCGTCAACACCACGCCGCAAGAAAGGGCGACGCGCCGCGCGAAGATGCGCGGCTCCGGTCCGCTCGCTGCGCAGAGCCGGGCCGCTTGGACGCAAGGCTGTCGCCTCGCGCCCTGCGCAACCCGGCTCCGCTTGCTCGCAAACCTCCGATGTTGACCCACCCCGAAGGCCGGCGGTCCCGCTGATCACCAGCGATTGGCTGGGAGAACAGAGGAAAACAGCATCATGACGATCCTGCGCACCGGCGCCGGCCTGAGCAGCCGCGACATCCGTGGCCTGAAACGCGACCGCTACGAGATTCAGGCCATCGAAACCTGGAACCTCGATGAGGGCGACCTGACCACGATCATCTGGGAACGAGATGACGGCCCGGACGCTATCCAGGATTGGGAAGTACCGTTCTGACGGACAACGAAACGACCATCGGCCGGGTCCGCAGGGATCCGGCTCTTGGGCTGTACACGCCGACAAGCAAGGCACCTTCACCACCCATTGACGATCAATGCCGGCCCAGTCGTGCTACCCGGCGGCATCGGCGTCCTGCGTGATCACCGACGGCTGACCAGGACTGCCACGGCCAGCACTACTCCTGTCCCATCCTCTCAATCCGCGCAGCCATGGCCTTCACCGCCTGCTGCACCAGCGCCTGGGTCCGCAGCGGCAAATCGGAGGATTGGAATTCGTGCACCAGTTTTCGGAGGTCGTCGGCCCATCGCCGCCTCTTGGCGGTCAACCATTCGGCCTGGTCGCCACGCCCACCGTCAACCGCGGCCTGAAACTCGCGCTCCAGCTCGCCGGCAGCACGCATCACATGCAGCAGACTCGCCTTCAGTGGCTCCGGCAGCTCGGGGAGATCGCCATAGGGATGGGTGCCGGCGGCCGCCATCGCCTGGTCCTGCTCGGATACCTTCTCCATGAGCCGGGCGTAGCGCTCAAACCCCGGGAAGCGACGACACAGATCGCGCAACGTCCGGTCGGAGGCGGTGTTGTAGATCTGGTGCAGGTCCTGCATGTGGCCAATCATATGATTGGCCAAGGCGATCCCGGTGATGCCCTGAGCCTCAAGCTGGCGGACACGGAGGTTAATGGCGGCGGCGATCTGGCTGGCGTCCGGCATCCGACCTCAGTTCATTTCGATTGCGGGTATTGTGAGCACGAAGCTCCGTTGGCGAGCACGACGCGATGATGGCGAGCACAGTGGCAGATAATGTGAGCACAAGCCCCGCCCCATTGGCAGATAATCCGAGCAGGATTCATCTCCGTTTGCGAGCACGAGCGCCGATGATTGCAAGCGGCTACACCTAACAGCCCGTTGAAGAAGCAGTCTCATCCAACGACGATGATGCCAAATCCCCGCCGCTCGCCTCATCATAGCTTTTTCCGACCCAAATTGGGCGGTCTCGTGAATCTGTGCCCGAATCTTCGATCCCCCCACCGCGGTCGGCGGGCCGTCTGGCGTGACAGCATGTCTACGTGTCGCCGCGCATGCGTGCATTCACGCCGACGCGCCAGCATGCCTACCTCTCGCCAAACGGGTGCTTGCCCCGGGCACGGAGGACCAGGTCGATGCCCTCACCCAGGAGGGCTTGAAGCGTCGTATCCTCCTCGACAGCGAGCAAATTGAGCGTCCGCACGAGCGTCGGCGAGAAGTGGCCCATCACGGCCTTCTTGCCATCACGAGACGGCCGGCGAGCGGCAGGCACCAACGTCGGCGGTGCCTTGGTGTCCGCGGTCGCCGGCGGCGGCGGCGCCTCTTCATCCCCCCGTATTAGATTGGCAAACCTTGGCTTAGCCATGCGTCCCCTCCCCCTCCGTTAGCAGCGTGCGCAGCCACGCCCACAGGGCGGCCACCTCGTGGGCGGCTTTGCCGGTCGGGGCCAAGTCCTGCGCCGCCTGGCCGTCCGCCAGGCCGACATGAAAATCCGCCCTCTCAGGCAGCCGCACCGGCGCGATCGGCACCCCGAGAACCTTGGCAGCATCGGCGTGGATGGTGGTGGCCGTCGGCGAGCCGGACATGAACACCGCCCACGCGGGCTTCTTCCACGTCTTCACCAGATCTGCCGTTGCCCGCGCCGCGGCCAAATCGAATGCCCGTGCCCGCACCGGAATCAGGATGATGTCGGCGATCGATGCCGCAGCCACGGCCGTCGCGTTGGCGTGCGGCGGCGTATCGATCAGGATGAGCTGCGCCCCCGCTTTCCGGAGCGCCGCCACCTTGCCGGCGAGCAACGGCGGCGCGGCGCAATCCAGAACTTCCGGGGTGCTGTCCTTCCCCCGCCATTGCCCCCAGAGTGCGGCCGTCGCCTGCGGGTCGGTGTCCACCAGGACTACCGGGACCCCTGCCCGGTCGGCTTCGACTGCCAGGTGGATTGCGAGGGTCGTACGACCACTGCCACCCTTTTGGCCGATAAGAGCCACCGTCGCCTGCATGAACGGCTCCAGATGTGAATGCACGTCGGCAGTCTAACCTGACTGCGCGCCGACGGTCCAGCATGCCTACGTGCATTCACGCAGTTACACCGGCACGATTGCGTGCTGGAGTGACTGCGTGAATGCACGCAGGTGAGGAGCGATTTCTCCGCCGCGGTTCAGTGCGGCCGGCCGACCGGATAGCCACCGAAGATGACGTCCAGTGCCTGCACGATGGCGTCGGACGCCGCCTCTGCCGACGCCACGGTTTCGAGTAGGACCGAGCGCGGGAACGCCGCCAGGTCGAGCAGCCGAGCCCGGTAGACGGTTCCCTCCACGTCCACCAGCGGGGCTACGCCGTCATGGTCTCCGCGCTGCGGCAACGTGAGCGGAGCAATGATGCGGGTGGTCGAGGGGACATCGTGGTGCTGCAAGACAACCAGGTAGGGCGCCTTCATGCCACGGACGCGGTGGCACACGATGTCGTAGCGGCGTGGGCTACTCGGCGGCATCACCCTCGGCCTCCAGATGCGCCCGAATCAACTCGCTGGCAGATCCGTATTCTTCCAGGTAGCGGTCGTGCGCCGCGCATGCTTCGGCGATCTCGGCATCCCATCGTGCGCGCGCGCGTCGGCCGAGTTCGGCGGCGACGGCCCCTTCCGCCAGGGCGGACAGGTTCAGGCCCTCGGCCCGCGCCTTCTCCACCAGGTCGCCGTTCAGTGTCAGGTTGACCGGGCGCTTGGCTGCCTGGGTATCGTAGACCTGCCCCATGCGCATTCCCTTTGAAGTTTAATGCGTATCCATACCCTGGCGTACACGGATGAGGCAACATGCACATCCGTCCGGCGACGAGCAGGCGTGCCGTCGTGCCTGCATGCATTCATGACGGCGTGCATTTACGCAGACATGAATGCATGCAGGTCTACAGACAAAAGACAAAAATCGTTTGCAACCATATGAAACGACCCGTCTATTCCGGCTTATCCAATTGGAATCTTTGTATTGTCGTGGCGCTGCCTACCAGCATGGGTTGGCGGCACTGTGGGAGAACGCGGGCCGGCGGGCCTGTCGTGGTTGACCGGGACAGACATGCTCGATGGCCGTGCCGATGCCAGGGAAGGGGAGGAGAGCCCACGCAGCCGACGCCCGACCGTCGGGACTTCCCCACCCCCCCCAGGGAAACGGCAGGGGACTCGGGTACCGCCAATCCCCCTCCTGCGACTCGGACCGACCCGGGGCATTGGCGCCGCACCGGGCAAACGACAGTTATCCACAGGCGGGAGAGTTATCCCTGGGGAAGTCCCGACGCCCCGTATGGGGAAGTCCCGACGCGACTCGGGTTATCCCTGGGGAAGTCCCGACACATTCAACTAATAGAATCAACTAGCTTCAAGTAGCAGGCGTCGGGACTTCCCCACCTTGCGGATGCCGGACAAACCGCGCAGCCTCCCCATAGCTTGGAGGAAGGCCGCGATGGAACTGACCAAGGTGGCCGAGGTCGTCCGCCTGCATGGCGTTGAGGCAGCCCGTGAAATGGCCTCGACACCCCATGAGCGACGCCTGGTAGATATTGCTCATGAAGTAATGGCCGACGAACAGCAGGCGATCGGCATCGGTTACAGCGGCATGTGTCTGACCGGCCTGCCTTACCGCAAACTCCCCGACGACCAAGTGTGGATCAAGAACGGCCACCAGGTAACCCTCCTGATTGAGCCAGGCCACCTGCTCATCCGTGGAAAGCCCACCCGTTACGGTGTGCCGTGGGGCAGCCGCGGTCGCATTCTTCTCATCCACCTGATGACCCAGGCAGTCCGAACGAACAGCCGCGAGGTGACACTGGGCCGCTCGGCCAAGCATGCCCTAGAACGCATGGGTCTGGCCTACGGCGGCGAATCGGCCAAGGCCATCCGGGACCAGGGAGCCCGGTTGTCAGCATGCAGTCTCAGGTGGTCCTGGGAACACAACGGAGGCAATTCCAATCACCGGGGCGCCATCATCACCTCGGCATTCACCCTGCATGACGAGGACGAGCGCCAGGACAGTTTGTTCTCCGATACCGTGGTCATCGATGCCGAGTTTTTCGCCGCCCTCAAAAAGCATCCGGTGCCGTTCTCCGAGGAGGCCATCCGTCACCTTAGCTACAGCCCGATGGCCATGGATGTGTACGCCTGGCTCGGCTACCGGCTGCATTGCCTAGAGCGGCCGACAGATGTTTCGTGGTCGTCGTTGGCGGCACAGTTCGGCCCTGGCTACAAGGCCATTCGCCAATTCCGCGCCGACTTCCTGCTCTCCCTGTCCGCCGCCTGCGCAGCCTACCCGGGGGCCAAAGTAGATCTGACCGGTCGCGGTCTGCGGCTGTCCCCTTCGCCGCCGCCGGTGACCAAACTCACCACCCTGCCATCGCCGACCGCTCGGAAGCTGGCCGGCTCATAAGTCGTAGTGTCCTGGCTGCCAGGGGTGCCGTGCCAGCGTAGCGCCTGGACGACGATTTCCTTATCGCGCCTTACTCCACCCCGCCACATTCAGCAGACAGGCAGGCGGTAGCGGCAAAACCGACTATCCGGCCGATCGGCGCTTGCCGGGCTGCAACCGCGTCACCGGACGGGACACGGCAAGCGCCGGCTTCCACCCGGCGATAGTCCGGGCGCATTCCGGGGTTGTAAGCCCAAAACCGCGGAATTTCCGAACCCATTTTAGATCAATGCGTTAGAGAGATTTTCAGCGAACGCTCAGGTTTTTCAGTCCTTCCAGAAGTCGCTGAAGCGATCCGAGG
>CAIXDS010000030.1 GCA_903918195.1 uncultured Acetobacteraceae bacterium | reverse complement strand
TGCAGGGAGCGGGGCTCACCTGCGTTGCCACCGTTGTGGTCGGCGCCGCGGGGGCGCTGAGCGCGCCGGCCGCCGCGCGGGAACTGGCGGAGCGTCTGCTGGTCACGCTGCCGGCGCGGCGGCTGGCCGTCACCAGCGACGCGGTGACAGCGCATGCCGGCGCCCTCGCGGGACAGCCGGGCGTGGTGCTCGCCGTCGGCACCGGTGCCGTTGCGATCGGGGTCGGGCGCGACGGTGCCTTCACGCGGGTTGACGGGTGCGGGCCGTGGCTCGGCGACGACGGCAGTGGCGCCTGGCTCGGCCTCGCGGGCCTGCGCTCTGTCCTGCGGGCCGAAGACGGGCGCGGCCCGCCGACCTCACTGCGCGCAGCTTCGGTGGCGCGCTTCGGTGCTCTCGCTGATCTGCCGGCCTTGATCGGAGGCAACGCGAACCCGGCCCGGCAGGCCGCGCGCTTCGCCGGCGATGTCATACGCGAGGCCGCTGCGGGCGACGCGGTCGCCTGCGACCTGCTGGCTCAGGCGGTGCGCGCCCTCGTGACCACGACCCGGGCGGCGGTCGCGCGCTGCGGCCTCCCCGAACCGGTTCCGGTGGCTCTGACCGGCGGATTGCTGGACGCGGAGCAGGGGCTGCGTGCGCAACTGCAGGCCGGGCTGTTGGACGGTCCGGTGCGAGTCCAGATGCAGGCGGCAGCCGGGACCGCGCTCGATGGCGCCCGGCTGCTGGCGGAGCGCACCGATACCATTCATGAGGCCCGGGTGCTGCGCGTTATGGCCGCGTAGGGACGCTGCCAATCCCGATCCATGGCGTTCATTTGGCCGGGAGCGGGGCCGGCGAAGCTGCGGCAGTTTATCCATCGAATCCGTCAGGAGCGCTGCCGCTCATTATCGTGGCGTGCCGATCCCGGCTGACACGTCCGCCCACAGGGCTTTCTCTCCTCCACACCGACAGCCTAACCGGCATGGAGAAGCTCATACAGGCAGCCGGCATGCCGGCTGCAACGCCGCAGGAGGGATGGGCAGGCATGCGGTGTGGATATAGCGTTCAAAACGTGGGAGAACGTGGTAATGAAAGTCACCACAGCATGGACGGTATAAATGTCCCGTGGCAGCATGCCCCGTTCTTTCCGCAGCGAAATCACGACATGAGCAAGACGATCCGTCACCGTTCCCTGTTTCCGCCGGCCAGCCGGGTCCGATGCCGGTGATTGGCCCGGCAACCGCAGAGACCGGTGCCAGGCGGGGTCCGTCGCGCCTGAATCTGGCGCAGCTCCTGGCGCCGCGATCCGTGGCCGTGATCGGCGCCTCGGAGGACATCGGCAAATTCGGCGGCCGGGTGCTGCACCATCTGATCCGGCACGGTTACGAAGGCCGCATCATTCCGGTCAACCCGAACCGCCCGGCGCTGTTTGGCCTGTCCGCCGCCGCATCGATCACCGCGGCCGGACCGGTCGACGTAGCGGTGATCGCCCTGCCGGCCGAGCGCCTGGTCGCCGGCGTGGAGGAATGCGCGGCCGCCGGCGTGGGTGCCGCGGTGATCATCACCGCGCAGATGGCGGAGATCGGCGGCGAGGGGGCGGCGCGCCAGCATCGTATCCAGCAGATCGGCCGCGAAAGCGGGATGCGCCTTGTCGGGCCGAACTGCCTCGGCGTGGTCAATGTGCGGGCGAGGCTGGCGCTTACGTCTTCGTTCGCGATGAGCGTGCCGCGTCTGCCGGTTGGCGGGATCGGCGCGGTCAGCCAGAGCGGTGCTCTGATGGCCACGATGTTCAACCGGGGGTACGATGTCGGCTGCGGTTTCAGCACCCTGGTCTCGGTCGGCAACCAGGCCGACGTGACTGAGAACGAGGTTCTCGAGTACCTGATCGGCGACCCGGTCACCACCTCCATCGTACTCTACACCGAAGGGCTGACCGATGCCCGGCGCTTTCTGACGCTGGCCGAGGCGGCGCAAGCGGCGGGCAAGCCGCTGGTGGCGGTGAAGGCCGGCCGCAGCGAGGCCGGGCGGCAGGCGGTGTTTTCGCATACCGCCAGCCTCGCTGGCCCCTACCGGCTGTTTGCCGCCGCGGCGGAGGCGCGTGGCGTGCTGCTGGCCGACGACCCGGAAGCCGCGGTGGTGATTGCCGACGCGTTGACCCACTGGCCCGCCGGTCTGCGGCGAGGCGGCGGCATCGCGCCGGCTTCCGCGTCGGGCGGCGGGGCTGCGCTGCTGGCCGATCGGCTTGCCGACGCCGGTCTCAAGCTGGCGCTGCCGGGTGAGGCGACCCGCGCCCGTCTGGCCGCCGCCTTGCCGCAAGGACAGCCGCCGCTGCCGTTCGATGCCGGCGCGCTGTGCAACGGCCTCGTGGCCGCGGAGGTCGGCGCGCTGCTGCAGGCATTCACTGACGACGAGGCGGTGGGCGCGCTGGTCTACCTGATGACCACGCAGCCGCAGAGCGAGCAGGTGGCCGACGAAATCGTCTCACTCGCCGGGCGGGCGGGCAAGCCGGTGCTGCTGGTGCTTTCCGCCGGTAGCGTCGCCGACCCGTTGCGCGCAAAGCTGCGGCAGGCGGGCTTCGTCTGGCACGACCGGCTGGACGATGCGGTGCGGGTGCTGCGAGCGCTGACCAGGCGTGGCGGGCCGCGGGCGGCACCGGCCGCTGCGATCCCGATTATGGGCGCGGTTGCGGAGTTGCTGGCTGATTTGCCGGAGGGAAACCTGACGGCGGCGCAGGCCCGCAAGCTGGTCGCGGCGGCGGGCGTGACGGTTGTCGAGGACGCCGTTGTTCACGACGCCGAAGCTGCCGCGGCGGCGGCGGAACGGTTCGGCTGGCCGGTCGTGGCGAAGGCGCTGGTCAGTGACCTCGTGCACAAAAGCGACCATGGCGGCGTGCGGCTGGATCTGCGCGACGGCGATGAGGTGCGCGTCGCGGTAACCGGGTTCCGGGCGCGTTTCGGCGCCGGTCTCGAGGCTGTGCTGCTGCAACCGCAAATTGCCGGCGTGGCCGAACTGATCGTGGGAACGGTGTGGGACGATGCGCTCGGTCCCTTCGTGTTGGTGGGCGCGGGTGGCATTTTCGCCGAACTTCACGACGACACGGTCGTGACCCAGGCGCCCGTTTCGCCGGCGACGGCGGCAGCGCTGTTGGCCGGCCTGCGGCTTTGGCCGGTGCTGCAGGGCGCGCGCGGCCGTCCGCCGGCCGATCTGGTGCGGGCAGTGGACGCCATCGTGGTGGTCGGGCAGCTTGCTGCTGCACTCGGTCCGCGGCTTGCCGAAATCGACATCAATCCTTTGATCCTGCGCAGTGATGGGGCCGTCGCGGTGGATATTCGCGCCCGCCTCGGCTGCGCCCCGCATGGAGAAGCTGCATGAACGACCCCGTGTTGTACGAATCGCATGACCGCATTGCCGTCGTCACCCTCAATCGGCCGGATAAGCGCAACGCCATCAACGGGGCGGTCGTCGAGGGACTGGTCCGCGCCTGGCAACGCCTGAACAGCGGCGACGATCGGGTCGCGGTGCTCACGGCCACGGGAGACCAGTCCTTCACGGTGGGGGCCGATCTTCACGATATTCCACACGATTTGTGGCGCGCGGTGCCGGGCATCGGGGTCGAGGTGGAAAAGCCGATCGTCGGCGCGGTGGCCGGCTGGGTGGTCGGCGGTGGCCTGGTTTTCGCCAACCAGTGTGACCTGTTGGTGGCCGCCGAAAACACCAGCTTTCTGTATCCCGAAGCCAAAGTGGGGTTCTCTGGGGGCCTGATTGTCTCGCTCGCGGCCCGCATTCCGCACAAGATCGCCATGCAGACATTGTTGCTGGGCGAGGCGCTGACCGCACAACGCGCCTACGACATCGGTTTCGTCAACAAGGTGGTGCCAGTAGGCACGCAACGCGCGGCCGCGCTCGATTATGCGTGCCGGCTGGCGGAGAACGCCCCGCTTGTGCTGCAATTGCTCAAGCGCTTCGTGGGCAAGGTGCTTCCCAAGGGGCCGTCCGAGCTGGCCGGCATCGCGCGGCGCGATGTCGAGGCCGTGACCGCCAGCGCGGACTTGCAGGAGGGAATTGCCGCGTTTCGCGACAAGCGCGCTCCCGTCTTCAGCGGAAGCTGAGCGCGGGTCAGGTTGCAGAAAACAATGCCGGCCGAAGGGTCGCATATAAAGTTTCATAACGGATCAACCGATGCCCGATAGCAAGCTGATCACTCTTTCCGAAGCGGTCGCCCGCTTCACCTGGGACGGCATGCAGTACGCCAGCGGTGCGGCGCTTCCGGTCGGCTCGGATGCCATCGTGTTCGGGCGTGAACTGCTGCGCCAGCAACGGCGTGACCTGCACGCCGTCTTCCACTGCAATTCGCAGCAGTTGAACCTGCTGGCGGCGATGGGGGCGGTGACGCGGGCGGAATGCGGGTTTTCCGGCCTGGAGGTGTTCGGTTTCGCCAACGGCCTGCGCCGGGCGGTGGAGACCGACCGGCTGGTATTGGAGGATTATTCCAACCTGTCGATGCCGCTGCGTCTGCTCGGCGGCGCGCTCGGCTGGCCATTCGTGCCGGCCACCGTCAACATCGGCTCGGACATTCAGGACCGCAGCGCCTTCGCTCCCGGGCACTATCCAAGCCGGGAGAAAATCCCGACCGTGGTCGATCCCTTCAGCGGCCGCACGATCGGTGTCTTCCGCCCGCTCACGCCCGATCTGGCCGCTATTCACGTCACCCTTGCCGACCCTCTCGGCAATGCCATCATGCTCGGCACCGAATGGAGCCGGTTTGAGTTGTCGCGGGCGGCGAAAAAAGTCGTGCTGATTGCCGACGCCATTGTCGATACCGGCTGCATGCGGCAGTTTCCCAACCTGGTGCGCATTCCCGACATTATCGTCGAGGCGGTGGTGCACTGGCCGTTCGCCGCCTGGCCGCAGGGGTCGCCCGGCATGTACGACATCGACGAGGCGCACATGACGCTGATGAATCGGGCGCTGGCGACGGAGGCGGGAACCGAGGCCTATGTGCGGGACTACGTGCACGGCTTTCGTGACATCGCCTCGTATCTCGACATGATCGGCCGCGAAACCTGCGCGCGGCTCTCCGGCACCGCGACCGGCTTTCTGCTCGATCCCTATCGCCAATGGCTGCTACCGGACGGAGGTATGCTGGCATGAGCGCGCAGGACTACACACGGCAGGAAATGATGGCGATCGCCACCGGCCGTGAGATTCGCGACGGCGAGCTGGCGATCTTCGGTGTCGGGCTGGCGATGCTGGCCGGTTACTTCGCCCAGGCGCACCATGCGCCGCGTGTGCGCGCCATGACCGAGGGCGGGGTCTACGGCGCCACGCCGGTCGGCGGCCTGCCCTGGGGCATCGAGTGCAACCGCATCTCAACCAATGCCACCAGCTTCACCAATGCGATCGACGCGCTGGGCTGTCTGGTCGCATCCGGCCGGTGCGACGTCGGCATCATCGGGGCGGCCCAGGTCGACCGGTTCGGCAATGTCAACACCACGGGCATCTGGGATGGGCGGATCGGCGAGACCTACCGGCCGCCGAAAACGCGCCTCACCGGGGCCGGTGGCGCAAATGATATCGCCTGCGGGGCAAAGCGCACGCTGATCATGGTGGCGCATGAGCCGAAGCGATTCGTGGACAAAGTCACCTACATCAGTTCGCCGGGCTATCTGGAGGGTGGGGACGCGCGGTCGCGCTACGGTTTCCCCGGTGGCGGACCGGCGGCCATCATCACCACGCTCGGCATTCTGCGGCCGCACGCTGAAACCCGCGAATTCATGCTTGATGCCTGGTTCGCGTTCTCCGATGTCGCAGAAATCAAAGCCAACACCGGCTGGGACCTGAAGCTGTCACCGGAGGCAGCGATCGTTCCGGAGCCGACCGACGCGGAGCTGGCGGCACTGCGCCGCGTCGACGAAACCGGCGCCCTGCGCAAGAGGAGTTAAAAACGAATAAAAGTTTTTGTTTCTTTTTTCAAAAAGAAGGCTTGTTCTTTTTTGGAAAAAGAAACAAAAAACTTTTATTCGTTTGGTGTGTCGCCAACAACGGTTGTTCGACCTCACTTGACAAAGCGGAACAGTAGCTTGTGCTCGGCCGGGTAGTCGACGGCATCGATGAGACGCGGGAAAGTACTTCGGTCCTTTGATACCGACACGAAGCCCGCATAGCCGAAACGCCGTACGGAAATCTCAAAGCCCACGGCTGTGAAGGCGTCGGCGTAATCCTCGGGCGAGCGGTCCTGCACCGGGGCGTTGGTGCTCTCGCCGATCCGGTCGCGCCAGGCCGACCAGAGCGGGCTGCCTGTGTGGCAGCCAGTCACCGCATAGTAGACACCGCCGCGGCGCAGCGCCGCATGGATGCCGGCCGCGTGGGCGGCGAGGTCGGGAAGGAGGAAGATGACTTCGTAGCTGAAAGCCAGGTCGAAACGGTCGGACCAGCCCGAAACGTCGGAAGCCACTTCATATTCTATGGGAGCGGTGCCCGCTAATTCACGCGCGGCCGCGACCGATGCAAAGGCGATGTCGATGCCCAGCGCCCGGCGGAAGGGCTTCAGGGCATGCAGCAAACGCAGGAAACCGCCGCGATTGCAGCCGAAATCGAGGATGTCGCGGGTTGATAGGTCGGTCTCGGGTATCGTCTCGATGAAATGCCGCCAGAACGGACGATGCGACTCTTCCATCGCGGCTTCCCGCGTCGGATCGGTGTGCCAGGTTGCGTAGGAAAGCGCTGGGCCGCTCATGTATGGTCCATTTCCGTCGGTGGCCGGTCTGACGCCAGGGTAGCAGGCGTTATTGGCAGGGCTTCGTGAATAAACGAGCCGCCTGTGCTTTCGCTCCCGCTTCAAGCCGGCCCGGAAATGGACCCTCCGGCGTCAGGCCTGGATATGTGCGGCCGCCATTCAGTCCGTTGCGCACCCGATCGTCATTCTCCTGTCGTTTAGGGACGTCGCTCCCAAATCCGTAACGGTAGGGTTTCAATTTTAAACGGGTCCATAGAAATTGTTCCATGGCAAAATCACGAATAAGCGATGTATTTTCAACTCCTCCAGGGGTGCACGCCCGTGCCGATCGACATGACGGGGCCGGGAGGAAGCGCGCAGGCAGGCGGCAATAACAGCAGAATCAAGAAACACCAATATCATCAGTGCAATCATGTTGACTCCAGTTGGCATTCGTGGAATGATCCGCCGGCGCCGATCACGCGGCGTCTATCCGACCGTTTGGCCCTTCCGACCATGTGCGGCGCATCCTGCAATGGCCGTCACCCAGGAGCGTGCGACCCAGGAGATTGAGACAATGACAGGGTTTCCGCACGGGACCGTCCTCTCAGCCAGCACCGGACGGGCCGCGCTCACCCGCGCCATGGTCGAACCCTCGATCCTGGCCGGGCGCGACAATGCTGCGGCGGTCGAGGCGGCGCAATTCTTCTCGCCGCACCAAGCCAAGCCCAATAAACGCGGCGAGATGATGGCGGGCTGTCTTGGTGGCAGCTAGCCGGCGTATTCCGGGGCACGACGCCAGACCGCTGTGGTTGCGGCGCACGCCCAAAGCACGGATGCGGCGTGACCCGGCCACGCTGATGCCATGACTCTCACGCCGGCGATGATGGTCGCAGTCCCACCATTGTGGGCGAAGTCCATTCGTCACGTCTGAGTGAAGAACAAATTGACACCGCTGAGGCAACGTCCCATCAACAACGCACGATAGATAAGGGACCAACAATGCTCCATACTTCACGTTCCGACCCTCGCGACGTGTCCAGCAGTGCGAGCGCGAACCAAGCCGTGAGCCCGCCTGTTTCCACTCTGCGCGGCGTGGCGCGTCAGGTTCTTCTTCTTGCCGCCGCCGCTGTGCTGACGGCTGCCGGTGGCACCGCAGCACCAGCGCCCGACGCTGCATCCGGGTCCGACTCGACGCCCGACTCGACGATCGTGGTAACGGCACCGCCCGACATACCGGTCGTCCCGCCAGCGGCGCTCGGCACCAATGGCGACGTGGACCAGGCAGCATTGGGCATCGCCGGTTGGGCGTTTGCCGATCCCGGCCGCACCAGCGGCCGCCCGGTCGAGGCGGCTCGGGCCGTGATTTCCCTCGAGTACATCGCCAGTGCTCTGTCGAATAATCCGCGCTACATCGGCACCTCGCCGTTGGTTCAGCAGCAGTTGCTGGCCGCCCGGCAGGAGGTGCGCGACGTG
>CAIXDS010000029.1 GCA_903918195.1 uncultured Acetobacteraceae bacterium | reverse complement strand
GTCTATGACAGCTACGACGCCGTCGTCGCCGCGTGCCGCAAAGCCTGGAAGCGACTCATCGCAACTCCGGGCCGCATCCGATCCATCGCGACGCGCCGTTGGGCACAGGTCAATGTCTAGGGCCGTTGGTATGAGCGGGGGTCCCCGGAGATCTTATCAGGCTGTGGTTGATTGATCATTCTGCAATTTTCCCGCGTAAGTTGGTGACGCCATTATTGACAAAATTGTTGCGCATGGCCTGGGTCTCGACGTAGGCCCAATGCTAGTTGAGGACGAATTCGCTAATCAATGGCATCGGACCTGCGGATAGTTCGGAAACTCGCAAATCCGAATGTGCCGCGGCAGCACGACGGTGACCATGTCGTTTGATCCACGATAGGTGCAGCCCAGCGTGGAAGGAGGGAAGCGATCCCACAAGGATCGAGGTGTTTGAGGAACGACGAAGCGTCCATTTTCGGGCCTTACCTCGATTTTATTTTCCGGAGGCCCATCGAATAATTCGACGTCTTTCAGAGGTTTGCCATCGTGGGTCGGAGGGCACGCGATCTCGGCACTCTCAGCATAGGCCCCCACGCTACCGAACAGAAATGCCACGGCAAGATGCGTTGTGAGTCTTCTACTCGACGACATTATAGAACTCTCCCCGGTCGATGCGTGCGTGCCGTGGATCACCCAAAGGAAGAGTGCGCTCGTTTGGCGGCTGTCGCCCGATGATGTGGCCTTGCGAGTCTCGAATGTTCCACTGATCGACCACCCGGATGCCGTGCGCATCCTGCCCGAGGTAGATCGCTGTATGCCCAGTATAGCGGCCATTGCTGTCAAAGGTGGCGATGGCCGTTCCAGGCCGGATAGTCGTGTTGCCCTGGACTTGGACACCTTGCCGCCACTCCGTTGATCGCGGAGCGCCGGTTGCCGCTTGGACCAGGGCCACGCACTCTCCCGTTCCGACGGAATTCGGCCCGACCCACCGTTGAGGGTTCTCGCCAACATAGCGGCCCGGTGGCGCCGTTGCTGCAGGGTTCCCGCCCGAATTCGCGTCTGTTGCAGCATTTGGCGTTGCCGCCTGTGCTAGCTTGTAGGTATTGGCTCGCTCGGCCGCGTCCCTCAGAAACGCGGGCCACCTATCCAGGCCGACATCCCGCATTGCGCCCGCAAGGTCAGCCGAGGCATCGGCGAGGTCTTGGTGTGCGGTGGCCGTCCTTACGCTCTCCGCTGCTGCCCGGAGCTTCTCGATCGCTGCGTTGCTCGTCGACGGATCAACGAAAGTATCCTCGAATGCAGCGTGGTTCAGCGATCGCGCGCCGATCCACGCTGTCATGGCTTGGCGCAAGCGCTCTAGCCGTTGCTGATCAAACGATACGTTTTCGTGGGGCCAATCCACGCGCGGCATGTGCGCGACGGCTGAATGCGCAATCGCATCGATGCGCGGCTCGAAGTTGTCGGGATCGAATATGATCCCTGACCCATCCTTCGGTGGCTCGTTCCCTTGCGGCGCTGTGCCGTGGCCAAACCATCCGTGCTCTTGCCGCCCCTGATCTGCCCACCTCATCCGCTACCACCATCGGAAAGGTTTATATTCCCAACATAGGCGGCGGACGAAGTCAACCAGCAATGCTGGACACGGAGCGGGCTGCCCCGCTGCGACAGGCGCTGGTCACGCGCCACCTTCCCAGAGGCGCGGGTCGAACTGGAACGGGGTCGTCTGGGTGATCCGTGCATCGGCGGCACGAGGGTGGCGCGGGTTCAGCAGCAGGTTGCTCGTGTGCGGGACGATGACCGATGGAACGCGCAGCACCGCCGTCCGACCCGACGCCAGCCAAGCGTCGCCGAAGGCTCGCGGGTCCGCCGGCATGGCGACAACATCCTCCGGCGGCTCGTCCGGCAGGTCCACCTGCATCAGGACGTAGTCGTCCGGCAGCAGGTCGGGCGGCAGGTCGAGATGGACGCGGACTTCGAGGACGGCGAGGGCCGGATGCTCCGCCATGTAGACCATCGGGCGGCCGGGCGTGTTCCAGCGGCCGCCATGTTGCCGGGCACCCTCGCCGGACAGGTCGGCGAACAGTTGCCGGCCAACCCGCCACGCCTGGATCAAGCGGCGATGCCGTGGGCGATCCGGCCGAGCAGCGTCTCGACCCGCCGCGCGCCGACATCCGTGTCGAGCAGGTCGAGCGGCGCGTTGTCGGCAAGCGCCGTGGTGGGCCGGCGGAGCCAGCGGTGCGCCTTCTCGCGGTTGGCGAAGGTTTCCTCCGCCTCCAGGATGACGCGCAAAACCCGGACGAAGCGGTCGGACTGCTCAGCCGACAGCCGTCCGATTGTGCGACGATGCGCCAGGGTCTTGCGGGCCAGTGCGAGCCGATCGAGTTCGGCAGGGGACAGCCGGCCGGCCTGCACGGCGTCATCGACGACATCGACCGGCAGTCCCTCGCGGACGGCATGCACCAGCCCCAGGTTCCCCGCGAAGACGGCAGTCACGAACGCGTCGCGAAGTGCATCTGAGCGAACCATGGCCCCTCCGGCAATATGCACGCATCATAGCGGCATATTGCCGGAGGGGCCATGGCATTTCCAGCTCCGCACGGCACGGCAGGTCAGGCCAGGCCATCATCGGCTCCGCAGCGAGACCGCTATGCGGCGACCGGCAGGTCGATCAGCCTGGCAAGCTGGTCGATCTCCCGCAACAGCCGGCGCATGGGCGGGCCGTAGTCGGGTTCCAGGCGGGTGGCTGCCCAGGTAGCGGTGCCACGTGGGGCGGTCCCAGGTCGCACGGTCATCGATGCGCACGGCGGGGGCTGCGCCGCGGGCGGCGGCCTGCTCGCAGGCGATGACCAGGCTGGCCTCGAGATCAGCGAAGGTCTGGCGGCGGCGCGCAATGCCGGCACACAGGCCGGCACGGTCAAGCCGTCCACGGGTTGCGTGGGGAGCCAGCAGGCTGGACTGCGCGGTGCTGAGCAGAGCTGGGCGCGCGGCCGCGCCGGCGCCGCCTGGGGTCAGGTGGGTCATGGTAGGGTCCTCGTTCGGCGGGGAAGCCCCGGCCCGGCATAACCGGACCAGGGCAGGTTCAGCTTCGGGTCACGCTGCTTCGCGCAGGTCGCCGGCGTCGTCTTCGTAGCCGTCCTCCGGCTCGGCGACGGCGTCGCCCTCGCCGTCCGCGCTGGTCACCGGGCCGATCCAACCGGTGCCGGTGTGGCCGTGCCGGCGCTCGGCGGCGGCGGTCTGATCCTCGGGCGCCAGCCGGAAGAGAGCGCCCGGATAGACGAAGGTGCCGTCCGTGAAGCGCCCGACCATCCGCGCCCGCGTGTCTTTCGCCCGGACCTCGACCCGCACGCCCTCGGCCGCGGCGGCTTTCTCCAGCGCGCCACGGGACAGGCAGGACAGGAACTCTTCGGTCGCCATGTTCGGCAGCCGGAGCGAGGCACCGATCGCCTCGCCGGCGATCCGGGCGAAGGGTCCGCTCTGCGAGCGGTTCTCCCGGCAGGACAGCACCGCGGCCAGCATCATGCGCGCGGCCCGGCGCAGCCGGTCGGGATCGGCCGTCAGCACGC
>CAIXDS010000028.1 GCA_903918195.1 uncultured Acetobacteraceae bacterium | reverse complement strand
GTCCCTCCTGGGAGCCCGTGTTGGAAGCCGTTCCTACCCGCCCTGCGCAACCTTCAGCACATGCCAACGCCGCCTGCAAAGTGCTCAAAAGGCAAGGCACTTCACAAATCCTGACGGTTTTCCGTCAGGCCAACCACGGGCAGATTGACGACCACTCCCCGCCACAACCGCCGGTGACAGATCAAGGCACGACGGATGATTCTGGTCAAACAGGCTCTGAATCAGGTCAAGCACAGGCTGGCCGCACGTCCAGCCGACTGGCCGTTTTCGAGCTTCACCAGGTGTGTCGGGCTCGGTATGTATCCGATCGATTGGGCGATCGAGGGAGCAGAACTGGCTGACGCTGGCGAGCGGTTGTAACATGCGACGGTGGGCTGAAGCCCACCCTACTTGCTGCGGCGCGAACGGCGCCTTGCCCGCTCCGCCGAGCTTGTAGCCAGCTTCGAACTTCGAGAGGTCCATCATCGCCACCACCTCGACAATCAGATGCACAATGTCGTCTTGGGGCAGCCACTCCATCATGTCGGCAGGCAGCAGGGCCTGCTGGCGGCGCTCGGGTTCGCGAAAGTGCTCGGCCATTGCTCACTCCGTGTCAGTGCGTCGAGCCAAGTGAATCCTGCCGAGCCAGCAGTGTCAAAAACTACTTGCTGCAACCTCGCCACGAACCCGTTCCAACTCCGAATTCTGCAACAGGCTCCTGGCTGCGGCATTTACGCGCCAAATGACCGAAATGGGCGCAAAGCCACCGTTGGCCCAGCTGGCAGTTGGCCGCTTTCGCGACCGCTCACTTGGCGACCAAATGGCGACTCGATCCGGAAACGGCCGCCTTCAGGTTTGGTTCAACCAACTCGTCGTCATCTTCGTCGCCGGCGGCGCCACCAGAAACTGGCACAATAAACCAAGTCCTCGGATCGGCCGGCGGCGCACCGGCACCCGGCTTCCTGCCGGTCACTTTTAGCTTCCGCATTGGTGATTTTACATTCAGCTCCGCATGGGGCCACTTGGTCATGCCCGGTAGCAGGTCGTCCGGCGGCGGATGCAGGCCGTTCGGCTTGGTTCGCGACATCAATATGAAGCGGAACGTCACCTTAAACCCTGGTAACTCCGACTGCCTCTTCAGCAGATGCCAGCGTTGAAGTTTGCTGTCGATTTGCTTGTTTGTGAAGTAGCCGAACGCCTTGACCTCGACTAGAATCAATGTCGTGTCAAACGCAATCAGGAGGTCGGCGTCTTCCTGGCTCCGCTCTACCAAGTAACGCACCGGATTTTCGGATAGCAGGTTGATCTGGGCGGTGCCGATCGCCTGCTCGCCGCGACGCCAGAGTGCGAGCGCGCCAGCGATCCAGTTCAGATGATAATCGGTCGCCCACCATGCGTCATTAGGGATTTCGAGACCACCGAGTTCCGTCCCAATTCGTTTCCGAAAATTATGATCAAGCGATAGCGCCTTACTCGGGGAATGCCCAAGAGCGTCCCGAACAAGAAGATTGCGTTCCTTGCGATTGAACCGGTCTAGAATATCAGTTAGTTCGCTCACGCACACAACCCTCGAACTCTGATTGGGGCTCCGCCGCCGAGCGGCCCTGCCATGCCAATGAAGCGCCGCCAAGTGAGGATTGGCAAGCCCGCAGCGGGCAGCCAGGAATAAGGCTGCTCCCAGGCGGCCAAAAATGCCCGCCGTTCGGCCGAATTGGGCGCGGAGCCGACATCGGAGCTGCAACCCATCTGCGGCCGCTCACCCCCCCTCCCAGAGGTCCCAACCAACCCGCGCCGCTTCTCCGTGATCTCTGTGTTCTCTGTGTTCTCTGTGTTCTCTGTGTTCTCTGTGTTCTCTGTGTTCTCTGTGTTCTCTGTGTTCTCTGTGTTCTCTGTGTTACCTCTTCCTTGCTCGCCCCTCCAGCGAAAGCCGCCCGGCCATCGCGCGCACCAGTTCGGGGAGTCGTTCGGAATGCCAGCTCATGGCAACACGATGCGCGCATGGACCGGATTCGCCAACGCTGGTCCGACTCGGCGGCGGATGCTATATTTAGCCCATGTCCGCAGCTCAACCTGACCTGTTTGGAACCCCCGCGCCGGCACCCGAGAAGCCGAGCGATGAGATCGTCGCCATCGTGCGCGCGCGGCTTCACGCCGCGTTGGCCCTGGTCAAGGCGGCCGAGGTGATGCCGTGGACGGACCAGCTCGCCATCATCCGCGAAGACAATGCGTTCCGTTTCGGCAAGGACCTGCTGCCGCCGGCCGAAGGGGCGGCGCTGTGGGCCGAGTTCGACGTGGAGATGGACCGGCTGTATGCCATCATGAACGAGGGCAAGGAACCCGACCTGGGCGATTGACCGCCCCGGCGAGCCTTGAACGGCAGTCCGGCGCGCGTCGCAAACATTTGTCCGGCGCCGCTCAACCCTTCTCGGGACTGACATCCTGCGCCGCCCGCGGTCGGATAATGTGGTCGCCCCACGGGAGATCAAACATGAGCGACGACGACGCGGAACTCGATCGGCTGCAGGCCGCCTACAAGGCGGCGGTTGATACCTGGGTCACGGCCATCCGGGCCGAAGAGGCCCTCGCATCGGTGCATCACACGGTGGCGGAAATCGACACGTGGGAGAACGCCCACTTCCTGGCCGAAGACGCCCGCGCCAACGCCGAGGCCGCGAAGACGGCCTATGAGGGCGCGCTGCGGTCACGGTTCTTCGGCTTCGACTGACCCTGCGCCATGCCCCCGCAAGGCTGACCACGCGGGGGCACGACGGCCCGGCTTACTCGCTCGTCTGCCCGTCAAAATGCTCCTCGGTCGCCTCGGCCTCGGCCTTGGTGGCGCGCACCACGCCGTCACGGTGCTCGGGCGGCCCATAGATCGTGTAGAGCTTCAGCGGCTTTTCACCAGTATTGACGACGTTGTGGCGGGCGCCCGCGGGCACGACGATCGCATCGTCGCTTTTGATCTTCGTGCGAACGCCGTCGATCACCACCTCGCCCTTGCCCTTCTCGACCCGGAAGAACTGGTCGTGGTCGGTATGGACCTCCTCGCCGATTTCCTCGCCGGGCTTGAGGGCCATCAGCACCAACTGGAGGTACTTGCCGGTGTAGAGAACCCGCCGGAAGTCGGTATTCGACTCGGTCAGGTCCTCGATATCGTCAACGAAGCCTTTCATGACGGTCCTCGCATGTGATGGTGCGGTCATGGTAGCCGCCGAACCGGGCGGCGCGTCAAACGTCATGACGATGATGCCACCCCGACCGTCGCCACCAGGAACAGCCGCCGGAACGCCAGCAGCGTCGTGCCGTCCGGGCGGCGCGGATAGCAAGGGGCGACCGCGGCACGGTAGGCGGCGAGAAAACCTTCCCGCAACTCAGCCGGCAACGGCGCCAGGAACGGACGCAGGCTGGTGCCCATGGCCCATTGCACCACCGCATCCTCGCCCTGCAGCGCGTGCAGGTAGGTGGTCTCCCAAAAGTCGAGCGCGGCGCAGTGCGGGCGCAACAAATCCCAGTACGCTTCCGGCGACAGGATCGGTGGCGCCGAGCCGACACCGGTCAGCAGCGTCGCCCAGGGACCGTGCGCGGCCACCTCGTGCTGTCGCGCGCGGATCGGGGCGTCGTGCATGGCCGGCATCTGCACCGCCAGCACCCCGCCCGGGGCCAGCGTGGCGAGCAGGCGCGGAAACAGCGCGTCATGGCCGCCCAGCCAGTGCAGCGCTGCGTTGGAATACAGCAGGTCCGGCTTCTGCGCCGGCGTCCAGGCGGCGATGTCGGCCTGGGCGAAGCTGCAGTCCGGCGCCGCCTCCCGCGCGCGGGCCAGCATCGGCGCCGAGTCGTCGATGCCGGTCACCCGTGCTGCGGGAAAGCGGTGCTTGAGCAGGGCGGTGACATTGCCGGCACCGCAGCCCAGATCGACCACATGCCCGGGGCGAACGAGCGGCACGCGCGCCAGCAGGTCGAGCGCCGGGCGCAGCCGCTCGTCGGCATAGTGCAGGTAGAGGGCGGGGTCCCACGCCATGGCGCCCCGCTCCCGCCTTACGCCGACAGCGCCTCGGGTTCCGTGCGCGCGCGCTTGACCAGCAGCTTGTTCAGCGCGTGCACATAGGCGCGGGCCGAGGCGACGATGGTGTCGGTATCCGCCCCCTGCCCGTCCACCAGCTTGCCATCCTCCTCCAGCCGCACCGTTACCTTCGCCTGAGCGTCGGTGCCTTCGGTCACGGCGCCGACGGAATACAGCCGCAGCGTGGACTCGTGCGGGAACAGCTGGCGGATTGCAATGAAAGTGGCGTCCACCGGGCCGTCGCCGGCCGCCTTGGTGCTGTGCACGGTGCCGTCGATTTCCAGCTCCAGCTCCGCGGTCGGCTTTGTCTTGCTGCCCGCATGCACGTCCAGCGAAACAAAGCGGATGCGGGTATGGTCGCGCATCACCTCATCATCGACCAGGGCAGAAATGTCCTCGTCGTAGACAATCTTCTTGCGGTCGGCCAGGTCCTTGAAGCGGCGGAAGGCGTCGTTCAGCTGGTTGTCGCCGATCTCGCCATAGCCCAGCGCGCGCAGCTTGTCGCGGAAGGCGGCGCGGCCGGAATGCTTGCCCATCACCAGATTTGACTTGGTCCAGCCGACGCTTTCCGGCGTCATGATTTCGTAGGTGGCGGCGTTCTTCAGCACGCCGTCCTGATGAATGCCGCTTTCATGCGCAAACGCGTTGCGGCCGACGATCGCCTTGTTGGGCTGCACGTCGAAGCCGGTGATGGTGGACAGCAGGCGCGACGTCTTCAGGATTTTTTCCGTCACGATGTTCGGCCTGCACGGCACCGCATCCGGCCGCGTGCGCAGCGCCATGACGATCTCCTCCAGCGCCGCATTGCCGGCCCGTTCGCCGATGCCGTTGATGGTGCACTCGATCTGCCGCACCCCCGCCCGCACCGCGGCGATGGTGTTGGCGACCCCCAGGCCCAGATCGTTGTGGTTGTGCGCGGAGAAAATCACCCGGTCGGCGCCCGGCACGCGCTCGCGCAGCATGGTGAAGATGCGGGCGATGTCCTCGGGCAGCGCATAGCCGACCGTGTCGGGGATGTTGATGGTGGTGGCACCCGCGGCAATCGCGGCCTCGGTGCAGCGGCACAGGAAGTCGGGATCAGTGCGGCTGCCATCCTCGGCCGACCATTCCACGTCGTCGGTGTACTGGCGGGCCAGGGTGACACTGTCGGTGACGGCCTGCAGCACCGCCTCGGGCTCCATGCGCAGCTTGTATTTCATGTGCAGCGCGCTGGTGCTGATGAAGGTGTGGATGCGCTTGCGCTCCGCCGGCGCCACCGCCTCGCCGGCGCGGATCACGTCGGCGCGGCCGGACCGGGCCAGGCCGCAAATCACCGGCCCCTTCACCGTCTGGGCGATCGTCTGCACGGCTTCAAAATCGCCGGGCGAGGCAATCGGGAAGCCGGCCTCGATCACGTCCACGCCCAGGTCCGCCAGCGCCTCGGCCATGCGCAGCTTTTCGGCCAGGTTCATGGAGAACCCGGGCGACTGCTCGCCGTCGCGCAGAGTGGTGTCGAAAATGATAACCCGGCTGTCGTCCAGCTTGCCGAAGCTGGGATGGTTGATGGTCATCGGTCGGCGCTCCTGGAGAGATTGTACGACGCTAGCCTCAGGGGTCCCCCTGAGCTGTGACCGGCACGCAGCCGGAGATCACGCCCAGGGGCGGCTAAGTCGAAGGAGCAGGCCGAACGGAAGGCGCACGAGACCACGCGCGGATGCGCTTGCGAGGCGGCAGGTGCGGGGTGCGCCATGGACCATAGGTTGAACGTAGCGACGAGTTGCCAAGGATGCAAGCACAGGAAGATTAAGGCCAGGGCTCTGCCCTGGACCCGCCAAGGGCCGAGAGGCCCCTGGACCCCATTCTGGTTCCGAAAGGCAATTTGGTAAAATTTTGCAAGTGCGGATAGGATTGCACGGGGCGGCGCATGTCGCGCATCGCCAGGGAGCACCATGGATGTCGGCGATGAATGTCAGCCTTCCTGCCGAATTCGCCGCCTTCGTGGAGGCGGAGGTGAGCTGTGGTGATTACAGCACCGCCTCGGAAGTGATCCACGACGCCCTGCGATTGCTCCGGCGCGAAAAGGCAGCCGGCGCGGAGAAATTGGCCGCGCTGCGGCGTGAAATCAGCATCGGCCTGCGCCAGACCGCAGAAGGACGACTGTCGGACCAAAGCGTCACCGATCTGCTGGACACGCTTGAGGCGGCGGATAACGCAAAGTGACACCCGGCCAGAGGCGACGCTACCGCCTCACGCCGGAAGCGGCGAACGACATCCGCACCCTGCTGCGAACAACAGCAACCCGGTTCGGCGCCCTGCAGCGCCGCAACGCCGCCGCCTTGATCGAATGGGCGGCCATGCTCGCCGGCCAAACCCCCGACACCAGCGCCTCCCGCGACCGGATGGAACTCGGACCCGGCGTGCGATCGCTGCATCTGGATAGCGTGGCCGGACGACGTGGCGCCACGGCGCACCTGCTGTACTACGTGGCCGCCCCCGATGGCGCGGGGGTCATTATCCTGCGGGTGCTGCCGCATCGGATGGATAAGCGGGCGCATTTGCATGATGAGGGGGTGTAGGGGGGCGGATGGCGGCCAAGCGAGTTTGCCCGGCCGCCGAAGGTGGCGGAATGCGCTTCGCTTTTCCACCCTACGCTTGCTATTTGACCGTCTGGTCAGTAATCTCGGCGAAAAATGTATGCGATTCGCTTTTCCGCATTACGGTCGCTCATTTCGCAGGCTTCGTAACATCGACGCTCGGAGCTTCTGATGGTCCTCCCTGATATATATTCGCGCAGAATTAAGCAGGAAAGGAGAGCGATATCACCTGATGTTTACCAATACGATTCCATTCCAAGTAAACTCAAAGTCCAAATTGTGCGCGTCTTCCAAGATTTGATGGGTATTCCGGTGTCAGATGGCAGCGTAGTTTCTGAAACTGCCTGGAGGAGTTTCCACAATTTTTTCTGCCGGGAAAAAGGCTTTTTCAAGCTTGAAGGGAGGAGCTTATATTCTGCATGCATAGACTATTTTTTGAGTGACATCGAAACGGAGGATGCGCTCGACTGGATCGAGATAGCTATACTAGTAGCAGCATGGACACACGAGACCTACGACGAATATGATCGACGAACCGAGGGCATTACCACTAAAATTGACGATGGAGCAGAAGAACTTAACGCTAGATTTCTTGACCACGATACGGGCTACCAGATTGCAAATGGAAAAATAATTCGTATCGATAGACATTTCGTGCATTCCGAAATTGTGAAACCGGCTCTTATTTTTCTTCAAGAACAAGATTTTCAGGCGGCAAACAAAGAATTTATGCTTGCTCATAAACATTACCGCGAACAGAATTATAAGGATTCTGTGGTTGCCGCTCATCGGGCGTTTGAGAGCACTCTTAAGGCCATCTGCGCAGGGTTAACGATACCCTTCAGCGGGGGGGACCGCGCCAGCGAACTCATTAAGTCTGTTCGCGGCGGCGGACTCTTCCCGAGTTATCTTTCCGCCGGCTTTGACACCTTCATCGCGCTCCTCAAGACGGGATTACCTGAGGTTCGTAACAACGCAGGTGGTCATGGCGACGCACCGGGAACGCCGGACGTGCCCCCTTATATCGCAGCACACGCCATCCACCTGACTGCGAGCAACATCGTCATGCTCGTCGAAGCGTACAAAGTGAAAATCAGAAAACGATAGTTGCTGGCCCCCGTCTTGGTACGGTGTCAGCTTGCACAGTTGCTGTCAGAAATAATAGCCCATCTGGCCCCGGTACAGCCGACTTGGAGGAGGTTCGTGTAGGCAAACCTAGATCATGATCCCAGCGCGCGCCTTAACACTGATTCAAGCGCGAAAGCATTGCCTGCATAATGCGCCCGTCAACATCGGTTGTGGGAAAAATCACCTTGAAGAAAAAGACTGGGCCTTCCCCTATGTGACACGAGCAACGGCCACCGGCCCTGGTATCGCAATCCCTAAACGAACGGGGTCCAGGGGCCTCTCGGCCCCTGGCGGGTCCAGGGCAGTGCCCTGGCCTTCCTTGCCTAAACCCCCGAAAGCCCTCAGTTCTTCGTCTTATCCACCAGCGCGTTCTTGCCAATCCACGGCATCATCGCCCGCAGCTTCGCGCCGACCTGTTCGATCGGCTGTTCGCCGAGGCGGCGGCGCATGGCCTTGAAGTTTGGCCGGTTGACCTTGTTTTCCAGCATCCACTCGCGCACGAACTTGCCGCTCTGGATGTCAGCCAGCACGCGCTTCATCTCGGCGCGGGTTTCGTCGGTGATGACGCGCGGACCCGACACGTATTCGCCATATTCGGCGGTGTCGCTCACCGAGTAGTTCATGTTGGCGATGCCGCCTTCGTAGATCAGGTCCACGATCAGCTTCACTTCGTGGCAGCACTCGAAATACGCCATTTCCGGCGCGTAGCCGGCGTCCACCAGCGTTTCGTAGCCGGCGCGGATCAGTTCAACGAGGCCGCCGCACAGAACGGCCTGTTCGCCGAACAGGTCGGTTTCGCATTCTTCCTTGAACGTGGTCTCGATGATGCCGGCGCGGCCGCCGCCGATGGCCGAGGCGTAGGATTTGGCGATTTCGGTGGTGTTGCCGGAGGGGTCCTGGTGCACCGCCAGCAGCATGGGCACGCCGGCGCCGCGCAGGTATTCGCTGCGCACCGTGTGGCCGGGGCCTTTCGGGGCGATCATGAACACGTCGAGGTCAGGGCGCGGGTCGATCAGGCCGAAATGGATGTTCAGCCCGTGTCCGAAGGCCAGGGCCGCGCCCTGGCGCAGGTTCGGCAGCAGCTTGTCGCGATACAGGTCGCCCTGCGCCTCATCGGGGGTCAGCACCATCACCACGTCGGCCCATTTCGCCGCGTCGGCCGGGTCCTCCACACGCAGGCCGGCGCCCTGGGCCTTGGCCACGCCCTTTGATTCCGGGCGCAGGCCGACGACGACGTCGGGGGCGCCGCTATCCTTGAGGTTCTGGGCGTGGGCGTGGCCCTGGCTGCCATAGCCGATGATCGCGACTTTCTTGCCTTTGATCAGATTCACATCGGCGTCGCGGTCGTAGTAAACGCGCATCGGGTTGGTCCTTTTCGGTCTGTGTCGTGTGCTGGGGGAGCCGGTTTAAATCACCCGCGTGCCGCGCGCGATGGCGGCGACACCGGTGCGGGAGATCTCGGCCAGCCCCAGCGGGCGCATCAGTTCCACGAAGGCATCCAGCTTCGCAGTGTCGCCGGTCATTTCAAAAACAAAGCTCTCGGTGGAGGCATCCACCACGCGGGCGCGGAAGGCGTCGGCCAGGCGCAGCGCCTCGGCGCGGTTCTGGCCGCCTTCGCGGTGCGGGCAGATCACCTTGATCATCATCATCTCGCGCGCCAGATGCGGCCCGTCCTTGCTGAGGTCGGACACCCGGTGCACCGGCACCAGCCGGTCGAGCTGGGCCTTGATCTGTTCGATCACCATTTCGGTGCCGGAGGTGACGATGTTGATGCGGCTGCGCTGGCCGCCATCTTCGACCGCGGCGACGGTCAGGCTGTCGATGTTGTAGCCGCGGCCGGAAAACAGGCCGACCACCCGGGCGAGGATGCCGGGCTCGTTATCCACCAGCACGGCGATGGTCGCCGTGCGGAATGAATTCATGTTGTCATTGGCCATGCTGGTCTCGATTCTGGAGCAGGGGACAGCTTGATGGGGAAAGGCGTCAGACGAGTACCTTGCCCTCGTCGGTCACGCCGGCCACGCCGCCGGCGCTCTCGCTGCCCAGGATCATTTCGTTGTGCGCGGCCCCCGAGGGGATCATCGGGTAGCAGTTTTCCTTCGGGTCCACCGCGATGTCGGCGATCACGGCGCGGTCGCTGGCGAGCATTTCGTGGATCACCCCGTCCAGCTCGTCCACCGTTTTCGCCCGCAGGCCGACGGCGTTGTAGGCATCGGCCAGCTTGACGAAGTCGGGCAGTGCGGCCGAGTAGCTTTCCGAGTAGCGGCTGCCGTGCAGCAATTCCTGCCACTGCCGCACCATCCCCATGTACTCGTTGTTGAGGATGAAGATCTTCACCGGCAGGCGGTACTGCGACAGCGTGCCCATTTCCTGGATGTTCATCAGGATGCTGGCCTCGCCGGCGATGTCGATCACCAGCGCGTCGGGATGGGCGATCTGCACGCCCATGGCGGCCGGCAGGCCGTAGCCCATGGTGCCGAGGCCGCCGCTGGTCATCCAGTGGTTCGGCCGCTCGAACTTGAAATACTGGGCGGCCCACATCTGGTGCTGGCCGACCTCGGTGGTGATGAAGATGTCCTGCTTCACCGCGCGGGTGATTTCGTACAGCCGCTGGATGGCGTATTGCGGCTTGATGATGGCGCCGGGCTCGCGCGGCTGGGTGAAGCGCAGGCAGTCGGTGCCCTTCCAGGCGTCGATCTGCCGCCACCAGGTGGCGAGCGCCGGGCGGTCCACCGGTGCAGCGTCGGCATCCCAGGCCGCCAGCAGGGCTTCCAGCGCGCGGCCGGCATCGCCGACGATCGGCAGTTCCACCGGCACGTTCTTGTTGATGCTGGAGGGGTCGATGTCGATGTGGATTTTCCGGCTGCCGGGGCTGAAGGCGTTCAGCCGGCCGGTCACCCGGTCGTCGAAGCGGGCGCCGATGTTGAGCATCACGTCGCACCCGTGCATGGCGAGGTTCGCCTCGTAGGTGCCGTGCATGCCCAGCATGCCGAGGAATTGCGGGTCGCTGGCCGGAAAGGCGCCGAGCCCCATCAGCGTGCTGGTGCAGGGGAAGCCGGTGGTGCGGACGAAGCGCACCAGTGCCTCCGAGGCCGCCGGGCCGGCGTTGATGACGCCGCCGCCGGTGTAGATCATCGGCCGCTTGGCCGATTTCAGCATGGCGACAGCGCGGGCGATCAGCGCCGAATCCGGCTGGGTCTGCGGGCGGTAGGAGCGGTGCGGGGTTTCCGCCGGCGGGGTGTAGGGCGCCTTGCCGATCAGGATGTCCTTCGGCAGGTCGATCACCACCGGCCCGGGCCGGCCGCTGCGCGCCACGTAGAACGCCTCGTGCACCACGCGGGCGAGGTCCTCGGGGCGCTTGACCAGATAATTGTGCTTGGTGGCGGGGCGGGTGATGCCGGTGGTGTCGGCTTCCTGGAAGGCATCGTTGCCGATCAGGTGGGTGGGCACCTGGCCGGTCAGGCAGACGACGGGAATGCTGTCCAGCAGCGCGTCGGCCAGGCCGGTGACCGCGTTGGTGGCGCCGGGGCCGCTGGTCACCAGCACCACGCCGACGCGGCCGGTGCTGCGGGCATAGCCTTCGGCGGCGTGCACGGCGGCCTGCTCGTGCCGCACCAGGACGTGGCGGATGGCGTTCTGGTTGAACAGCGCATCATAGATCGGCAATACCGACCCGCCCGGGTAGCCGAAGATAACATCGACCCCCTGGTCCTTCAGGGCGCGCAGGAGGATCTCCGCACCTGCGGCGGTGGGAGTTTCGGGGCGGATCGGGCTGTGTGATGCGTCTGTCATGGCCGGGCACCCATAATCCGGGCGTTGCGGCGCGTCAACCGGGACGGCGAATAAACGCCATGATCTCAGCCATTTCTCTTTCCGAAAATTGCGCTAAGCCCGCGATTCGCGCATGGATCGTATGCATGCGCGCTGGTTCTACCAGATGACGATGGCGGAACCAGGTCGCCTGCCGTTTGGTGTACTGCCCGGTCGCCAGCACCGCCCGCCGTTCCGCCTCAGCCAGGGTGATGTCGCCGCGCAGATGCGCCGCCAGTTCCGGCACCCCGTGCGCCCGCATCGCCGGCAGCGCCGGATCGAGGCCGAGGGCGAGCAGCGCCCGCACCTCCGCCAGCGCGCCCTGGTCCAGCATGGCGGCGAACCGGCCGGCGATGGCGGCGCGCAGGGCCTCGCGCGGCGGGTCCAGCAGCAGCACGGCGAAGCGCCACGGCGCCGGGTCGGTGGGCTGCGCCTGCCAGTCGGCCAGTCCGCGCCCGGTGGCGCGCCACACCTCCCAGGCGCGCGCCAGCCGCTGGCTGTCGGAGGGGCGCAGCAAGGCGGCGGTGGCCGGGTCCACCCCGGCGAGAGCTTCGTGCAGCCCGGGCGGCCCGAGTTCCGTCAGCATGCGGCGAGCCTCGGCGCGGGCGGCCTCCGGAATTTCGGGGATCGCCGCGATGCCGTACACCAGCGCCCAGAAGTAAAGGCCGGTGCCGCCGCACAGGATGGGCAGGCGGCCGGCGTCGCTTGCCTGCGCCATCGCCGCCAGCGCCGCGCAGCGCCACCAGGCGGCATGCCCGGGCTCGGCCGCCGGGCGCACACCATAGAGAAGGTGCGGCACCAGCCCCGCCTCCGCCGGCGTCGGGCGCGCCGTGATCACCTGTAATTCCCGGTAGCACTGCATGGCGTCGGCGTTGATCACCGTGCCGCCGAGACGCTCCGCCAGCCCGAGCGCCAGCGCCGATTTGCCGCTGCAGGTCGGTCCGGCGACGATCAGCGCGAAGGGTTTTTCATCCACGGCTTGCGGCCGGGCGCGTCCGCCAGCATACCGGCCCCGTCATGAGCCAGAATCCTTGAGCCAGAACCATTGAGCCACGTCCTTACCCTCGCCGTTGACCGCGCTTCGGTCGCGCTGACCGACGCCATCATCGCGCGCGTGCGCGATGCCATCCAGGGCAGACCAGCCGTGCTGCTCTCGCCCGGCGAGGCAGCCGACATTCCCTGCGCCGGGCCGCCCGATATGGACGCGGTGGCGGCGGCACTCGGCGACGCACCGGTGGACGCCATCGCCACCCGCGCGCGCGGCCGGCGCAAGGGGCTGCTGGTGGCCGACATGGACAGCACCATCGTCACCACCGAAACGCTGGACGAGATCGCCGCCTTCGCCGGCCTCAAGGACTGCATCGCCGCCATCACTAAACGGGCGATGAATGGCGAACTCGATTTCGCCGCCGCCCTGCGCGAACGGGTCGGCATGCTGAAGGGCCTCCCCCTCGACGCGCTGGAGAAAACCTGGGAGACAACCAGGCTGACGCCAGGCGCCCGCGAGCTGGTCGCCACCATGCGGGCGCATAATGCCACCACCGCCCTGGTCTCCGGCGGTTTTTCGTTCTTTACCAGCCGGGTGGCGGACGCGGTGGGTTTCAACCTGCACTGCTCCAACCAGTTGCTCGACGACGGGCGGGTGCTCACCGGCGGCGTGGCCGAGCCGATCCTGGGCCGCGACGCCAAGCTTGCCACCCTGCGCGAACTGGCGGCGGCACGCGGGCTGAAGATGGCGGCGACGCTGGCAGTGGGGGACGGCGCCAACGACCTGCCGATGATCCTGGAGGCGGGGCTGGGGGTGGCGTTCCATGCCAAGCCCGTGGTGGCGGCGCAGGCCCGCGCGCAGATCAAACACGCCACGTTGCGGGCGCTGCTGTTCGCCCAGGGGTATCGCCAGCAGGAAATCGTCGGCACGACGTAAGCGACGGCTCCGGGCCTTCGGCGCGCGCTGTGGACAATGCGTCGTCGGAACCGATTTTGATCCAGATCAAAGACGAACCGGTCGGCGCACCGGAATTTGCCGCCCGCTAGCAAGGCCGATCGGGCCGTTTCCGAATCCAATTTCACCGTGCACACGGTCGTAAATACTCGCGGCCGCAGGGAGGTATCGACTAATGAAACTCGCCAATCCGGCCCCGCTCGGGCTGACCGGCTTCGGCTTGACCACGTGGCTGCTGAGCCTGGTGAATGCCGGCTATTACGATGGCGCCAGCGTGCCGATGGTGCTGGCCAGCGCCTTCGCTTTCGGCGGAACCGCTCAGTTCTTTGCCGGTCTGGCGGAGCTGCCGCGCGGCAACACCTTCGGCTTCGTCGCCTTCTGCGCGTATGGCGCGTTCTGGTGGAGCTTCGCCCTGTTCGTGGAGTTCTTCAAAGCCGGCGTGCCGGCCGGTTTCGTCGGCTGGTGGCTGGCGCTGTGGGGCGTGTTCTCGGTTTTCATGCTGTTCGGGAGCTTCGCGCTCAACCGCACGCTGCAGCTGATTTTCCTGGCGCTCGTCATCACCTTCTTCCTGCTCGCCGGCGCCGATCTGTTCGCATTGCCGAACCTGAAGATGGCCGGCGGCTATTTCGGACTGCTCACCGCGGCGCTCGCCCTCTATCTGGCCGGCGCCGAGGTGATCAACGAAACCCACGGCTACACGGTACTGCCGATCGGCGCGCGGCCCGCTCCGACGGCGCACTGACCCGTCCAGGCCGAGTGTGCTCCGGTGGGGTCCGCCCCGCCGGGGCACGCTGCCCGTTCTATCGCGCGGCGAAGGCCAGCCGCTTCAACTCGGCCAGGAACCGCTCCGCCGCCACTTCCGGGGTCCAGGGCCGCCAGGGCTCGCCACCGTAGCGCGGCAGCAACGGATCGGTTGGTTTCACCGGCGCACGAATGCCCAGCGTCTCGCGCACCTCGGCGCGGGTCCAGCCGGCCACGAACACCGCCTCGGCCGCTGCCGCCGCCACGTCCGCCGTCTTGTGCGCGCGCTTTTCTGCCGCGGTCCAGGGCGGCAGGGCGTAACGCACCGCGATCGCCTCCGACAGCCGCCGCACCAGTTCGGCAAAGGCCGGACCGAGAAACGGCTTCAGCGGCGATATGCAGTCGAAATTGATGAATCCCTCGTCGGCATCATGCAGCAATTCGCGCAGTTGCTGCCCCGGTGTCAGTCGTTTTGCCCGCGCGCGCCGCATCTCCAGCACCGCCAGCGAGTGCTGCGCCACCGATAACGGCGCCCCCGGCCAGATCGAGTGGCCGCCCCAGCGATAGGTGCGCGCCAGCCCGACCGCCAGATCCTCGTCGGTCCAGTCGAACGGGGTGGGCGCGATCAGGTCCAGCCGCCGCCCGCTGGGCAGGCGCACCCAGGCGCGTTCGGGCGGTTCGGGGGATCGCGTCATGAAGCCGATACTGGACCGAATCGGCGCCGGCATGAACCCGGCGCTGCGGGAGAAGGAAGGCCAGGGCTCTGCCCTGGACCCGCTAAGGGCGGAGCCCTTAGAACCCATTCGTTTGAAGGATCTTGGGAAAGAGGGGGGGTGAGGAGGAGCCGATGCATCTCCTCACCCCCCTCTTTCCCAAGACCCTACAAGTGATGGGGTCCAGGGGCCTCTCGGCCCTTGGCGGGTCCAGGGCAGAGCCCTGGCCTTCCTTCCCCTCAGTGCCCCGGCGGCCCGCCGGTCGCCTTCCGGGCCGAGAACAGCAGGGCGAACGGCGCCGCGCAGGCCGCCATCACCGCGCAGAACAGGAACACGTCGGAATAGGCCAGCACCGCCGCCTGCTGGCGCAGCGTCTGGAACATCGTGCCGGTGGCCACCTGGGTCGCCTCCACCGGCGCCCGCCCCAGCGCGATCAGCGCCTGGGCGCGGTGCTGCAGCGTGATCCCGAAATTCTGGTCGAACGGCGTCAGGTTCGCCACCAGATACGCCGTGTGCTGCTGCGTCCGCTGGGTCACCAGCGCGGTCGCCACCGAAATGCCGATCGAGCCGGAGATGTTGCGGAACATGGTGTACAGCGCCGCCGCATCGCCGTTCTGCTCCTTCGGCAGCGTCGCGTAGGCCAGGGTGCTGATCGGCACGAACAGGAACGCCAGCCCGAAGGTCTGCGCCATACGCATCAGCACGAGCGTGTCGAAATCGACCTGCGGCGACAGCCCGCTGGAATAGAACAACGCCCCGGTCAGGCACAGGAAGCCGAACAGCACCAGAAAGCGCGTCTGCACCCGCGGCAGCAGCAGGCGGCTGACGAGCGGGATGACCAGCGCCACCAGGATCGCCCCGGGTGACAGGATGTAGCCGGCCAGCGTCGCGGTGTAGCCCAGCACCGTCTCGGCCAATTGCGGGATGATCACCGCGCTGGAATACAGCACCGCCCCCATGCAGAAGATCAGCAGCGAGCCCACGGCGAAATTGCCGTCCTTCAACACCCGCAGATCGACCACCGGCCGGCGCGTCCACAGCAGCCAGGCCACCGCGCTCACCAACCCCACCACGGTCAGCACGGTGGTCACCCGGATGAACGGCGAGCCCAGCCAGTCCTCGTTCTCGCCGCGGTCGAGGGTGATTTGCAGGCAGCCCAGGCCGAGCGCGATCAGCCCCATACCCACGGCGTCGATACGCCGCTCGCCCTGGCGGGCCCAGGGCGGGTCCTCGACCAGCGCCGTCACCGCCAGGAAGGTCAGCACGCCGATCGGCACGTTGATGAAAAAAATCCAGCGCCAGGAGGCGTTGTCGGTGATCAGCCCGCCCAGCGTCGGCCCCAGCACCGGCGCCACCACCGTCGCCATGGCGGTGATACCGAAAGCGCGGCCGCGCTGCTCGGGCGGAAAGGTATCGAGGATGATGGATTGCTGGTTCGGCTGCAGCCCGCCGCCGAAGAAGCCCTGCAGCAGGCGGAACAGGATCAACTGCCACAGGCTGTCGGCGATGCCGCACAGGAAGCTGCAGCCGGTGAAGGCGGCGATGCACAGCAGGAAATAACGCCGGCGGCCGAACACGCGCGCCAGCCAGCCCGAAATCGGCAGCACGATGCCATTGGCCACCAGGTAGGAGGTCAGCGTCCAGGTGGCCTCGTCGTTGGAGACCGACATGGAGCCGGCGATGTGCGGCAGGGCGACGTTGACGATGGTGGTGTCCAGGATTTCCATGAACGCCACCAGCGTCACCGCCAGCGCGATCGCCCATTTGTTGTGGCGGGGCTTCCAGCTCTGGGTGTCGCTCATGCGCGTTGCCCCCTCCCCCCGGCCCCCTCCCTCAAGGGGAGGGGGAGAAGAAGTTCTGCACCC
>CAIXDS010000027.1 GCA_903918195.1 uncultured Acetobacteraceae bacterium | reverse complement strand
GGGCATCGGCATCTCCTCACCCCCCTCTCTCCTAAGACCCTCTAACCGAATGGGGTCCAGGGGCCTCTCGGCCCTTGGCGGGTCCAGGGCAGAGCCCTGGCCTTCCTGAATTGCGCCCGTCATGGCCGGATAGCGACCTGCACCTGCATGTTCAGGCGTTGCCGCAGCGCTTTGCGGCCGTCGTCGTCCAGCGTGAGCCGTACCTCCACGGTGCGCGAATCCACCGCCGCCACCGGGTCGGTGCTGGCCTGGGTGGTGCGGCGCACCTGCCAGCCCAGTTCCCGCACCGTGGCCCCGTAGCGGCGCGCCTCGCCCGGAACGATCACCTCGGCAGGTGCGCCCAGCCGCAGCCGCGGCAGATCGGTCTCGAACACGTCGGCCACCACGTCCAGCCGCTCGACATCGGCGAGGTCGAGCAGCCCGTCGCTGCCCACCTGATCACCGGGGCGGGCGTAGATTTTCAGCACCGTGCCGGCGATTGGCGCCACCACCCGCGACAGCGCGGCATCGGCGCGGGCATGGTCAAGCTGCGCCTCGGCATTCGCCACCTGCGCCTCGGCCACCGAAATGTCCTCGGGCCGGGGACGGATGAGCGTTTCCAGCTGGGCCTCGGCCTCGGCGCGCTCGGCGGCGCTGCGGGCGGCGGCGAAGCGGTTGCGTTCGCCGGCAGCCACGGTCTCGGCGCCGCTGGGCACCAGCCGGTCCGAGCGCACCGATTCGCGGCGGGCGATCTCCTCGGCCGCGGCGAGGGCGGCGATGCGGGCGCGCTGGGCGGCGATTTCGGAGGGGCGGCCGGCGGCGCGCACCCGGGCGAGCGAGGCGCGCGCCTCGGCCACCGCCGCCTCGGCCTGGGCGACCGCCGCGTCCTTCTGCGCCGCGTCGGCGAAGGCCGCCAGCACCTGCCCGGCGGCGACGATTTGTCCTTCTTCGACCAACATCCGATCGATGCGGTTCACCGCGAAGCCGCCGGGCGGCGCCAGCCTGCGGATGCGGGATTCCGGCTCGATGCGGCCGAGCGCGCCCACCCCGACCGGCACCGCCGCCGGCGGCGGCGGCGGCGCGGGCGCCTGATGCAGCCACCACGCCGCGCCGGCGAGCAGCGCCGCGACCAGGCCTAACAGCAGCGCCACCCGGCAGATCATGCCGGCGCGACGGCGGAAACGGAGAACCGGTGCCGGGGGCAACCCATCTTATTCGTCTCGAAAGCGATGGGCAGGATGTGGCGGGACCGAACCGGCACGTCAAGCCGGTCAGCCACCGGCCCCAGGGCAATCGGCCCCGCCGCTTGCCTTTCCGTCCGCCCTGCGCCATATCCCCGCCCGCTGGCGGCGGTGCCGCCGGTAATTCACACGCAGGGCGCCTTCCGGCCTGTTAAGTCAGGCCCGGATCCGGTGCCACTTCGGCATGCCGGCCCTGCGGAGGCTCAACCGGACGGAAGGAAAGGTCACGCCCATGGCGATGCCCGAATTTACCCTGCGCCAGCTGCTTGAAGCCGGCGTCCATTTTGGCCACCACACGCGCCGCTGGAATCCGCGCATGTCGCCGTACCTGTTCGGCGTGCGCAACCAGGTGCACATCATCGACCTGCAGCAGACCGTGCCCCTGCTCGACCGCGCGCTGCGCGCGGTGCGCGACGTGGTCGCCGCCGGCGGGCGCGTGCTGTTCGTCGGCACCAAGCGGGCCGCCGCTGAGTACGTTGCCGAGTCGGCCAAGCGCAGCGGCCAGTACTACGTCAACCATCGCTGGCTCGGCGGCATGCTGACCAACTGGAAGACCATTACCGGCAGCATCAAGCGCCTGCGCCAGATCGACGACATGCTCTCCAGCGGCACCCAGGGCCTCACCAAGAAAGAGGTGCTGGACATCACCCGCGACCGCGAGAAGCTGGAGCGCGCGCTCGGCGGCATCAAGGACATGGGCGGGCTGCCCGACATCCTGTTCATCATCGACACCAACAAGGAAAAGCTGGCGGTCGAGGAAGCCAACAAGCTCGGCATTCCGGTGGTTGCCGTGCTCGACAGCAACTCCGACCCCGCCGGCGTCACCTACCCGATCCCCGGCAATGACGACGCCATCCGCGCCATCACCATGTATTGCGACCTGATCGCGGGCGCGGTGCTGGACGGCATCTCGGCCGAGATGATCGCCTCTGGCCGCGATATCGGCGCCGCCGAGGACCTGCCCATCGAAGCGCTGCCTGAGGTCGAGCCGGCGCAACCCGCCGCTTGAGCCCGCTGCTTGATTGAGACGAACGGCGGCCTGAGCACGAAGAGGAGAAAGAACATGGCCGAGATCACGGCCGCGCTGGTGAAGGATCTGCGCGAGCGGACCGGCGCAGGCATGATGGACTGCAAGAAGGCACTCATCGAGGCCGATGGCGACCAGGAAGCGGCGATCGACTGGCTGCGCAAAAAGGGCCTGTCGGCCGCCGCCAAGAAATCGGGCCGGGTCGCCGCCGAGGGTCTGGTCGGTGTCTCCTCGGCGCCGAACCGGGCCGCCATGGTGGAGGTCAACGCCGAAACCGACTTCGTCGCCCGCAACGAGACATTCCAGGGCTTCGTCGCCACGGTGGCGACGATCGCGCTGGACGTGGGCGAGAACATCGACGCCATCAAGGCGGCGCCCTACCCGGGCACCGGCCGGACGGTCGCCGAGGAACTCACCCATCTGGTCGCGACCATCGGCGAGAACATGAACATCCGCCGCGCCCGGGTGCTGACGGTGCCGCAGGGGGTGGTCGCCACCTACGTGCATTCCGCGGTGAAGCCGGGGCTGGGCAAGATCGGCGTGCTCGCCGCCGTGGAGGGCAGTTCCGAGCTCGCCGCGCTGGAGACGCTCGGCCGCCAGGTGGGCATGCATGTGGCCGCCACCCGGCCCGAGGCGCTGGATATCGACGCGGTCGATCCCGCCGCCCTGGAGCGCGAGAAGGCGGTGCTGTCCGAGCAGGCACGCGCCTCCGGCAAGCCCGAGCCCATCATCGAGAAGATGGTCGAAGGCCGTATCCGCAAATACTACGAGGAAGTGGTGCTGCTGGAGCAGGTCTGGGTGCATGACGGCGAAAGCCGGGTGCGCGCCGTGATCAAGAAGGCCGGCGCCAAGCTCACCGGTTTTGCTCGCTTTCATCTTGGCGAGGGCATCGACCGCCAGACCGGCGACTTCGCCGCCGAAGTGGCCGCTGCCGCCGGCATCGCCCCCAAGCCGCCTTCCCCCTGATCAGGGGCTATCTGATCCGGGGCTTGCGCCCGGTACGCGCGCGTGATCTGCGCGTACCGGGCGCAAGCCTTGCTTGTCGCGCGCGAGGCACCCCTGTAGCGTGCCGCCGCGCCCGGCTGCCAGCACGCACGATAACGGAACAATGAGCCAAATCCCCACCCACAAGCGCGTCCTCCTGAAAGTTTCCGGCGAGGCGCTGATGGGGCGGCGTGACTACGGGCTCGAGACCGAAACGGTGATTCGCATCGCCAGCGACGTGGCCGCCGTGGTGGCCATGGGGGTGCAGGTGTGCCTGGTCATCGGCGGTGGCAACATCTTCCGCGGCGTCTCGGCCGCGGCGCACGGCATGGACCGCGCCCAGGCCGATTATATGGGCATGCTGGCCACCGTGATGAACGCGCTGGCCTTGCAGAACGCGCTGGAGAAGCGCGGCGTGCCCACCCGCGTACAGTCCGCCATACCGATGGCCAGCGTCTGCGAGCCCTATATCCGCCGCCGCGCCGAGCGGCATATGGAAAAGGGGCGTGTGGTGGTGTTCGCTGCCGGCACCGGTAACCCGTTCTTCACCACCGACACCGCCGCCGCCCTGCGCGCCGCCGAGATGGGCTGCGACGCCCTGCTCAAGGGCACCCAGGTGGACGGCGTCTACGCTGCCGACCCGCGCAAGTGCCCGGACGCGGAACGCTTCGAACAACTGAGCTACCTCGACGTGCTGGCGCGCGACCTGACGGTGATGGACGCTTCCGCCATCAGCCTGGCGCGCGAAAATCGCCTGCCCATCATTGTCTTCAACATCAATGCGCCCGGCGCCTTCGCGCAGGTCATGCGCGGCGAGGGCCGGTTCACCACCATTGTCGAGCCGTCCTGACCGCCGCGCATGACCTGCGCGACAGCACCGGACGCTGAAACACGGAGGAGGTTGCGGTGGCGACCGATCTGAACGAGCTGAAACAGGATCTCACGCGCCGCATGGACGGGGCGATCGAGACGCTGAAACGCGAATTCGCCGGCCTGCGCACCGGCCGCGCCAGCCCCGGGTTGCTGGAGCCGGTGCGCGTCAACGCCTATGGCAGCGAATTGCCGCTGCCGCAGGTCGGCACCATCGCGGTGCCCGAGTCGCGCATGCTCACGGTGCAGGTCTGGGACCGCAGCCTGGTCAATTCGGTGGTGATCGCCATCCGCGATTGCGGCCTCGGCCTCAACCCCGCCGCCGACGGCCAGCTTGTTCGCGTGCCGATCCCGCAATTGACCGGCGAGCGCCGCATCGAGCTCGCGAAGGCCGCCCACCGCTACGCCGAGGGCGCCAAGGTCGCGGTGCGCGGTGTCCGCCGCGACGGCATGGACCAGACCAAGGCATTGGAAAAGAAAGGCACCATCAGCCAGGATGAGGAGAAGCACTGGGCCGAGGAGGTGCAGAAGCTCACCGATTCCTACATCAAGCGAATCGACGAGTCCCTTGCCGAGAAAGACAAGGAAATCAAGCAAGTCTGAGGGATTTGGTCGGTATGCAGGTGTCAGTCATGACGACGGCCGCGGCAGAGGCCGATGAGGCCGTTGCCGCCGTGACGGCCGACCGGGAAGCTGCCGACCCGCCGCCGCGCCACGTCGCCATCATCATGGACGGCAACGGCCGCTGGGCTGCGTCCCGCGGCTTGCCGCGCGTCGCCGGCCATCGCGCCGGCGCGCAGGCGGTCCGCCGCATCGTCGAATCGGCCATTCGGCACGGCGTCGGCTGGATCACGCTGTATGCGTTCAGCAGCGAGAACTGGCGCCGCCCGGCCGGCGAGATCATCGACCTCACCGGCCTGCTGCGCCACTACCTGCGCAGCGAGGTGGCTGAACTGAAGCGTGAGGGCGTGCGGCTGCGCTTCATCGGTGACCGCGACCGTTTCGACGCCGACATCGTCGCCGACCTCACGGACGCGGAGCACGCAACCGAAGGCAATTCCCGCCTGAACCTTACGTTGGCTCTGTCCTACGGCGCCCGCGCCGAGATCGTAGCCGCCGCCCGCGCCGCCGCCCGCGCCGCGAGGCTGGGCAACCTGGACCCGGAGGCGATCGACGAAACCGTCTTCGGCGGATTGCTCTCCACCTCGGCCATGCCGGACCCCGATCTGATCATCCGCACCAGCGGCGAGCAGCGCCTGTCCAACTTCCTGCTCTGGCAGGCCGCCTATGCCGAGTTGCTGTTCCTCGACGTGCTCTGGCCCGATTTCGGCCCGGCGCATTTCGCCGAAGCCATTGCTGAATATGCCCGCCGCGAGCGACGGTTCGGTGCACGGCCAGCCTGATCCCACCTCCGCGCCAGCGCCGGCCGCCCCCCGCTTCCGCTGGGGCGACCTGCGTACGCGCGCCCTGTCGGCCGCCTTGCTGGCGCCGCTGGCGTTGGCCTGTTTGTGGTTCGGTGACGGCTGGTGGTCGGCGCTGCTGGCGGTGGCCGCCGCCGGGCTCGCGCTGGAATGGGTGCATCTGTGCGGCGGCCGGCTCGCCAGCCCGGCCGGAGCGGCTGTTCTGCTGGGCGTGCTCGCCGCCGGCGCCGCGGCCCGGATCGACCACGAGTTGATCGGCCTGGGCGTGGTTGCGGGCGGCTTTCTGCTGGCCTGGGGCCTCGGCCGGCGGGCCAGCCTGGCCGCCGGCATCCCGTATCTCGGCTGCGCCATCGTGGCGCTCGCCTGGCTGCGCGGCGACGGCGCGGCTGGCCGCGACAACGTGCTGTTCCTGCTGCTGGTGGTCTGGGCCAGCGACATCGGCGCCTATGCGGCGGGGCGCCTGGTGGGGGGGCCGAAGCTGGCCCCCCGCATTTCGCCGTCAAAGACCTGGTCCGGGGCGGTCGGCGGCCTCGCCGGCGCCATGGCGGTCGGCGTTGCCGCGGCGCTCGCCCTTCATGGGGGAACGGTCGTGCACATCCTGCCGGTGGCCGCCGGTATCGGCATCGCGGCACAGATCGGTGACCTCCTGGAGAGCGCAGTGAAGCGGCATTACGGCGTGAAGGATTCGGGCCGGCTGATCCCCGGCCATGGCGGCCTGCTCGACCGCCTCGATGGCCTGCTCACCGCCGCCCCGGTGGCGGCATTGCTGGCGGCGGCCGCAGGGCACGGCGTGGAGTTGTGGCGATGAAGACCATTACCGTATTGGGTAGCACCGGCAGCATCGGCACCCAGACCGTCGAGTTGCTGGAAGCCGACCCGTCGGCCTTCCGTGTGATCGCCCTGGTCGGGGGGCGCAACGTCACCCTGCTGGCCCGGCAGGCGCGCGCGCTGCGCGTCCGCCGCGCCGTCATCGCCGAGCCCGGCTGCCATGCCGCCCTGGCCGAGGCACTGGCCGGCACCGGCATCGAGGTCGCCAGCGGCGCCGAGGCGGTGGTCGAGGCCGCGTCGCTGGATGCCGAGTGGACGATGTGCGCCATCACCGGTGCCGCCGGCCTGCCCTCGACGCTCGCCGCCATTCGCCGCGGCAGGTCGGTGGCGCTGGCCAACAAAGAGGCGCTGGTCTGCGCCGGCGAGGTCATGCTGCGCGCCGTGCGCGAGTACGGCGCGACGCTGCTGCCGGTCGATTCCGAGCACAACGCCATCTTCCAGTCGATGGCCGATGGCAACCACGGCGCGGTGGAAAAAATCGTGCTGACCGCCTCCGGCGGTCCCTTCCGCACCGCCTCGCTGGACGACATGCGCGTGGCCGGACCGGAAGCGGCGCTCAAGCATCCGGTCTGGTCGATGGGCGCGAAAATCTCCATCGACAGCGCCACCATGATGAACAAGGGCCTTGAGCTGATCGAGGCGGCCCGGCTGTTCGCGCTGCCATCGGCGCAGATCGGCGTGCTGATCCACCCGCAATCCGTTGTGCACGGGCTGGCCTATTACAGCGACGGCAGCGTGCTGGCCCAGCTCGGCAGCCCCGACATGCGGGTGCCGATCGCCCACACGCTGGCCTGGCCCGGCCGCATCGCCACGCCGGCACGGCGGCTCGACCTGGCCGCGGTGGCCCGGCTGGAGTTCTTTGAACCCGACCTCGACCGCTTTCCCGCCCTGGTTCTGGCGCGCGACGCCTTGCAGGCAGGCGGCGGCGCCCCCACCATCTTGAGCGCGGCCAACGAAGTGGCGGTGGACGCATTCCTGTCGCGCCGGATCGGCTTTCTCGACATTGCCGGTACCGTGGCGCGTGTTCTTGATGAGATGGGCGTCCTGCCGGCGGACACGCTGGACGAGGTGGTCGATCTCGACCTGCGCGCCCGTGCCGCGGCCGGCCGGATCTGCGCAACCCTGGCGACGGCCGCCTGAGGAGAGCATGTTCGATTTCCTGCCCGAGTTTCTGCGCACGCCGGTGGCCTTTGCCATCGTCCTGGGCGTGCTGGTGTTTATCCACGAGCTAGGCCACTACGTGGCGGCGCGCTGGGTTGGCGTGCACGTCGAAACTTTCTCCATCGGCTTCGGGCGCCCACTGGTGTCCTGGACCGACCGGGTCGGCACGGTCTGGAAGATCGCCTGGATCCCGCTCGGCGGTTACGTGAAGATGCACGGCCAGGAACGGCCGGAGGACGTGTCGGACGAAGAGCGTGCCACGTGGCAGCCCGGGCGCACCTTCCATGAGAAGTCGGTCGGCGCCCGCGCCATCGCGGTGGCGGCCGGGCCGATCGCCAACTTCCTGCTCGCCATCGTGTTGTTTGCCGTGCTGTTCGCGACGGTCGGGCGCACCATCGCCCTGCCCGTGGTCGGCGAAATCGTTGCCGGCTCGGCCGCTTCCCGCGCCGGCCTGCAGGTGGGCGACCGCATCGAAGCGATCGAAGGCCGGCCGGTCCACCGCTTCGAGGAGGTCCAGCGCGCGGTTTCCGCCAGTCCGGACCAATTGCTGCACCTGACGGTGGCCAGCGGCGGTGCCAGCCGCGAGGTGAGCGTCATCCCCGACGCGCGCGATGCGGGCGGCCACAAGGTCGGCGTGCTCGGCATCCGCGGCGGCGCGGTCGAATACGAGCAGCTCTCTCCCTGGGCGGCCCTGCCGGCCGGCGTGCAGCAGACCTGGGACGTGACCGTACAGACCCTGTCCGGCGTATGGGGCATGATCGCCAAGAACCGCGGCACCGAGGACCTCGGTGGGCCGTTGCGCATCGCCCAGCTATCTGGCCAGGTGGCGCAGCTCGGCACCGCCAGTCTGGTGTCGTTCATTGCCCTGCTGTCGGTGAACCTCGGGCTGATCAACCTGTTCCCGATCCCGGTGCTGGATGGGGGCCACCTGCTGTTCTATCTGGTCGAGGCGGTGCGCGGGCGTCCGCTGCCGCAGCGCGCGCAGGAATATGGGTTCCGGGCCGGTCTGGCGCTGATCTTGTGCCTGTTCGTGTTCGCGACCTGGAACGATCTGGGGCACATCGGCATCATCCGGTGGGTGACGGGGTTGATCGGGTAGCGAAGAAAGGCCAGGGGCTCTGCCCCTGGACCCCACCAAGGGCCGAGAGGCCCCTGGACCCCATTCCTGAATAAGTGTATTGGTTTCCAAGGGCCACTCGGCCCTTGGTGGGTCCAGGGCAGAGCCCCATAGGCACTAAGATTAGCTCTTGACCCGGCTCGAGGGGGTGGGATTCGTGGTTGGGATGCCCACCGCATCAGCAGCCTGGATCGACCACCTCCCCGCCTTTCTGGGTCGTTTGCCTGCTGGGCTGGACCTGGAGGCGCTTGGGCGCGAGACCAAGGCGTTGCGGCGTCGGCGGGGAGTGCAGTCGGCCACCGACCTTTTGCGGCTGGCTCTGGCCTGGGGTCCCGGCGGGTTTTCGCTGCAGCAGGTTGCGGCCTGGGCGGGCGAGCAGGGTATCGCCGAGATCACCGATGAAGGTCTGGTCCAGCGTCTGCATGGCGCGGTTGGCTTCCTGCAAGCGGTGACCAGCCACCTGTTGACGTCGATGCCGCCTGCGCCTTGCTGGCACGGGCGGGTGCTGCGCATCTGCGACAGCACCAGCCTGAGCCAACCGGCCAGCAAGGGAACGGACTGGCGCCTTCACGGCGTCTACGATCTGGCGCGTGGCGGTTTCAGCCATCTGGACCTCACCGACAGC
>CAIXDS010000026.1 GCA_903918195.1 uncultured Acetobacteraceae bacterium | reverse complement strand
CCAGGACCAGACTTCGTTGGGGCGTTCGGCCAGCAGCTCGGGCTTTTGATAGGCGGGATGGCGAAGTTGCTTGCGGCGTTCACGAATTTCGCCGTTCTGGCCAAGCAGCCGGTACATGGTGCGGATCGAGCAGTGATAGACGCCTTCGTCGAGCAGGCTGGCATAGATTTCGGCCGGTGCCTGATCGGCGAAGCGTGGCGCATGCAGCAGATCCAGCACGACTTGCTGTTGAGGAGCGATCAAAGCCCGCACGGGCTTCGGTCGCGGGCGAAAGATCGCCGCCGGCGCGGCCAGCCGGGCACGCCGGCGTTGCACGGTTGCACGTGACACGCCCAGCGCGGCACATGCCGCGGCAGTCATGCGGCCGGTCGGCGCCAGTGCCACGACGGCATCGGTCAAGGCTCGTCGCCGTTCGGCGCCAGCGGGATGCCCAGCAACTCCGCAACTTTTTTTTGGAGCCCGATGATGCCCTCGGCACGCGCCAGCCGCAGCGTCAGACCGGCATTGGCCTTCTGGAGCAGGGCCACTTCGGCGCTCAGCGGGTTCACTGGGGCGGTCTTCGGACCACGCCTGGCCGGGGTCAGCGCAATGAAAGCCCCGGCGTCGCGTTGCCGCCGCCAGTCGGTGAGGGCAGAGGAGTAGATCCCCTCGCGGCGCAGAATGGCGCCGATACCACCGGTTTCAGCGGCGCGATCGGCATCGGCGAGAATGCGCAGCTTGTCCTTCGCGGTGAAGGTCCGGCGACGTGGGCGAGCCGATAATTCGGGTGCCGCCGCCGCTTGTGCCGCGACAACTCTCGGCCTGCGGCCTCCGTCCGTCGCAGCACCCGCGGCGGCAGTGATGGATGGGTGAACCATGGGCATGAGCGGGATGATCCTTCAGCACCCTCAAGGCTAATCTTCCGGGGAGGCAATGTCTCATCAGCATTGGCACGGAGGGGCAGCGTCGAGTTCGTGCCACCAGCGCCGGATGCTCTCGACGGCGAAGGTGGCGGTGTCGTGGGTGATACCGAGATTGACCCATCCCGCATTGGCGGCGATGTCGTAGACCCCATAGGGCACTGCCTTGCCGAGTTCGGGGATGACGAAGTCGTGCACCCGGATCGGTTCAGGCTGACCCTTGGGCCGCAACTCCAGGCCGCCATTCTTGAAGTCGCCGACAAGCTCCTTCTTCTTGGTGTCGACCGAGATCGCTGGCTCTCCGGCAGCCTGGAAGGCGGCCACCTGGGTGTTGATGTGCTCGAACTGGGCGTTGCGGTCGGGATGGTTGGCGCCTTCGCGCGTCTTCGCATTGGCCTGCAGGCTGAAGCCCAGGCGCTTCAGCAGACGGCCAACCAGCTTCTGGCCGGCAGTGAATCCCCGTTCGGCAAGTGCCGCCGACAAATGGCGCTGGCTCTTGCTCACTCAGCGCAGAGCGGCCTCGGGATCGCCGCGGATGGACGGTTCGACCAACGCGTTCAAGGCAGAAAAAGCCCAGGCTGCGTCTCGGTCGCCGGCTTGCCGCTACCGCCCGGTCGCCGAACCCGCGGGCTGAATATCACCGCGCCCGAACGCAGGTCTGCCAGGCCGCGATCGATCGTGCTGCGCGCAATTCCGGTCGCTCGCGATACCGCGACCACGCCGCCGCGTCCGGCTGCGCGCGCCTCACTGGCCGCGAACAACCGCCGCCCTCTCTCGTCCAGAACCGGCGCAAGCGCCTCGAAGCGAGCCTTGATGGCAGCAATGTCGATCACCCGGTCAGGATAGACGCTCAGCCGACGAATCACCCCAATTCTCGGATTCGTTCGTTGCGTTCTTGCTGCCGTTTCGATTCTTTTCTTCCGATTCTGTTGCCCTGGCTCGGGCCCTAATCGTAGCAGATGCTCGAGGGCGGCAGGTCCTTGGGCATGGCGTCCCAGAGCCTGTTGCGGAATCCCCGCTGGCCAGCGCTGACAGGCGGGGGCATCTGCCGAAAGCGTAACGAGATGCACGCAGGCAGGAAGAAAGCCGCCTCAGGCGGCCTTCTTTGTCCCTTCTTCGGCGTGCTTCCTGGTCTTT
>CAIXDS010000025.1 GCA_903918195.1 uncultured Acetobacteraceae bacterium | reverse complement strand
GGCGTGTTGCGATCCGCCACCAGCTTGTCCAGCCGCGCCCGATCCTCAGGCGAGACAGCAACCTTCACCCCGGTCCTCATCAGGACCGACTCGCACATCCGGGCCGGTTAGGAAATCCTCTGTCTCGGCCGGAACACTAGAAGATTTCATCGGTCCAACCAAAACGGCCGAACTGGCACGTGCCGTATCATCGGAAATCGTAAGCAAACGGCGAACCCGCGGCGCCGAAGCAGGAGCGTGAAGCGCTGCCGTGCTGCGCTACCGTACCCCCCGACCAAGGACGCACGCATGCCCAAGCCACGCACACTGCCACCGCCCCCACCCGACAACGACGAGGACCCGATCTGGGGCAATCTCTTCAATCACATCGGCCGGCCCGCGCCGAGCCCGCCACCTGAGGCCGAGCCGCCGGCAGGGCCGCCGCCCCGGAAGACAGCGACCAGGACAAGGAAGTCGGCCGCCAAGCCCAGGGAGTAGGTTCCGGGACGGTTTGCAGCCCAGGCTTGCCCGTTACACAAGGGGCGCCTTCGACGAAAGGGCGGGTTCTCTGCGGCTATCGAGCTGCGCCGCCATCGCAAGAAAAAACCTCATCGCAGCGCTGGCTGCGGTCGATCGCCTGGCAGGCTATGCGGGAGGGCAGTACGAGCCGTAGTTGCGGGTCAGACTTTCCATGCGAATCACAGCCTCAAACACCTTCTCAGCCGCCGATCAGCTCCAGCAATTGCTGCTCGGTCAGGCGGCCGGCGGTGTCCGCGCCTTCCAGCAACTCGGCGGCCAGCTCGCGCTTGGCGCGGTGCAGGTCCACGATCCGCTGCTCGATGCTGTCGGCCATGACCAGCCGGTAGATCGTCACCGGCCTTGTCTGGCCGATGCGGTGGGCACGGTCGGAGGCCTGGTCCTCGACGGCCGGATTCCACCACGGATCGAGATGCACCACATAGTCGGCGGCGGTCAGGTTCAGGCCGGTGCCGCCGGCGCGCAGGCTGATCAGGAACAGCTCGGCCTCGCCCGCCTGGAACGACGCCACGCGGCGCTCGCGCTCGGCCGCCGGCGTGCTGCCGTCGAGATAGGCGTAGGGCACGCCACGCTCGTCCAGCGCCGCGCGCACCAGCTCGAGATGGCCGGTGAACTGGCTGAACACCAGCGCCTTGTGCCGGTTGGCGCGCAGCTCCTCCACCAGTTCAAGGAACGCCGCCAGCTTGGCACCCGGCACCGCTACCTTGGGATCGATCAGCGCCGGATTGCAGCAGGCCCGGCGCAGCCGCATCAATTCGGCGAGGATATGGATCTTGCGCCGCCCGTCCGGCGCATCCAGCGCCGCAATCGCCGCCAGCGCCTTCTGCCGCAGCGCCTCGTAGAAGGCGCGTTCGTCCGGCTCCATTTCCACCAGGATGGTCTGCTCGGTGCGCGGCGGCAATTCGCTCAACACCACCGCTTTCGTCCGCCGCAGCAGGAACGGCCGCAGCAGCGCCTTCAGCGCCGCCCGTGCGGCGGGGTCGCGGTCGCGCTCAATGGGACCGGCGAAGCGCTTCTGGAATTTCTCCCGCGAGCCCAGCAGCCCCGGCGTGACGAAGCTGAACAGGCTCCACAACTCGTCGAGGTCGTTCTCCACCGGCGTGCCGGTCAGCGCCAGCCGGAAGCCGGCCTGCAACCCGTGGATCACCTGGGCGCGGCGCGTCTCGGCGTTCTTGATCGCCTGCGCCTCGTCGAGCACCACCATTTGCCAGCGCCGGCCGGTGAGCAGTTCGGCCTCCTGGTGCAGCAGCCCATAGCTGCACAGCAACACATCGCGGGGGCCGAGCGCTTCCACCAGCGCCGCGCGGTCGGAAGCAGTGCCGAGACGGTGCACGGTCAGTGTCGGCGCGAACCGCAGCACCTCGGCCGCCCAGTTCGGACATACCGAGGTCGGCGCCACCACCAGGCAGGGCCCCTCGCCGGCGCGGTGCAGCATGAGCGCCAGCGCCTGCACCGTCTTGCCCAGGCCCATGTCGTCGGCGAGGCACGCGCCCGCCTCCAGCCGCGCCAGCCGGGCCAGCCAGGTGAAGCCCTCCTCCTGGTAGTCGCGCAGCTCCGCCTGCAGAGTCGCCGGGACTTTCGGCGTCCAGGCGCCGGCCTCGCGCAGCCGGGAAATATGCTTGCGCCAAGCGGCATCCGCCTGGACCTGGCCGGCTTCTTCCAGCAGGTCGCCGACCGCAGCTGCGCCGAGCGCATGGACGCGCTGGCCGGTCTTGTCAGCCTCCGACACCGCGGCGAGCTGGCGCAACTGCGTCTGCAGCCGGTGCGTCAGCGCCACGAAACGCCCGTCGTCGAGCGGCACGAACCGCCCCTGCGCCCGGTCCAGCCGGTCGAGCAGGAAGCGCATCTCCAGCACCTCGTCCTCGGCGACGGTGATGCTGCCTTCGACGGCGAACCAGTCGCGCTGCTGGCGGACCTTGAAGCGCATCGGTTGCGTCCCGACGGCGCCGACCGCCAGCTTGCGGCCCTCCGGCCATTCCAGCACCACCGTGTCGGTGCACGCATGCAACTCCAGCAGCAGATCGAGACAGGGCTCCAGCCCCTCCACCATCACCTCGTGCCCCTGCCCTGCCCCGCAGGAGTCCAAAGTCGGGCAAGCCAGCACCAGCGCGCGGCGGGCGGCGATCTCGGCATCCAGGTCGCGCCGGGCGCGGACCTGCTGTCCGCCGATGCTGGCCAGCACCGAGTGCCCGCCCAGTCCGGCGACATAAGCGGGGCCTTCAGCGCCGAACGGGCGCACCAGCAGCGTCACCTTCAGCCCGCCCCCGTCGGCCGGGTCGCCCTGCGGCGCCAGTTGCACCACCGGGGTGGCGATGCCCTCGCGCGCGGCAGCTTCGACGGCGTCGATCTCGGCGCGGATCGGCAGCGACGGATTGTCCCGCTGCACCATCGCTATCACCCGCTCGCGCGCATCCTTCGGCACCGACAGGCCCTTGGTACCGAGAATCTGCTGCGCCGCGAGCAGCCGCTCGGGCAGTTCGATCACCCGGTAGCGTGAGGGCGTCTCGGCTTCAAGGAACACGCTCGGCCGCTCCGCGGTATGCGACAGCGCGATACGGTAACCGCCGCGTTGCTCGGTCACCACCAGTTCCACCGGGTAGGCGACCAGTTCGATCGGCTGGTGACGGCGCCTTGCATCGAAGATCGCTGGATGTCCGACCAGCGCCGGGAGGATGCGGACGGGGTCGAAGTCATAGCTGTAATCGTCGCCGTACCAGCCGCTCCTTTCGCGGCGGATGGCCCGCAACGCCCGGCGGTCCTCGTTGGTGAGGTAATCGAGCCGCGGGTCCTGCTCGTGCAGCCGCTTCATCGACACCGCGCGGCCATCGGTCCAGCCGTCGCGGCCTTTGGCCGACTGTTCCGCAACCTCGATCGTCAGCTTGTCCGGATCAACGAACCAGGCGAGGCGCTTGGTCTTGCGGGGCGCCGGCGTGCCGGCGGTCTTGCCTGAACCGGTGAACAGAAAGGCATCCAGGCTTTCGAGCGCGCGCTCCCAGGGCGGCGTGACGCGAATCAACTGCGTGAACGTCACGCCGATCCCGGGTGACGTGGCGTCGAGGAAAGCGGCATAGGGCGCCGCCGGCGTCGCCACATCGGCGAGGATCTCGGCATACAGGCGGGCCGGCAGCAGAAGAGACTCCTTCACCGCCTCGAAGCGGGCGGCAAGCTCCGTAACGCGCCGGCGCGAGATATTCGGGTCGGTCGCATGCTCTGCCAGCGCGATACAGGCGTCTCCGAGCGGATCGGCGGATCGGATGTCTTTCATCCGCCCGATCTGCTCGCGCGCCTTGCCCTCCAGGCCCTGCGCCAGCCACAGCAGCAGTTGCAGCGCGATCCACCCGGCAGGATGCGGCCGGTCGTCCAGCGGCAACACATCGATGCCGGCCTGGATCTCGGCATGCAGCGCGGCATCGTTGGCACGCAGCAGCGCCATCAGGAAGAACAGGCCGTGCGCGCCTTCCAGGAACAGCTTGCGCTTGCCAGCCTGCTTGCGACGTTCCTTGAGGGCCGCGCGGTAAAGGTCGATCGCCGCCGCGTTCTCTCCGGCCAGGAAGTGCCGCGTCGCCTCCGCAGCCTGGCGCAGCGGCGCGTCGGCCGCCTCCAGCGTCGCCAGCGCGCCGCGAACGTCGTCGAGCCGCAGCGCCAGCAAATCATGCTCCAGCAAAGCCCGCCGCACCGGGGCAAAGTCCGGACGGTCCCGCAGCCCGCGATACCGCGCAATCAGCTCCGCCATGCCGGGGATAGACAAATGACCCGCCAGGAACGCCGCAAGCCGGCCCTCGAACAAGGCAAGCTGGATCGCCGGCGCGCGGCTGTCGAGCCAGTCGGTGGCGAACGGCTCGTCGCGGAACAGTCTGCCGAGCAGGGTGGTCAGGCGATGGGGGGCACAAGCGCTGTCGTGCTGGTCGCGCTGGGCGATGAATTCGGTCGGGTCGTTGGCATAGACGGCCAGCCGGGCGAGCCGCATCAGGGAGGAAGGCTCGGCCACAGGCCTGCTCACGTAATACAGGCCCGCAGGCCGCGGCGAAAACGCCCGCCGGACCGCCGCGATCAAAAGCTCGCCCTCCGGCGCCGCCACGGCATCGATCGCGACACGATGCAGCAGCGCCGGCAGGCAGGCCAGATCCTCGCTCAGCAACCGCTCGCGGGACAGGACCTCCAGCGCCACGTTGACCGATGCCCCGGCCCAGGCGCGCCCGTCCGGCGTCCGCACCCCGCCCCGCGTCAGGCATTCGAGGAACCCGGTCTTCGTAGTGTTCAGGAACACCAAGCTCTTGAGCCGGAGCACGGTCTTCGGCCCTGGCGGGAGGCGAGTGTACCGCTCCCAGGGGTCCTCGGCGTCCAGGCGGGTGCGAATCGGGCTTACCATCGTGACTCTGGAATGCCCGATCGGCAGCTTTCGCGAAACCCTCAGCCGCTGGGATAGGTCGGGTGGACGGATTCTCCGCCGCAGGAAGGCGGGATGAAACTCCTGATTGATGAGTGCCTGAGCCCCGAGCTCGCCAAACTGGCCTGTGCCGCCGGCCATGGAGAAATCCTTCCATATGGTTTGGATGGGCCTGTCAGGCCGGAAGGATTGGGAGCTGAAGCCCATCATCCTTGACGGCGACTGGACCTTCGTCACCAAGAACTCGGTGGATTTCAGTGGACCGGCGTCCAGGCCGGGTTCCAAGGGACAATACGCCGATGTCGCCTTTCATGCCGGTCTGATCTGCCTCAACGGCCCGGAAGGCATGGACCTCGACGCACCGGCCGTTTGGACAGGTGCTGACCGGCCCCGCACAGTCTGTGGTTGTCTCCCGCGCATTTTCTTGGCCGGAGGGCCGCCCTGCCCTATGATAGAAACCATGAACGCCGTGACCCTGCCACCTGATCTGGAGCGCTTCGCCGACGAAGTCATCGCGAAGGGGCGGTTTCGTGACGTCGACGAAGTCGTGCGGGCGGGCGTCAGCCTGCTGCAGCGCGCCGAGGCCGAGCGGGCCGCCTTCGAGGCCTCGCTCGACAACGCCATCGCGGAAGGCGAGCGGGACGGGTTCCTGACACTCGACGAAGTGAAGCGCGACGCCGATGCTCTTCTCGAGGAAATGGCTAACTCCCGCAGGTGAGCGGCCCGGCGATCCTTGCCCCGCAGGCACAAAAGGACCTGCGGGCGGCGCTCCGCTGGATCGCTGCTGACAATCCCATGGCCGCGCGCGGATTGCTCGACACCGTCGATGCGGCGGCGCGCCTGATCGGGGCACGGCCGGAGATTGGCCGGTTTCGCCCGGAGCTGACATCGGCACGATACCGGTTCTGGTTGCTGGCCGGTTTTCCCTACCTACTGATTTATGAGGCGTCGGTGGGGCCGCCGCGGATCGCGCGCATCGTTCACACCGCGCGCGATTTGCCCAAGGTATTGGCAGAGCTGAAATTCTGATCTCGGCCAGGCGCTGACGTTGTCTGGCGTCAGCGCTCGGACCCCTCTCCCCGCTTCGAGTTGGCGCCCCTCAGGTCCGCCGACGCCGCGAGGTCGGCGACCGAGCCCTGCTGGGGCTCACTCCAACAGGCGGCGCAGCGCTGCTTCCGGTTCGCGCATGAACCGCCGCATGTCCCGCCAGTGCGGAAGCTCCTCCAGCGACCGTCTCGTGATGCCGCCCTCGTCGATCCACAGGCGATCGCTTGCAGGATGGCTCATCAGGATCGGCGAATGGGTCGCCACCACCGCCTGGGATCGGCCATCGCGGTGAAGTTCGTCGAGCAGACACAGCAGCGCCATCTGCCGCTGCGGCGACAGGCCGGTCTCCGGCTCGTCCAGCAGGTAGAGCAGCCCCTCGCTGGCATCCACCCGGGCGGTCAGCAGCGACAGCACGCCTTCACCACGGCTCTGTTCGTTGGCCAGCCGCCATTCGCCGCTACCTGGCATCGGGAGGCGCCCGGCCCGGGCCATCGTCTCGGCGAACCGGTCGGCTCGCAGGAACAGGCCTTTCGGCCGACGCGGCACAGCAAACGTCACCTCGACGGCAGCCGAAATGGCGGTCGGCTCCCGCTCGTCGTCGGTCTCGGCGTAGCTGCGCCCGCCGCCCGGCCGGATTGCGCAGCGGGCGGCGATCGCCTCCAGCAGGTGAATGACCAAAAACCGGTAGCGAGGCTGATTGGGAGGAAAATTTAGAAAGTGGACGGGGGGGAGATTCCAATTGTTTCATGGTTGGGATTCTATCGGTGCATGGCAACCGCGCCGCGCATTCCAGATCTGGCCGCCTGTTCCGCAGATGAGTTGCGGACCCTGGTGATTCCCTCCGTGCCAATGCTGATGAGACATTGCCTCCCCGGAAGATTAGCCTTGAGGGTGCTGAAGGATCATCCCGCTCATGCCCATGGTTCACCCATCCATCACTGCCGCCGCGGGTGCTG
>CAIXDS010000024.1 GCA_903918195.1 uncultured Acetobacteraceae bacterium | reverse complement strand
GAAGAACATCTGCTCAGCCAGCTTGTCACGCGCCGCCTGATAGGCATTCAGGGCCGATTTGATCTGGTTCGAGACCTGCCCCTGCAGCACAACGAAGGGATTGTCGGCCGCCACCGGCGCGCGGGCGGCCGCTACGCTTGCAGCCAGCGGCTGCACGGCTTTCATCCATGGGTTGCTGTCGGCGAAGATCGTGTAGCTCAGTCGGAGCGGGTTCAGCGCCAGGGCCATGTCTGCCGCCGGCTGGCTGGCGATTGTGCGCACCAAGGGTTGCAGCACGGTGCGGTAGACCGAGAGGTTCAAGTCCGACAGCCGTGCCACGGCGGCGAAGGCGCGATCGTCCGCGGGGCTGTTGCGCCCGACCGCACGTATGTCATCGAGCGAACGCGGCTCGAAGCGGGCGATCCAATCGCCCGTCATGCCGGCGCCCGCTTGTGCCTCGGCCGGCCGCGGCGAAATGAGCATTTCGAAGAGACCTGGTGGCAGGCAGTCGACGACGTCGATGAGTTCGACGAACTCCTCGTCCTCCTTCGCCCCCACTTTGGACGAGACGAAAATGGCGAGATGGCCGATCTTGTCGGCCAAACAATAGACAATGGTCCGGCCGGTGGCGCGGATATCGGCGACGTCCCGGTACAGATCAACGATCCAGCCGAGCGTCTGCGGCGGTGGACTGATGTTGTCGCCGGACGATGTGAACACGATGATCGGCGAGGTGATGTTGCGGGTATCGAACACCGTGCCGTCGTGCGAGCGCAGCTGGTTGCGCGTCAGCTTGTCGCCGATGAACAGATTGTCCACAAGGAACTGCAGCTCGTCGCCGTTAAGCTGGATGAAGTCCCCCCACCACTTCTCGAAACCGAGAAAGCGGGGCCCCCCGGTATCGATGTTGGTATAGATCTCGTACTGCTTTCCCCACAGCCAGTTCGCCGGGCCAAGATTGTCAAAGTTCAGGACCAGCCAGGTGCCGTCGAACTTGCCGCAGCCGAGATCGCTGGTCATTGCGGTGAGCCAGCTGCCGCCAAGCAGGCCGCCGGCATAACGCATCGGGTCTTTCCCTCGCACACCTTGCCAGTACGACATCGGCGAGCCCGCCACCAGGCAAGGTCCGAGCAGATCCGGCCGCAGCATGGCGACCATCAATGTCTGATAACCCGCCTGGCAGTTACCGATGGCGAACGGACGCGGCGAGTCCGGATGGAGTTCGACCACGCGCTCGAAGAACGTCACCTGCCCCTCGACGACGTCGAGAAACTGCTGGCCGGGCTCAGGCACCGCTCCGAAGCCGATGAAGTAGACCGGATGGCCCGCACGCAGGGCATCGCCGATCTCGCTCTGTGCCTTGAAGCCGCCGACGCCCGGCCCCTGACCGGCTCGCGGATCGATCACCACGACCGGTCGCTTGCGCGGATCGATTGTGACCCCCGACGGCGGGACGATGCGCGAAAGCGCGTAGTTGATCGGCCGCTTCAACGACCGGCCGCTCATCAGGACCTCATGGTCGAACATCAGCACGGTTGCCATCGGCCGCGATGTGATGTCGATCTCATCGTTGCCGCGCTTGCGCAGAAGTTCGAGCAAAAGTACGCTGCGCTGCAACGCATCGACGGCATATTCCGGCGCGCTCATCATGAGGCCGCCCGAATACGTGTCGGGCAGTTTCGTCTGCAATACCGGTGTCGTTTTAAGTTCAGTCATCTTGATTGTGTCCCCGGGCAATGTTCTATTCTACGCGGATCGATCGACCGCACAGTCGGGATGTGACCGGGTTCATCGAGACCACGATGGACTGTCTCGATGAACCAGGTCACATTTCTGCACGCGCAGCGGATGAAAACGGCCGCTGCATGTGCAGAGCCAGGTGATGTCGATCGGTGCGGTGTCATACCAACGGCCCTAGACATTGACCTGTGCCCACTTGCGGGTGGAGATGGATCGGATGCGACCTGGTGTGGCGAGGAGCCAGGTCCACGCGTTGCAGCAAGCTTTGACGACCGCATCATAGCTGTCGTGGACGACGTTGCTGAGGACATTGCCGCGCAGGTAGGCCCAGATATTCTCGGTAGGATTGAGTTCGGGCGCGTATGGCGGCAGCTTGAGCAGGCGGATGTTGTGCGGCAGGACGAGGCGAGAGCCGATGTGCCAACCGGCGCCATCGACCACCAGGACCGCATAGGCCCCTTCTGTGACGCAGCGGCTGATCTGAGCCAAATGCTCGTTCATCGCGTCGGTATTGGCCTTCGGCAT
>CAIXDS010000023.1 GCA_903918195.1 uncultured Acetobacteraceae bacterium | reverse complement strand
CTGGTTGACGAGGCGGGCGAGGTGTTGGACCTGATTGCATTGCTCCAGGCTTTGCCGCCGGAGAGCGACACGCACGAGATCGTGGTGCGGGTCCAATCGGGCAAACGGCAGAGGCCGGTGCCGATCCGCCTCGTGGTCCGGCGCAAGACCCCGGAGGCGATCGCGGCGGCGCATAAGTCGCTGCATCAGCAGGCCAGCAAAAAGCAGACCAAGCTCGACGACCGCAGCCTGATTGCCGCTGGCTTCCTGGTCCTGGCCACCTCGCTGCCCGGCGCGGCGTTTCCGGCGGACGAGGTGCTGGCGGTCTATCGCCTGCGCTGGCAGATCGAGCTGGCATTCAAACGGTTGAAATCACTTCTGCATATCGTCAAGATTCGGACAAAGACCGCGGCCGGCACGCGATGTTGGCTGTACGCCCACATGATTGTGGCCTTGCTCTGCGACGACCTCAGCCAGGATGTCCTGGAATCTTTCCCCTCAGGCGCTTGTTGATGCAGGGCAGACCAGTTCGTTGTGGCGCGTGACACAACTCGCCCTGGCCGCCCTGATTGAGGTCATCGTCCCGCCCATCACCCTGGCAGCCGTCAAAAAGGCCTCCGCCAGCTTGCACAAGCGCCTCGCAAACCCAAAGCGAACGCGAAGGCAGGCGGTCAATTACCCAACACAGAGGCTATCTTAGTGCCTATGGGGCAGAGCCCTGGCCTTCCTCTCTACAGATCCTCCACCCGCTCGACTCCAGGCAGAATTTTCACCGCCTGCGCCAGACGCGGCGACACATTGAACCCGCCCGGCAGGATGATTTCGACGTTCTGTTCGGCGTCGATCCGCGGCACCAGCACGACGCGGCCCCGGCCGCGCCCCTCGCGTTCGAGCAGCGTGCGGATATGTGGCACCGCTTCGGTTTTCTGCAGCCAGACGCGCATGCCGGCACCGGCCTGCGATGCGGCGGCGTCCAGCGGGGCCACATCGTGCGCGGTGATGCGCAGCGCCTCGCCTTCCAGGCGGATGTCAGCGGTGACGAGAAGCGAGGCGCCGGCGACGAGAAGCTCGCGGCCACGGGCCAGCACTTCGGAAAAGCAGGTGACCTCGTAGGAACCGCCTGAATCCGACAGGCGCACCCAGGCCATGCGACTGCCGGTGCGGGTGATTCGTTCTTTGCTCGCGATAACGCTACCGGCAAGTTTCACCCGAGCCGGCCCGGATTGGGCGCGGGCTTCGAGCTGGTTGCTGGCGACCACACCGAGGCGATGCAGGGCGGCGCCGTAGGCATCGAGCGGGTGGGAGGTGAGGTGGAAGCCGATGGCTTCGGCCTCGTAGGCGAGGCGGTCCATCGGGTCCCAATCGGGCAGGTCAGGCAGACGCAGGCGCTCCGGCTTGCCACTGCCGCCGAACAAGCCGATCTGGCCGCTTTCGCGCTCCTCGGCGCTGGCCTGGGCGCGACGCAGAATGGTTTCCGCGGCGGCGAACACGCGGGCGCGGTTGTTGTCCAGGCAGTCGAAGGCACCGGCGCGAACCAGGTTTTCAATCTGCATCCGGTTGATCTGTTTGGCGTCCACGCGGGCGGCGAAGTCGGCGAGGTCGGCGAAGGGGCGAGCGCCGCGGATGGCAACGACGGATTGCATCGCGCCCGCACCAACCTTCTTCACCGCGGCAAGCGCATACCGAATGCAGGTCTTCCCGTCGGCATCGTCCTCAAGGACAAAATCCGCGCCGGAGCGGTTGATGTCGGGCGGCAGCACGCGGATGCCCATGCGCGTCGCCTCCTGCCGCTGCGCCGCGAGCTTGTCGGTGTTGTTGATGGCGAGCGACATGCAGGCGGCGAGGAACGCCTCGGGATGGTTCGCCTTCAGCCAGGCGGTCTGGTAGGAGAGCAGGGCATAGGCAGCGGCGTGCGATCGGTTGAAGCCGTAATCGGCGAACTTCGCCATGAGGTCGAACACTTCTTCGGCCTTGGCGGCCGGGATGCCGCGTGCGGTGGCGCCGGCGACAAAAATCTTCCGCTGCGCTTCCATCTCTGCACGGATTTTCTTGCCCATCGCCCGGCGCAGCAGGTCGGCGGCCCCCAGGCTGTAGCCCGCCATCTTCTGGGCGATCTGCATGACCTGTTCCTGGTAGACCATGATGCCGTAGGTCGGAGCCAGGATGTCGCGGATATCCTCGTGCGGCGGCTCCCATTTCTCGCCGTGCTTGCGCTGGCAATAGGCGGGGATGTTGGCCATCGGCCCCGGGCGATACAGCGCGCCGGCAGCGATCAGGTCCTCGAACTGGTCGGGGCGCATTTGCCGGAGCACGTCGCGCATGCCCTGGCTTTCAAACTGGAACACCCCGCCGGCATCGCCGCGCTGGAGCATGTCGTAGGTGGGTTTGTCGTCGAGCGGCAGATGGTCGAGATCGATGCCGATGTTGCGCGCACGCAAGAACCCGACGGCGCGCTGCAGGATGGTCAGTGTGGTCAGGCCGAGAAAATCAAATTTTACCAGCCCGGCCTGCTCGACATATTTCATCGAGTACTGGGTGACCAGGAAATCGGATTTCGGATCGCGGTAGATCGGCACCAGTTCGGTCAGCATGCGGTCGCCGATCACCACGCCGGCGGCGTGCGTGCTGGCGTGGCGGTAAAGACCCTCGATCTGCAGGGCGATTTCCAGCAGGCGGCGCACGGATTCATCGTCGGCACGCATCTGCTGCAGCTTGGGCTCGCCGTCCACGGCCTGCTGCAGCGTCACCGGCTTGGCCGGGTTGTTGGGGATCAGCTCGGCAACCTTGTTGACCTGGCCGAACGGAAGGCCGAGCACGCGGCCCACGTCACGGACCGCGGCGCGGGCCTGCAGCTTGCCGAAGGTGATGATCTGGGCGACGCGGTCGGCGCCATATTCGCGGCGGACATAGGCAATGACTTCGTCGCGGCGGTCCTGGCAGAAATCGATGTCGAAATCGGGCATCGACACGCGCTCAGGGTTGAGGAAGCGCTCGAACAGCAGCGAAAAACGGATCGGGTCGAGGTCGGTGATCGTGAGTGCCCACGCCACCACCGATCCGGCGCCAGAACCGCGGCCGGGACCGACCGGAATGCCCTGCCCTTTCGCCCATTGGATGAAGTCGGCAACGATGAGGAAATAGCCGGGGAACCCCATCCTGGCGATGACGTCGAGCTCGTAGGCCAGGCGCTCGCGGTATTCCTGTTGGGTGGCCGGGTCGGCCTGCATGGTGGCAAGGCGGCGTTCCAGGCCCTCGGTGGCCATGGCGCGTACCGTTTCGTCTTCCGTGCTGCCGGGGCGCACCTTGGGGCAGACCGGCAGCAGGGGCTTGCGGGTTTCCGCCATCACCGCGCACCGCCGCGCGATCGCCAGCGTGTTGTCGCAGGCGTCGGGAAGATCGGCGAACAGGGCGCGCATCACGCGGGCGGGCTTGAACCAGTGCTCCGGGGTGACGCGGCGGCGGTCGCGTTCGGAGAGCAGACGGGCCTCGGCGATGCAGAGCAGGGCATCGTGCGCCTCATGCATTTCCGGTTTGGCAAAGAAACAGTCGTTGGTGGCGACCAGCGGGATGCTTGCGGCGTCGGCCAGCGCGATCAGTCCGGGCTCGATCGCCTTTTCCATGGGTAGCCCATGGCGATGCAACTCCATCACCGTGCGGTCGGGAAACGCCTCGGCAAACCGCGCGAGCAGATGTTCCGCCTCCTGCTTCTGGCCCTCCGCCAGCAGGCGGGCGAGCGGACCATGCGTGCCGCCGGTGAGGAGAAGCAGGCCGTCTGCGTGCTCGCAGATACGCGCGAACGGCAATTGCGGCTTCAGGCCAGGATCGGTCTCCAGGAAGCCGGCGGAGGACAGGCGCTGCAGGTTGGCGAAGCCTTCCGCGGTCTGGGCGAGCAGCACGACCGGATCGGGGGCGAGGCGCGGATTGTCCTCCCGCGCGATGGCAATCTGGCAGCCGATGATGGGCTGCACGCCGCGGGCGGCGCAGGCCTGGGAGAATTCGAGCGCACCGAACAGGTTGCCCGAATCGGCGATGGCCACCGCGGGCATGGCGGCGTCTTTGGCCAAGGCGGCGATCTTGTCGGCCTTGATGGCGCCTTCGCTGAGCGAATAGCTGGAATGGACGCGGAGATGGACGAAATCGGCGTGCGGCATGGGGGCGTTTGTACGCCGCCGCGCTCGGGCCGGAAAGCGCGGCGGTTGACCGGGCACCCCAGCGTGACGACACTTGCGTCAATTCCCGGAAGGACCATTGCCATGTTTCATCGGCCCACGCTGGCGTTCTTCCTGCTTGCCGGTGCCGTCGTGCCGACACTCGCCGCAGCGCAGGACCGTCCCTTGATGACGCCGTCCCGCGATGTCGCCATCACCTATCGGATGATCGGCCCGCGCCCCGGCAACCTGCACATGAGCATCCAGGCCAGCACCGGCCTGTCCCGCGTGGAAGCCGCCAGCCAGCACGGCTACGCGATCGTTGACCGCAAGGCCAGGCAGATGATTTTGGTGATGAGCGACAAGCACATGTATCTGGAAATCCCGATCCCGGCGGGGCAGCAACGCTCGCCGGAGCTTGACCCGACGACGCGGTTCACCCGCCAGGGCGCCGGGGCAGTTGCCGGCCTTAACTGCACGGTCTGGGACTACGCCGGGGAGCACGCCACCGGCACCGCCTGCATCACCGATGACGGCGTCATGCTCCGGGTCCAGGACAGCACCAGCCAGCACGGGATGGAAGCCACCGAGGTGACCTACGCGCCGCAGCCGGACGCCGATTTCCGCCCGCCGCCGGGCTTCACGCGGCAGGAACTGCCGCAGACGGACGGCGGCGCGCCGGGAACGCCCCATGGCGGCCCGCCGGTGCGCTGAGGCGCTATAGCGGCACCACCCGGCCATCCCGCAGCGTCACCGTCCGGTCCATCCGCGCCGCCAGCTCCGGGTTGTGGGTGGCGATCAGCGCCGCCACGCCCTGGGCCCGCACGGCGTGCAGCAATTCGTCGAACACCGAAGCCGCCGTTGCCACGTCCAGATTTCCGGTGGGCTCGTCGGCCAGCAGCACACGCGGGGCGTTGGCCATCGCCCGCGCGATCGCCACACGTTGCTGCTCGCCGCCCGACAGCTTGCCGGGCAGATGATCCACCCGAGCGCTCAGGCCGAACGAGTCCAGCAGCGCGCGCGCCCGCGGTTCGGCCGCCCGGCGCGACTTGCCGGCGATCATCTGCGGCAACACGACGTTTTCCAGCGCGGTGAACTCTGGCAGCAAGTGATGGAACTGGTAGACGAAGCCGATGCCGTCGCGGCGGATCGCCGTGCGGTCGGCATCACCCAGCGCGCCGGCGTCGCGGCCATCGATGAACACCCGGCCGCCATCCGGTTTTTCCAGCAGTCCGGCCAGATGCAGCAGTGTCGATTTTCCGGTGCCGGACGGCGCCACCAGGGCCACGATCTCGCCGGAATGCAGCGCGAGGTCCACGCCGCGCAGCACCGGCAGTTCGCCGGCGCCGCTGCGATAGGTGCGCACCACGTTGTCCAGTTCCAGCGGGGGCACCGCCAGCAGGGATTCCTTATTCACTGCGCAACGCCTCGACCGGGTCGGTGCGCGCCGCCCGCCAGCTTGGATACAAAGTTGCCAGCAGCGACAGCACCAGCGCCATCGCCACCACCTGCGTCACCTCGGACCACTGCACCACCGCCGGCAGGCGGGAGAGGAAATAGACCTCGGGGTTAAACAGGTTCGTCCCCGTCAGCCCCTCCAGCCAATGCCGGATGGTCTCGATGTTGAGGCAGAAAACAACGCCGAGCAGCGCCCCCGCAACCGTCCCCGCCACGCCGACACTGGCGCCGCAAAGGAGGAAAATGCGCATGATCGACCCCTGCCCTGCCCCCAGCGTGCGCAGCACCGCGATGTCGCGCGTCTTGTCCTTCACCATCATGATGAGCGACGACACGATGTTGAACGCCGCCACCAGAATAATCAGCGTCAGGATCAGAAACATCACGTTCCGCTCGACCTCGACGGCGGCGAAGAAGCTGTTGTTGCTCTGCGTCCAGTCGATCACGCTCACCCGCTCCCCGGCCAGCGCGGCCCGGATGGCGCGGCTGACCGGCTGCACACGGTCCGGGTCGGCGGTGATCACCTCGATCTGCGTCGCCGCATCCGGCACGCGGAAGAACACCTGCGCCGCCTCGATCGGCAGGAACACGAAGCCGGTGTCCGCTTCGTTGAAACCAACCTGGAAGATCGCCACCACCTTGTAGGCGCGGATGCGCGGAATGTTGCCCACCACCGTCGCCTGCCCCTGCGGCGAAATCAGCTCCAGCCGGCTGCCCACACCCAGGCCCAGGCGCTGCGCCAGCCCGACGCCGATCGCCACCGCATCATCGCCGCCAAACCCGTCCAGCGAGCCGACCAGGATGTGGTCGGATACCACATGCAATTGCCGGAGATCGGCCTGGCGTACGCCGCGCACCAACCCGCCCAGATAGGCCCCGCCCCGCTCGGTGGTGAGCCCGACCTGGCCCTCGACCACCGGCATGGCAGTGACCACCCCCGGCACCGCCCGGATGCGCGCCGTAACCGCATCGAAATTCACCAGCGGCGCCCCCGACGCATACACGCCGAGATGCCCGTTCAGGCCGAGAATGCGGACCATCAACTCAATGCGGAACCCGTTCATCACGCTCATGACGATGATGAGCGTGGCCACCCCTAACGCAATGCCGATCAGGGAAAACCCGGCGATGACGGACACAAACCGCTCGCCGCGACGCGCATGCAGATAACGGCCGGCGACGGCGCGCTCGAATGCGTTGAACATGGATCAGGCCGCGGCAAGCCGGGGCGTTGCCCCGGACCCCACCAGGGGCTTTGCCCCTGGACCCCACCAAGGGCCTGAGGCCCTTGGAACCCATTCGTTTTGAGGATTGTTT